>NZ_JAFGYJ010000007.1:0-234051 GCF_017490805.1 Pseudomonas sp. 43(2021)
GCCCCCCGCCCCCGCCAACAACGGCCCGAGCAGGCAGCCAATGCCCCACAGTTGCGCCACATGGGCATTGGCCCGCACCAGCTCATCATCGCGGTAGCGCTCGCCGATCAGCACCAGCGACAAGGTGAACAAGCCCCCCGCACTGGCGCCGAACAACACCCACAACGGCCAGATCGCCGGCGTGTGCAACAACAGCGGAATCGCCAGGCTGGACAACAGCAAGGTCACCGCGCAGCCGGTGAACAGGGTGCGCCGCGACATATGGTCGGCCAGCGCACCAATGGGCAGCTGCAGCACTGCGTCGCCCACCACCACGGTACTGACCATGAACAGGGCGATTTCGGTGCTGAAGCCCTGCTGCAGGCAGTACACCGGCAACAAGGTCAGGATCATCGCCTCGAACGAGGCGAACAGGGCAATGGCCCAGGCGATCACCGGCAAACGCCGGCAGAAGGCGAACAGGTCGCCGAAGGTGACGCTGCAGGCCTCTGTACTGGGCGCACCACCACGCCCAAGGAGAATCAGCGGCGCCACCAGCAGCAGGCCGGTCGCGGCCCAGAAGCCGAAGTCGTCATCCGAGCCGAGAAAGCCCAGCACCAGCGGGCCGGCCAGCTGGCTGAGGGCATAGCTGCTGCCATACAGCGCCACCAAGCGGCCACGCCATTGCTCGACCACCAGTTGGTTGATCCAGCTTTCGCCGAGGATGAACACCACGGTCAGGGACATGCCGATCATCAGCCGCAACAGCAGCCACAATGGGTAGCTGGGCAGCAGTGCCACCAGGCCGATCGACAGCGCGCCGCCCCACAGGCATATGCGCGTGGCCGAGGGCACACCGACCCAGCCGGCCAGGCGGCTGGCCAGGCTGGCACCTGCCAGCACACCCAGCGCCGGCATCGCGGCCATTACGCCGATAGCGAAGCTGCCATAGCCCCAGGCTTCCAGACGCAGGGACACCAGCGGCATGCTCACGCCCAGCGCCAGCCCGACACTGAGCACCGATGCCAGTACGGCGAAGTAGGTCCCCCAACGCATCCTTGACCTCTTGAGTTCTTGGGGCTGCTTTGCAGCCCATTCGCGGCACAAGGCCGCTCCTACAGGGAAACGCATGCCCCTGTAGGAGCGGCCTTGTGCCGCGAATGGGCCGCAAAGCGGCCCCCTGGGATTACAGCTTGATCCAGGTCGCCTTCAGCTCGGTGTACTTCTCCAGCGCATGCAGCGACTTGTCACGGCCGTTGCCCGACTGCTTGAAGCCACCGAACGGCGCGGTCATGTCGCCGCCGTCGTACTGGTTGACCCAGACGCTGCCAGCGCGCACGGCACGGGCGGTCTTGTGGGCCTTGGAGATGTCCGAGGTCCAGATGCCAGCGGCCAGGCCATACGGCGTGTCGTTGGCAATGGCGACGGCCTCTTCAGCGGTGTCGAAGGCGATCACCGACAGCACTGGGCCGAAGATTTCTTCCTGGGCAATGCGCATGGCGTTGGTCACGCCGTCGAAGATGGTCGGCTCGACATAGGTGCCGCCGGTCTCTTCCAGGGTGCGCTTGCCACCGGCCAGCAGCTTGGCGCCGTCCTTGTGGCCGGCTTCGATGTACGACAGCACGGTGTTCATCTGCTGGGTGTCGACCAGGGCACCGACAGTGGTCTGTGGGTCCAGCGGGTTGCCTGGCTTCCAGCCTTTCAGGGCCTCGACCACCATTGGCAGGAACTTGTCCTTGATCGAACGCTCGACCAGCAGGCGCGAGCCTGCGGTGCACACTTCGCCCTGGTTGAAGGCGATGGCGCTGGCGGCAGCCTCGGCAGCAGCTTGCAGGTCCGGGGCGTCGGCGAAGACGATGTTCGGGCTCTTGCCACCGGCTTCCAGCCAGATGCGCTTCATGTTCGATTCGCCAGCATAGATCATCAGCTGCTTGGCGATCTTGGTCGAACCGGTGAACACCAGGGTGTCGACGTCCATGTGCAGGGCCAGTGCCTTGCCCACGGTGTGGCCGTAGCCTGGCAGCACGTTCAGCACGCCAGCCGGGATACCGGCTTCGATGGCCAGCTGGGCGATGCGAATGGCAGTCAGCGGCGATTTTTCGGACGGCTTGAGCACTACCGAGTTACCGGTGGCCAGGGCCGGGCCAAGCTTCCAGCAGGCCATCAGCAGCGGGAAGTTCCACGGTACGATGGCACCGACCACACCCACTGCTTCACGGGTGACCAGGCCGAGCTGGTCATGCGGGGTCGGGGCGACTTCGTCGTAGACCTTGTCGATGGCTTCGGCAGTCCAGTGGATGGCATTGGCCGCGCCCGGGATGTCGATGCTGGAGGAGTCACCGATCGGCTTGCCCATGTCCAGGGTTTCCAGCAGTGCCAGCTCTTCGACGTTCTTGCGCAGCAGGTCGGCGAAGCGGATCAGCTTGGCCTTGCGCTTGGCCGGTGCCAGCTGCGACCACACGCCGGAGTTGAAGGTGGCACGGGCGTTTTCCACAGCGCGGTTGGCATCGGCCAGGTCACAGCTGGCAACCTTGGCCAGGAAGCGTCCGTCGACCGGGCTCAGGCACTCGAAGGTTTCACCGGATGCGGCATCGGTGTATTCGCCGTTGATGAAGGCACGGCCTTCGATCTTCAGTTGCTGGGCACGTTGTTCCCAGTCCGCACGAGTCAGGGTGGTCATACGAAACTCCTCCTCTTGTTTAGGTGCAACGCCGCACTGAGGACTCACAGGCGTTGTCAGAATTCTGGTGGGCGACGAGCGCACACTGGCAAGCGATACCCTAAACCAGCCCGGGTAAACTATCAATATATTTGACACAGAAGGCTCAAAAGCCTACTGATGTGCATTTTATTAAACAACAACAGGAGCCGCACCATGAGCATCGACAGCATCATCGACTTCGCACAGGTCATTACCGAGGCCGAACGCTACCGCCCGGCGGCGGAAAAAATCCTCAAGGGCGAGCCCGACCAGGCGGTCTACAACCATTATTCCAGCCCGTGCGGGCAGTTTGCCGCGGGCGTGTGGGAAGGCGAGGTGGGGCAATGGACGGTGAACTACACCGAGCATGAGTACTGCGAGATCGTCCAGGGTGTTTCGGTGCTGCGCGACCAGGACGGTGGGGCCAAGACTTTGCGTGCCGGTGACCGGTTTGTCATTCCGGCGGGGTTCAAGGGCACCTGGGAGGTGCTGGAACCTTGCCGCAAGATCTATGTGATGTTCGAGCAGAAATGATTTGAGGCTGTGCCGGCCTCTGCTCCCACAAGGATTTCACCGCCCTAAAGGCTTGTGATGCACCTGTGGGAGCGGGTTTGCCCGCGAAGAGGCCAGCACAGGCATAAAAAAACCCGCGTCCTTTCGGATGCGGGTTTTTTCAGGTCGCCGATCAATTACTTGATCTTGGCTTCCTTGTACACCACGTGCTTGCGAACAACCGGATCATATTTCTTGATCTCGATTTTGTCCGGAGTGGTGCGCTTGTTCTTGTCGGTGGTGTAGAAGTGGCCAGTGCCAGCACTCGAAACCAGACGGATCAATTCACGCATGACGTTCTCCTTAGAACTTTTCGCCGCGAGCGCGCAGCTCGGCCAGCACTACGTCGATACCACGCTTGTCAATGACGCGCATGCCTTTGGCAGATACGCGCAGACGCACGAAACGCTTCTCGGATTCAACCCAGAAACGGTGGTGCTGCAGGTTCGGCAGGAAACGACGACGGGTTTTGTTGTTTGCGTGGGAAATGTTGTTCCCGGTTACTGGACCCTTACCAGTAACTTGACAGACTCTCGACATGACTCAGCCCTCTAAAACCACATGCCCAACCCGGCATGGGTTGGCCGCTTAATCTCTCAGTCTTTGGCGCCTGGGCGCCGTGATTCTGGAGGTCTTATCGGCCGCATTCGCTGATGCGACAGGCCGAGCCCCTAGAAAAGAGCGCTGCTTTATACCAGAAAGACTCGGCCGCAACAACATTAGATGAATATTGACACGAGCCTCGACGCGCCCGGCCAGCATAGCGGCAGGCCCCGTCAGCCGTCGACCGCTCGTCGCCAATTTTGTAAAAAAGGGTGTGGCCATTTCCCGACGGGCACACTAGGGTAGGCCTTTTCCAGACTGCACTGGCAGATGGGCCACTGACAGCCAAGGAGCCACTATGCGTGCTGCCGCCCTTTCCTTATTGTTCAACTCCTTGTTCGCCGCAGGCGCCCTGTTCGCCGCCGGCGTTGCCCAGGCCGCCCCGCTGAGCGTCTGCAGCGAGGCCAGCCCCGAAGGCTTCGACGTGGTGCAGTACAACTCGCTGACCACCACCAACGCCACGGCCGATGTGCTGATGAACCGGCTGGTGGAGTTCGACGCGGCGCAAGGCAAGGTGGTGCCGAGCCTGGCGGCCAGCTGGACGGTATCGGCCGATGGCCTGATCTACGACTTTACCCTGCGCGATGACGTGAAATTCCACACCACCGCCTACTTCAAGCCAAGCCGCGCCCTGAACGCCGACGATGTGCTGTTCAGCTTCCAGCGCATGCTCTACCCCGCCCATGCCTGGCACAAGACCGCACCGGGCGGTTACCCGCATGCCCAGTCGCTGCAACTGGGCAGCCTGATCAAGGCGATCGAGGCGCCCGCACCGAACACCGTGCGTTTCACCCTCAACCACCCGGACGCCACGTTCCTGGCCACGCTGAGCATGGGCTTTGCCTCGATCTACTCCGCCGAGTACGCCGACAAACTGCTCAAGGCCGGCACGCCGGAGAAGCTCAACAGCCAGCCGGTCGGTACCGGGCCGTTCATCTTCCAGCGCTTCCAGAAGGACGCCTTGGTGCGCTACCGCGCCAACCCTGACTACTTCGCCGGCAAGCCGGCGGTCGACCCGCTGATCTTCGCCATCACCACCGATGCCAACGTGCGCCTGCAGAAACTCAAGCGCGGCGAGTGCCAGGTCGCGTTGTCGCCCAAGCCGCTGGACATTGCCGAAGCCGGCAAGGACGGCAACCTCAAGGTGGTCACCACCCCGGCCTTCATGACCGCCTTCGTCGCCATCAACAGCCAGCACCCACCGCTGGACAAGCCGGAAGTGCGCCAGGCCATCAACCTGGCCTTCGACAGGCAGGCTTATCTGAAGGCCGTGTTCGAAGACTCCGCGGTAGCCGCCAACGGCCCCTACCCGCCCAACACCTGGAGCTACGCCAAGGACTTGCCCGGCTACCCGCTGGACCTGAAGAAAGCCAAGGCCCTGCTGACCAAGGCTGGCCTGGCCCAAGGCTTCAGCACCACGATCTGGACCCGCCCGTCGGGCAGCCTGCTCAACCCCAACCCCAGCCTCGGTGCGCAGATGCTGCAGGCCGACCTGGCCAAGATTGGCATCAAGGCCGAGATCCGCGTGATCGAGTGGGGCGAGCTGATCCGCCGCGCCAAGGCGGGCGAGCATGACCTGCTGTTCATGGGCTGGGCGGGTGACAACGGCGACCCGGACAACTTCCTCAGCCCGCAGTTTTCCTGCGCCGCGGTGCAGTCGGGGACCAACTTCGCACGTTTCTGCGACAGCCGCCTGGACCAGTTGATCAGCGCCGGGCGTACCACCAACGACCAGAGCGTGCGCAGCCGGCTTTACCAGCAGGCGCAAACCCTGATTCAGCAGCAGGCGCTGTGGGTGCCGCTGGCGCACCCGACGGCGGCGGCCCTGCTGCGCCAAGGGGTCGAGGGGTACCAGGTGAGCCCGTTCGGGCGGCTGGATTTCAGCAAGGTGTCAGTGACCAAGTAAGCCCGCGCCGGCCTCTTCGCGGGTAAACCCGCTCCCACAGGGACCGCGCCAACTTTGAACATGGCACTATCCCTGTGGGAGCGGGTTCACCCGCGAAAGGGCCGGTACTGGCAGCACAAGGCTCCCAGTTTTTCCTCAGGCCACAATCCACCCATGCTCGACCATCGACAGCGGCTCCCCGTCACCGATGATGATGTGATCCAGCACCCGCACATCGATCAACGCCAGCCCCCGCTTCAGCGACAGGGTCAAATGCACATCGTCCTGGCTGGGCTCACTGTTGCCTGAGGGGTGGTTGTGGCACAGGATCAAGGCCGCTGCGTTATGCAGCAATGCCCGCCGCACCACTTCCCGTGGGTAGACGCTGGCCCGATCTATCGTGCCTCGGAAGAGGATTTCAAACGCCAACGGCCTGTGCTTGGTATCGAGAAAGAGACATCCGAACACCTCGCTGACTTCATGTCGCAGCATCGCTTTCAGATAGCGCCTCACCGTTCCCGGGCTGTCCATCGCAGATTCACGCTCAATCGAAGTTGCAAGGTGCCTGCGCCCGATCTCCAGCAGCGCCTGCAACTGGCTGTACCTCACCGGGCCCAAACCAAGCTCACCGACGAAGGCCTCACGGTCGGCCTCCAGCAACTGGCGCAAGCCCCCGAACTTCACGAGCAGACCTCGCGCCAGTTCCACGACATTGCGCCCACGCACACCTGAGCCGAGAAATACAGCAAGCAATTCCGTATCCGTCAGGCTTCCGACCCCACGCTGCAACAACTTCTCCCTCGGCCGCTCTTCAGCCGGCCACTTCCTGATATTCATCCCGCCCCTCTGCCCTTGCTGCGGCCCATTTCGGCCCTGTGTTAATCTATTTCGCCTCGTACATGCGACGTTCTGCCGCAGGCATTCCCAAACGTCGCCGCCCGCTCTCACTGGAAAAAGGCAAGCCTATGCAGCGGCTGTATCGCAAGCGCATCGTTCTCGGCGTGGGTGGCGGCATTGCCGCCTACAAAAGCGCCGAACTGATTCGCCGACTCCTGGAGCACGGCGCGCAGGTGCGCGTCGTCATGACCCGTGGTGGTGCAGAGTTCATCACCCCGCTGACCCTGCAGGCGCTGTCGGGCCACCCGGTGCACATGGACCTGCTCGACCCTGCCGCCGAAGCGGCCATGGGCCATATCGAACTGGCCAAGTGGGCCGATCTGGTGCTGATCGCCCCGGCCACCGCCGACCTCATGGCGCGCATGGCCCAAGGCATGGCCGACGACCTGCTGACCACCCTGGTACTGGCCACCGACGCTACCGTCGCCGTGGCCCCGGCCATGAACCAGGCCATGTGGCGCGACCCGGCCACCCAGGCCAACCTCGAACTGCTCAAGAGCCGTGGCATCCAGGTGTTCGGCCCGGCGTCCGGCAGCCAGGCCTGTGGCGACGTCGGCCTGGGCCGCATGCTCGAAGCCACCGACCTGGCCTGGTGTGCCGCGGAAAGCTTCAAGCGCCAGGCCCTGACCGGCAAGCACGTGCTGATCACCGCCGGCCCGACCCAGGAAAACATCGACCCGGTGCGCTACATCACCAATCATAGCTCCGGCAAGATGGGCTTCGCCCTGGCCGAAGCGGCCGCCGAAGCCGGGGCTAGGGTCACCCTCGTCACCGGCCCTGTGCACCTGCCGACCCCCGACCGGGTCAGCCGTATCGACGTGGTCAGCGCGCGGGACATGCTCGCAGCCTGTGAAGCGGCCATGCCGTGCGACCTGTTCATCGCCTCGGCGGCGGTCGCGGACTACCGCCCGGAAGTCGTTGCCACGCAAAAACTGAAGAAAGATCCTACGACCGGCGACGGCATGCTGCTGCAGATGGTGCGCAATCCCGATATCCTTGCCACCCTCGCTGGCCGCGCCGACCGCCCGTTCAGCGTCGGCTTCGCCGCCGAAACCGAACACTTGCTCGATTACGCCACGCGCAAGCTCAAGGACAAGAACCTCGACCTGATCGTCGCCAATGATGTGGCCAACCCCAGCATCGGCTTCAACAGCGAAGAAAACGCCTTGACCGTGATCGACCGCCAGCAGCACCAGACCCTCTTCGCGCAGACCAGCAAGGGCAAGATCGCCCGGCAACTGGTCGCCTTCATCGCCGAACGGCTCAATCAGGTTCAATAAGTTACATGCACGCTCTTCAAGCCAAGATCCTCGACCCACGCCTGGGCACCGAATTCCCCCTGCCGCAGTACGCCACCCCCGGCTCCGCCGGCCTGGACCTGCGCGCCCTGCTCAAGGAGGACACCGTCCTCGAGCCAGGCCAGACCCTGCTGATTCCCACCGGCCTGTCGATCTACATCGGCGACCCGGGCCTGGCGGCGGTGATCCTGCCGCGCTCGGGCCTGGGCCATAAGCACGGCATCGTGCTGGGCAACCTGGTCGGGCTGATCGACTCGGACTACCAGGGCGAGTTGATGGTGTCGTGCTGGAACCGCGGCAACACCCCGTTCACCATCGCTGTCGGCGAGCGCATCGCCCAGCTGGTGCTGGTACCGGTGGTACAGGCCCATTTCGACATCGTCGAAGCGTTCGATGAAAGCCAGCGCGGCGCTGGCGGCTTCGGCCATTCCGGCAGCCACTGAGCCGAGAAATGACCGTTCAGGCCAAGGATGGCGAACTCTCTGGCGAAACCACCGTCCAAGCGTTCAGTTTGCGCCTGCCCAGAAAGCCTTTGACTAATGGAGCTTCCAGAGATGAACGACATGGCCCACCTGGTCCCCGCCGCACTGCCAGACAGCATTTTCCGCGCGTATGACATTCGCGGCGTGGTCGGCAAAACCCTTCACGCCGAAACCGCCTACTGGATCGGCCGCGCCATCGGCGCGCAAAGCCTGGCCCAGGGCGAACCGCAGGTTTCGGTCGGCCGCGATGGCCGCCTGTCCGGCCCGATGCTGGTCGAACAGCTGATCAAGGGCCTGGTCGATGCCGGCTGCCAGGTCAGCGACGTCGGCCTGGTGCCTACCCCGGCGCTGTACTACGCAGCCAACGTGCTGGCCGGCAAGTCGGGTGTGATGCTGACCGGTAGCCACAACCCGTCGGACTACAACGGCTTCAAGATCGTCATCGCCGGCGATACCCTGGCCAACGAACAGATCCAGGCGCTGCTGACCCGCCTGAAAACCAACAACCTGACCCGCGCCGAAGGCCGCGTGGAAAAAGTCGAGATCCTCGACCGCTACTTCCAGCAGATTGTCGGCGACGTGAAGCTGGCCAGGAAGCTCAAGGTGGTGGTGGACTGCGGCAATGGCGCCGCTGGCGTGGTTGCGCCGCAACTGATCGAAGCCTTGGGCTGCGAAGTGATCCCGCTGTTCTGCGAGGTCGATGGCAACTTCCCCAACCACCACCCGGACCCGGGCAAGCCGGAAAACCTCGAAGACCTGATCGCCAAGGTCAAGGAAACCGGCGCCGACATCGGCCTGGCCTTCGACGGTGACGGCGACCGCGTCGGCGTGGTGACCAACACCGGCAGCATCGTCTACCCCGACCGCCTGCTGATGCTGTTTGCCCAGGACGTGCTGTCGCGCAACCCGGGCGCCGAAATCATCTTCGACGTCAAATGCACCCGCCGCCTGACCCCGCTGATCGAGCAGCACGGCGGCCGCGCGCTGATGTGGAAGACCGGACACTCGCTGATCAAGAAGAAGATGAAACAGACTGGCTCGCTGCTGGCCGGCGAGATGAGCGGTCACATCTTCATCAAGGAACGCTGGTACGGTTTCGACGACGGCATCTACAGCGCCGCGCGCCTGCTGGAGATCCTCAGCAAGACCGGGCAAAGCGCCGAAAACCTGTTTGCCGCCTTCCCGAACGATATTTCCACGCCGGAAATCAATATTGATGTGACCGACGAGGGTAAATTCAGCATCATTGATGCACTGCAACGCGACGCCGACTGGGGCGACGCCAACCTGACCACCATCGATGGTGTGCGGGTGGATTATGCCCACGGCTGGGGCCTGGTTCGCGCCTCCAACACCACCCCGGTGCTGGTGCTGCGCTTCGAGGCCGACAGCGACGCCGAATTGCAACGTATCAAGGATGTTTTCCGTACTCAGTTGCTGCGGGTTGAGCCTGAGCTGCAACTGCCGTTCTGACCGACTATCTGTTCCTTACAGGAGCCCTGCATGACCCTCGATCGCGATGCCGCTTCCCATGTAGCCGAGGTTTTGTCCGAAGCACTGCCTTACATCCGCCGCTTTGTCGGCAAGACCCTGGTGATCAAGTACGGCGGCAACGCGATGGAGAGCGAGGAGCTCAAGACCGGCTTCGCCCGTGACATCGTGCTGATGAAGGCTGTGGGCATCAACCCGGTGGTGGTCCACGGTGGTGGCCCGCAGATCGGCGACCTGCTCAAGCGCCTGTCGATCGAAAGCCACTTCATCGACGGCATGCGCGTCACCGACTCGGCGACCATGGACGTGGTGGAGATGGTGCTGGGTGGCCAGGTCAACAAGGACATCGTCAACCTGATCAACCGCCACGGCGGCAGCGCCATCGGCCTGACCGGCAAGGACGCGGAGCTGATCCGCGCCCGCAAGCTGACCGTCAGCCGCCAGACGCCCGAGATGACCACCCCGGAAATCATCGACATCGGCCACGTGGGCGAAGTGGTGAGCGTGAACACCGACCTGCTGAACATGCTGGTGAAGGGCGACTTCATCCCGGTGATCGCGCCGATCGGCGTGGGTGCCAACGGTGAGTCGTACAACATCAACGCCGACCTGGTGGCGGGCAAGGTAGCCGAGGCGCTGAAGGCCGAGAAGCTGATGCTGCTGACCAACATCGCCGGCCTGATGGACAAGCAGGGCGAGGTGCTGACCGGCCTGACCACCGAGCAGGTCAACGAACTGATCGCCGACGGCACCATCTACGGCGGCATGCTGCCGAAGATCAAGTGCGCGCTGGATGCGGTGCAGGGCGGTGTGAACAGCTCGCACATCATCGACGGCCGTGTGCCGAATGCGGTACTGCTGGAGATCTTCACCGACAGCGGTGTGGGTACCCTGATTACCAACCGCAAGCAGCGCTGATCGTCAACCTGTTCCGGCCTCTTCGCGGGTAAACCCGCTCCCACAGGTACAGCACCGCCTTTGAGGGCTGTGGAGATCCTGTGGGAGCGGGTTTACCCGCGAAGAGGCCGGAACAGGCGAAACAAAAAAGGCGACCCTCATGCGAAGGTCGCCTTTTTCATTTCCGGGCCTCGAATCAGATACCGTACTGCGCCCGGTAAGCCTCGACAGCCGGCAGATGCTGCTTCAGCTGCGGGTCATCGGCCAGGAACTCCAGCACCTGGGTCAGCGAAACGATGCTGACCACCGGGATACCGAAGTCGCGCTCCACTTCCTGGATCGCCGACAGCTCGCCATTGCCACGCTCTTCGCGGTTCAGCGCGATCAGCACGCCGGCGGCCTTGGCCTGCTGGGCATTGATGATCTGCATGACCTCACGAATGGCGGTACCGGCGGTGATCACGTCGTCGATGATCAGCACGTCACCGGCCAGCGGTGCACCGACCAGGCTGCCGCCTTCGCCGTGATCCTTGGCTTCCTTGCGGTTGAAGCACCATGGCACGTCGAGCTGATGCTGATCGGCAAGGGCCACGGCAGTCGTCGCTGCCAGCGGGATACCCTTGTAGGCCGGGCCGAACAGCACATCGAACGGGATCTTGCTGTCGACGATGGCTGCGGCATAGCAGCGCCCCAGTTCGGCCAGGGCGGAACCGGTGTTGAACAGGCCGGCATTGAAGAAATACGGGCTGGTACGCCCCGATTTCAGGGTGAATTCACCGAAACGCAGTACCCCGCGATCGATGGCAAAACGGATGAAGTCGCGCTGATACGGCTGCATGGATAGTCCCGGACACCACGGATTTAGCTAAATGGTTTGAGCTCGGGTATCATACACGCACGAGATTTTTGGGGCCATTTATGCGGATCATCAGTGTGAACGTAAATGGCATTCAGGCTGCGGCCGAGCGTGGTTTGCTCAGCTGGCTGCAAGCCCAGAATGCCGACGTCATCTGCCTTCAGGATACCCGCGCCTCGGCCTTTGAACTCGATGACCCAGCTTTCCAGCTCGATGGCTATTTCCTTTATGCCTGCGACGCGGAGGTGCCTGCCCAAGGTGGTGTGGCCCTGTATTCGCGCATGCAGCCCAAGGCAGTCATCACCGGCCTGGGCTTCGAGACAGCCGACCGCTACGGGCGTTACCTGCAAGCAGATTTCGACAAAGTCAGTATTGCCAGCCTGCTGCTGCCTTCGGGTATGAACGGCGACGAAGACTTGAACCAGAAGTTCAAGTTGATGGACGACTTCGCCAAATACCTGGACAAACAGCGTCGCAAGCGTCGCGAATACATCTACTGCGGCTCGTTCTACGTGGCGCAGCAGAAGCTTGACATCAAGAACTGGCGTGACAGCCAGCAGTCGCCGGGTTTCCTGGCGCCGGAGCGCGCCTGGATGGATGCGATCACTGGCGAGATGGGTTACGTCGATGCCCTGCGCGAAGTCAGCCGTGAAGGCGACCAGTACAGCTGGTGGCCGGACAACGAGCAGGCCGAGATGCTCAACCTGGGCTACCGGTTCGACTACCAGATTCTAACCCCGGGCCTGCGCCGCTTCGTGCGTAACGCCCGTCTGCCGCGTCAGCCGCGCTTCTCCCAGCATGCGCCGCTGATCGTCGACTATGACTGGACGTTGACCATCTAAACGCAATTGGGGCCGCTCTGCGGCCCCAATTGCTATTTGATCGGTCGCCAGATCATCGGGTAGCGATAAGGCTTGCCCTCATTCGCCCGCACCGCCGCAATGATGATCAGGATCATCACCGCGACCATCAGCATGGCGAACAGCACCAGCCCGATGAACACGAACATCAGCAGGAAGCAGATGAACCCGGCAATGGTCACGCTGATCTGAAAGTTCAGCGCCTCTTTGCCCTGGGCGTCGATGAAAGGGTCTTGCTCGCGCTTGAGGTGCCACAGCACCAGCGGGCCCAGCAGGTGCCCGAGCGGCACCACCAGGCCCAGCAGCGCGGAGAGGTGGCAGAACATCGCCCATTGCCGGATTTCGGCATTGGGCGGGGTGATCGACAGGTTCGATTCGCTCATGCCCCGCACCTCCCTGGCTGGGTTCAGTCGGCCAGTGCCGCCTGCTGCAGTTCGAAGATCTCGCTCATGCCCTTCTGTGCCAGGGCGAGCATGGCGTTGAAGTCTTCAGGCTGGAACGGCGCGCCCTCGGCAGTACCCTGCACTTCGATGAAACCACCGGCGCTGGTCATGACCACGTTCAGGTCGGTTTCGGCGGCGGAGTCTTCCAGGTAGTCCAGGTCGAGCACCGCTTCGCCCTGGTACATGCCCACCGACACGGCGGCGATCATGTGCTTGAGCGGGTTGCCGGCCTTCAGGCCACCGCGCTTCTTGATCACCGCCAGGGCGTCGCACAGGGCGACCATGGCACCGGTGATGGACGCAGTGCGGGTGCCACCATCGGCCTGGATCACGTCGCAGTCGACGTACAGAGTGATGTCACCGAGCTTGCTCATGTCCAGCGCGGCGCGCAGCGAACGGCCGATCAGGCGCTGGATTTCCAGGGTGCGCCCACCCTGCTTGCCACGGCTGGCTTCACGTTGGTTACGCTCGCCGGTGGAGCGCGGCAGCATGCCGTATTCGGCGGTCAGCCAGCCTTGGCCCTGGCCTTTGAGGAAGCGTGGCACACCGTTTTCCACGCTGACCGTGCAGATGACCTTGGTGTCACCGAACTCGACCAGTACCGACCCTTCGGCGTGCTTGGTGTAGTTGCGGGTGATGCGGATCGAGCGGAGCTGATCGGCGGCGCGACCACTTGGACGTTTCATCTGGGATACCTGTACTGGGACTTTGAATCTGCCGAGCATTATAGAGCCCGCAGCCCGGGGAAGACATGCCTATTGTCGCGCCCGGCACTGCCCGTCGCCTTATCCTACCGGCCAGGCCACCCGTCGGTAACATGGGTGGATTGGGCGCCATGGCCCCACTGCGCTACAATCCTGCGCCTTGCAGCCGAGAGGCTCCCACCGTTCATTCATCTACGCGAGGTACTCCCCATGGTGCACAGCATGACCGCTTTTGCTCGTGTCGAGCGCGCCGGCAGCCAAGGCACCCTGGTCTGGGAGCTGCGCTCGGTCAACCACCGTTACCTGGAACCGCACCTGCGCCTGCCCGAGGCCCTGCGCGACCTCGAAGGCGCCGTGCGTGAAGGCCTGCGCCAGGGCCTGTCGCGGGGCAAGGTGGAATGCACCTTGCGCCTCAACGAAGACAGCAACGGCAAACCACTGAAGGTGGACCGCGAGCGCGCCGCACAGCTGGTTGCCGCCGCCGAGGAAGTGGCCGGCCTGATCAAGCAGCCGGCCCCCCTGAACCCGCTGGAGGTGCTGTCCTGGCCTGGCGTGCTGGTAGCCGACGCCAGCGACCCGCAGGCACTGAATAGCGAAGCCATGGCGCTGTTCGATGAAGCGCTGGCCGAGCTCAAGGCCGGGCGCCAGCGTGAAGGCCAGGAACTGGCCCGGCTGATCAACGAGCGCCTGGACAACATGGCCAGCGAAGTCACCACCCTGCGCGCCCTGGTGCCGCAGATGCTGGCGGCGCAGCGGCAGAAGATCCTCGACCGCTTCGGCGACATGCAGGCCGAACTCGACCCGCAACGCCTGGAGCAGGAGATGGTGCTGCTGGCCCAGAAGAGCGACGTGGCCGAGGAACTCGACCGTCTCAGCACCCACGTCACCGAAGTGCGCCGAGTGCTCAAGGGTGGCGGTGCCGCCGGCCGGCGCCTGGACTTCCTGATGCAGGAACTCAACCGCGAGGCCAACACCCTCGGCTCCAAGGCCTTCGACCCACGCAGCACGCAAGCGGCGGTCAACCTGAAGGTATTGATCGAACAGATGCGTGAACAAGTACAGAACATCGAGTAAGGCCACCCCGACCATGAACCATAGCAGCGGCACCCTCTACATCGTTTCGGCTCCTTCGGGCGCCGGCAAGACCAGCCTGGTCACCGCCCTGACCAAGGACGACCAGCAAATCCGCGTCTCGGTCTCGCACACCACCCGCGCCATGCGCCCGGGCGAGCAGCACGGGGTGAACTACCACTTCGTCGTCCACGAGGAATTCAAGGCGCTGATCGCCCAAGGCGACTTCCTGGAACATGCCGAGGTGTTCGGCAACTTCTACGGCACCTCGCGCAGCGCGCTGCAGCAGACCCTGGACCAGGGTTACGACCTGATCCTGGAAATCGACTGGCAGGGCGCGCAGCAAGTGCGCAAGCTGATGCCGCAGGCGTTGTCGGTGTTCATCCTGCCGCCAAGCCAGCAGGCCCTGCGCCAGCGCCTGGACGGCCGCGGGCAGGACAGCGAAGAGATCATCGCCGGGCGCATGAAGGAAGCCGTCAGCGAGATGGTGCACTACGACGAGTATGACTACGTGATCATCAACGATGATTTCGACGTGGCGCTGGAGGATTTGAAAGCGGTGTTCCGCTCGAATCGCCTGGTGTTGAAGAAGCAGCAGCAGCGTCATGCGGCGTTGCTGAAGCAAATGATCGGCTAAAGATTGCCTGGGCCTCTTCGAGGCCCTTTCGCGACACAAGGCCGCTCCCACATCTGATGGCGTACGCCGTGCTTTTGTGGGAGCGGCCTCGTGTCGCGATAGGGGCACAAAGCGCCCCCAGCTTTATTCCTGCAGTGGCAAGGTAGCCTGCTGACGCAGGGTAGCCCCCAGGAAGTACGCCGGCGCGCGCATGCGCGACAGCATCATCAGCGCGATGCCGAGCACCGAGATGATCGCGGCAATAACGAACACCAGCCCCAGCCCGCCCACATGCGAGCCACTGCCAAAGTCCGGCGAGGCGCTATCGATGGCGGTACGCGCAAAGATCACCGACAAGATCACCCCACCCACCAGCGGGCACAGGCCGCGCATGATGAAGTGGCGCAGGCTGTCGAACAGGCTGTGGCGGAAATACCAGACGCAGGCGAATGCGGTCAGCGAATAGTAGAAGCAGATCATCATGCCCAGCGCGGTAATGGTATCGGCCAGCACGTTCTCGCTCAGGGTACGCATGGTCACGTAGAACAGGCCTGCGGCCAGGCCGGCGCAGATGGTGGCGTAGCGCGGGGTTTGCGAACGCGGGCAGACGCTGGCGAACTTTTGCGGTACCGCGCCGTAGTAACCCATGGCCAACAGGGTGCGCGCCGGCGCCACGAAGGTCGACTGCAGCGAAGCCGCCGTGCTGGCCAGCACGGCGATGGACATCAGGATCGCCAGCGGCCCCATGACCGGGCCGGCCAGGTGGGCAAACACGTTTTCCTGGATGCGCGGGTTGTTCAGGCCCAGGCCAGTTTCACTGATACCGGCAAACTGCAGGGTGGCGATGGCGGTAAACAGGTACAGGCCGAGAATCAACATCACGGTCCAGGTGGCGGCCTTGCCCGGCACCTCTTCACTGCCCACCGACTCTTCGCTGACGGTCAGGCACGTGTCCCAGCCCCAGAAGATGAAGATCGACAGCGACAGCCCGGCGGCAAAAGCCGAGAACGACTCGACGCCGAACGGGTTGAACCAGGCGAAATCGAACTCCAGCGGTGGCGGCGCGGTGGTTTCGCCGAAAGCGGCAAAGGCGAAGCCGATCAGCACCAGCAACTGCAGGGCCACCAGGCCGTACTGCACGGTCATGGTGGTGGTCATGCCGCGGCAGCAGATCCACACCGCCATGGCAATGAACACGCAACAGGTGGTTATGTTGATGAGCAGGTTGTCGGCCAATGCCGCCAGCTCATGCTTGCCGGTGATCTGGCCAAGGAACAGATAGAAGAAATCGACCGCCACCCCTGCCAGGTTCGACAACACGATGGTGGTGGCGACAACCAGGCCCCAGCCGCCGATCCAGCCGATCATCGGGCCGAAGGCACGCGCCGACCAGGTAAACGAAGTACCGCTGTCCGGCTCCGCCGAGTTCAGTTCGCGGTAGCCCAAGGCCACCAGCAGCATCGGCAGGAAGCCGACAATGAACACGGCAGGCAGGTGCGCACCCACTTCACGCACGGTCGGACCAAGGGCGCCGGTCAGGGTGTAGACCGGGGCGATGGTGGAAATGCCCAGCACCACGCTGGCCAGCAAGCCCAGCCGGCCTGTGGCCAGGCCCTTGCTGCGCTGGGTATTGCCCGCGTCGGCCGCCACGTCGGGTGGGCGGCCGGCTTCTGTGTAATTGCTCATGAGTATTTGCCGTAGATTTTGGAATTGTTTTCACAGGCCTTGCGTACAAGGCCCGCTTTCACTCATTGAAAGCTTGCTGCCGGGAACAAGTCATCCGAGACCTTCGGGTGACGTCAGAATGCCTCCTGCCGTGCGCCCTCCCGTGCTGCGTAGGCAATGCAGGCCTCGCGAAACGCCTGGAACAGGCGCAGCGAGACCGGGTTTTCGGTAAATCGCCACTCCGGGTGCCACTGCACGCCGAGCACAAAGCCCGGCGCCGCAGGCATGGACACCGCTTCGATCAGGCCATCCGGGGCCCGTGCCTCGACGCGCAGGCCCGGGGCCAGGCGGTCGATGCCCTGGCTGTGCAGCGAGTTGACCTCGAACTGCGCCGCCAGGCCCAGGCGCTCGAACATCCCGCCAGGCTCGATGCCGACAGGGTGACGAGGGCCGTATTGCACCTCCAGGGGTGCGTCCTCAGGTTCACGGTGGTCAAGGTAGCCGGGCAGTTCCTGCACGCGCTGGTGCAGGCTGCCGCCCAGGGCCACGTTCAGTTCCTGGTAGCCACGGCAGATACAGAACACCGGCACGCCGGCGGCAATGGCCGCCTGCAGCAGCGGCAGGGTCAGGCGATCGCGTGCCAGATCGTGCCGGGTACCTGCCGCGCTGGGGGCGCCATTGTAATGATGCGGTTCGATATTTGAAGGTGAGCCGGTAAAAACAATGCCGTGCAGGCGGGCCAGCAGCGCCTGCGTGTCGCTGCCCCCGTCACGGGCCGGCAAGATCAGTGGCAAGCCGGCAAAGCCGGCCGCCTCGACATACTTGTCGCCTACCGTGTGCGACGAGTTCTTCCCCACCTGCTGGCGGCAGGCGCTGACACCGATCAAGGGGACCGCATTTGCGCTCATGGGCTTACACCGTGTGCAGGTACCAGTTGTACTCGAGGTCGGAAATCGACACTTCGAACTCGGCCAGTTCGCTTTCCTTGCAGGCCACGAAGATATCGATGTAGTCCGGGCTGATGTATTGGTTGAGGACTTCGCTGTCGTCCAGCGCGCGCAGGGCATCGCGCAGGTTGTTCGGCAGGCTCTGCTCCAACTGTTCGTAGGAGTTGCCTTCGATCGGCGCCTGGGGCTCGACCTGGTTGGTCAGGCCGTGGTGAACGCCAGCGAGGATCGCCGCGAGCATCAGGTACGGGTTGGCGTCGGCACCGGCCACGCGGTGCTCGAGGCGCACGTTGTCGCTGCTGTCAGTGGGCACGCGTACGGCCACGGTGCGGTTGTCCAGGCCCCAGCTTGGCGCATTGGGCACGTAGAACTGCGCACCGAAGCGGCGGTAGGAGTTGATGTTCGGGCAGAGGAAGGCCATCGACGCCGGCATGGTTTCCAGCACGCCACCGATGGCGTGGCGTAGCGCGTCGCTTTGCAGCGGGTCGTCACTGGCAAAGATGTTCTTGCCGGTTTTCTTGTCCAGCAAGGAAATGTGCACGTGCAGGCCGTTGCCTGCCTGGCCCGGGTAGGGCTTGGCCATGAAGGTGGTGTCCATTTCATGGTCGTAGGCGACGTTCTTGATCAGGCGCTTGAGCAGGATCGCGTAGTCGCAGGCCTTCAGCGGGTCGGCCACATGGTGCAGGTTGACCTCGAACTGTGCCGGGGCGCTTTCCTTGACGATGGCGTCGGCGGGAAGGCCCTGCTCCTTGGCCGCTTCGAGCATGTCCTGCAGGCAGTCGGCATATTCGTCGAGGTCGTCGATCAAATACACCTGGGTCGACTGCGGGCGCTTGCCGGAAATCGGCGAGCGCGGCGGCTGCGGGCGACCGTTGAGGTTGTCCTGGTCGATCAGGTAGAACTCCAGCTCGAACGCGGCGCAGATATCCAGGCCCAGGTCGTCGAACTTGCTCACCACCTGGCGCAGCACTTCGCGCGGGTCGGCGAAGAACGGCTGGCCATCCAGCTCGTGCATGGTCATCAGCAGCTGGGCGGTGGGGCGCTTCTGCCACGGCTCGTCCGAAAGCGTGCCAGGGATCGGGAAGCAGATGCGGTCGGCATCGCCGATGTCCAGGCCAAGGCCGGTGCTCTCGACGGTGGAACCGTTGATGTCCAGGGCGAACAGCGATGCCGGCAGGTTGATGCCCTTCTCGTACACCTTGTGCAGGCTGGCCCGCTCGATGCGCTTGCCACGTACCACGCCGTTCATGTCGGAAATCAGCAGGTCGACGTACTGCGTGTCCGGATGGGCCTGGAGGAAGTCATTCATCTCGCTGGAAGAACTGGCGCACGGGGTTACCGACGTCATGGCTGTACATCCTTTGATTTGCTGCGGCGATGTGGGGATACGGCTGGCGCCTCACGGGCGACGATGGTTGCAGCTGTTGTTCTTTTCACTTTCCCATCGTGGGGACTGGTTACCCGACCGGGCGCATTGATTCCCGGGGGCCGTTCCACTATAAAATGGCCAAAACGCAACAGACATTGGCAATTCGGCAAGCAGAGCGTGCACCAATGCAATATCAGATTACCCATGCCGACCTTTCCCTGGTCCTGGCCCTGGAACGTGGCCGCTCGCTGGCCAAGGCTGCCGAGTTGCTCAAGGTCGATGTGTCGACGGTGTTCCGCTCGATCCGCCGGCTGGAGTCGGCGCTGGGCACCGCCTTGTTCGTCAAGAGCCGCAAGGGCTACCTGCCGACCGACACCGCCCAGGCCCTGGCCGAGCAGGCCGAACGCGCCGAGCAGGCGCTGGAGGCGGCGCGCATCGCCATGACCAGTGGCGAGCAGGTGGTCAGCGGCACGGTGCGGCTGACCTGTACCGAGGCGGTGATGCACAGCCTGCTGCTGCCGGCGCTGGCCGAGTTCATGCCCAACTACCCGGCCCTGTCGCTGGAAATGGGCACCTCCAACACCTTCGCCAACCTCAGCCGGCGCGATGCCGACATTGCCCTGCGCCTGACCAACACGCCGCCGGAGCACCTGGTGGGCCGCAACCTGGGGTCCACCTCCTACGTGGTCTGCGGCCAACCGCAGTGGCGCGAGCGCCTGGCCGAGTCACCTGCCAGCGTGCCGTGGATCGCCCCCGACGACTCGATGCAGGACCACCCCACGGTGGTCTGGCGCAACCAGCAGCACCCGGGGTTGAGCCCGCGCTACCAGTGCAGCGGCATGTCGACCATCGCCCAGCTGGTCACGGCCGGGCTCGGCGTGGCGGCGTTGCCGGACTACATGGTGCACGCGCTGCCCGGGGTGGATGCGCTGAGCGGGCCGCTGCCGGGTTGCGACACCCAGCTGTGGCTGCTGACCCGGCCCGATTGCCGGGCGTTGCGCTCGGTGCAGACCCTGTTCGAGGAGCTGACCCCGCGGTTGCGTGACGCGATGCTCTGAGGTTATCGTCAGGCTCAAGTGATAGGGTGTCTGTTCCGGCCCTTTCACGGCTGAAGCCGCACCCACAGGGTGCGGTGATGAACCTGAGAACAATGCGGTCCCTGTGGGAGCGGCTTTAGCCGCGAAGAAGGCAATACAGGGCTTGAAGGTAACCACCCGACAAAACAGCGCTTCCCTATTGGCTGGTGATTTTTTAAACTATCGAGTCCGCCTGCCCACTATTGGGCTGCACGCCCACCGCAATTGCTACTGAGGAAGACCATGGCCCGCGTAACTGTTGAAGACTGCCTGGAACACGTGGATAACCGCTTTGAGCTGGTCATGCTCTCGACCAAGCGCGCTCGCCAGCTGGCGACCGGCGGCAAAGAGCCACGCGTTGCGTGGGAAAACGACAAGCCGACCGTTGTTGCCCTGCGTGAAATCGCCGAAGGCATCGTCACCAACGAGTTCATCGCCGCTGAAGAGATCGTCACCGAGGATCCGGTGTTCGCCGCGTTCGAGGACGAGAACAACGAGGCTGTCTGATTGATGCCAGGTCGAAGTCGCACGGCGCAAGGCCCCCTTCCTCGGCAGGAGGTGAACCCATGCCGGGTATAGAAGCCTTGGCCGAACGGCTGTCGACCTATCTTGGCCCGGAACAGGTCAACCTGGTCCGGCGCGCCTATTTCTACGCCGAACAGGCCCACGATGGGCAGCGCCGCCGCAGTGGCGAGCCCTACGTGACCCACCCGCTGGCCGTGGCCAGCATCCTCGCCGACATGCACATGGACCATCAGAGCCTGATGGCGGCCATGCTGCACGACGTGATCGAAGACACCGGCATCGCCAAGGAAGCCCTCAGCCAGCAGTTTGGCGAGACCGTGGCCGAACTGGTCGATGGGGTCAGCAAGCTGACCCAGATGAACTTCGAGACCAAGGCCGAGGCGCAAGCCGAGAACTTCCAGAAAATGGCCATGGCCATGGCCCGCGATATCCGCGTGATCCTGGTCAAGCTGGCCGACCGCCTGCACAACATGCGCACCCTGGAGGTGCTGTCCGGCGAAAAACGCCGGCGCATCGCCAAGGAAACCCTCGAGATCTACGCCCCCATCGCCAACCGCCTGGGCATGCACACCGTGCGCGTGGAGTTCGAGGACCTCGGCTTCAAGGCCATGCACCCGATGCGCTCGTCTCTGATCCACCGGGCAGTGAAAAGCGCACGCGGCAACCGCAAAGAGATCGTCGCCAAGATCGAGCACTCGCTGGCCAACTGCCTGGCCGCCGACGGCATCGAGGGCGAGGTCAGCGGCCGGCAGAAGCACCTCTATGGCATCTACAAGAAGATGCGTGGCAAGCGCCGCGCCTTCAACGAGATCATGGACGTGTACGCCTTCCGCATCGTCGTCGACAAGGTCGACACCTGCTACCGCGTGCTCGGTGCCGTGCACAACCTGTACAAGCCGCTGCCCGGTCGCTTCAAGGATTACATCGCGATCCCCAAGGCCAACGGCTATCAGTCGTTGCACACCACGCTGTTCGGCATGCACGGCGTGCCCATCGAAATCCAGATCCGCACCCGCGAGATGGAAGAGATGGCCAACAACGGCATCGCTGCGCACTGGCTGTACAAGTCCAACGACGACGAGCAGCCCAAGGGCAGCCACGCCCGTGCCCGCCAGTGGGTCAAGGGCATCCTCGAACTGCAGCAACGTGCCGGCAACTCGCTGGAATTCATCGAGAGCGTGAAGATCGACCTGTTCCCGGACGAGGTCTACGTGTTCACGCCCAAAGGCCGCATCATGGAGCTGCCCAAAGGCTCCACGGCCGTCGACTTCGCCTACGCGGTGCACACCGACGTCGGCAACAGCTGCATCGCCTGCCGCATCAACCGCCGCCTGGCGCCGCTGTCCGAACCGCTGCAAAGCGGCTCCACGGTGGAAATCGTCAGCGCCCCGGGCGCACGGCCGAATCCGGCCTGGCTCAACTTCGTGGTTACCGGCAAGGCGCGCACGCACATCCGCCACGCGCTCAAGCAGCAGCGGCGCTCCGAATCCATCAGCCTGGGCGAACGCCTGCTGAACAAGGTACTCACCGGCTTCGACAGCAGCCTGGAGAGAATCCCCCAGGAACGTATCCAGGCGATTCTCGCCGAGTACCGCCTGGAGCTGATCGAAGACCTGCTCGAAGACATCGGCCTGGGCAACCGCATGGCCTACGTGGTCGCGCGCCGCCTGCTGTCGGCCGAAGGCGAGCAGTTGCCGGCACCGGAAGGCCCGCTGGCGATCCGCGGTACCGAAGGCCTGGTGCTGAGCTACGCCAAGTGCTGCACGCCGATCCCGGGTGACCCGATCGTCGGCCACCTGTCAGCCGGCAAGGGCATGGTCGTGCACCTGGAAAACTGCCGCAACATCAGTGAAATCCGCCACAACCCGGAGAAGTGCGTGCAGCTCTCCTGGGCCAAGGACATCACCGGTGAATTCAATGTCGAGTTGCGTGTCGAACTGGAGCACCAGCGCGGCCTGATTGCCCTGCTGGCCAGCAGTGTCAACGCCGCCGACGGCAACATCGAGAAGATCAGCATGGACGAACGCGACGGCCGTATCAGCGTGGTCCAACTGGTGGTCAGCGTGCACGACCGCGTGCACCTGGCGCGTGTGATCAAGAAGCTGCGTACCCTGACCGGTGTGGTCCGCATCACCCGCATGCGTACGTAGTCCGCCAACTGCAAGGAGTCATCATGAGCAAGACCGTCATCAACAGCGACAAGGCCCCTGCCGCCATCGGCACCTACTCGCAGGCGATCAAGGCCGGCAACACCGTGTACATGTCGGGCCAGATCCCGCTGGACCCAAAGACCATGGAGCTGGTCGAAGGCTTCGAAGCCCAGACCGTACAGGTGTTCGAAAACCTCAAGGCCGTGGCTGAAGCCGCTGGCGGTTCGTTCAAGGACATCGTCAAGCTGAACATCTTCCTCACCGACCTGAGCCACTTCGCCAAGGTCAACGAGGTGATGGGCCGCTACTTCGAGCAGCCGTACCCGGCCCGCGCCGCCATCGGCGTTGCCGCGCTGCCGAAAGGCGCCCAGGTCGAAATGGACGCCATCCTGGTCATCGAATGATGCCCCCGGTGACGGGCGCCCTGCCCGTCACCTTCCCTTCTCTGCAAGGTTACCCCGTCATGCGTCAAGCACTGCCCTTCGCGCTGGCAGCCCTGCTTCTGGGCGGCTGCGCCAGCCACAAACCCGAAGATTTCAACGGCACCTGGATCAACCAGGACGCCATCACTGCGGCCGTCAAGGGCGGCAGCCTGCGCCAGGCGCTCAATGAGCACGGCCCGGTGTTCGAGTGGAAGCTCGACGTCGCCAGCCAGCAGGCCAGCTACAGCAATGGTTTCGAAGCGGCCGACGGCCAGCTGAGCGCCACCGACAAGCAATGGCAGGCCAGCTTCCAGGGCGGCCAGACCGAGCAACTGTCGCTCGATGGCGACGAACTGCAGGCTGTCGACCAAAGCGGCAGCAAGCAGACCTTCGTGCGCGCCAAAGCGCCGGCGGCGGCCAACGCACCACTGGGCAGCAGCTTCGAGAAGGCGCTGTACCAGGCCTATCTGGGCGGCGACTGGAAGGTCGTCGAAGGCCAGGGCAAAGGTGCCACCGTGCGCTTCAGCGACACCGGCAACGTCACCGGCCTGCCGGGGCCAGACCGTTTCGCCCTGTGCCTGGCGGGTGATTGCGCGACCATGGGTGGCAGCAATGACAGCCTGTGGCTGGAGCGCAACCAACGTGGCGCGCCATTCATCATCAAGCGCGATGGCGACAAGCTGGAGATCTTCCAGGCGGTGAACCGTGCGCAGCCGGATGAAATGCCGGAACTGGCAGCAGGCAAGCGCCAATGGGTGCTGGAGCGCAGCTGAGACCTGCTGAATAGCGGCCGAACACACTGGCCTCTTCGCGGGTAAACCCGCTCCCACAGGTACACCGCCAGGCTTGAAACCAGCGGTGCACCTGTGGGAGCGGGTTTACCCGCGAAGAGGCCGGTAGACTCAGCGCACGCCTTTCAGGATTGCGGCATAGCCTTCCTTGTAACTCGGATACACCGGCGCCCAGCCCAACGCCCTTGCCCGGGCATTGCTGCAGCGCTTGCTGCCGGTACGCCGCACCCGCTGCTCATCCGACCACTCGGTCACCCCCAGGTACGCCCGCAGCCAGGCCACCACGTCGGCCAGCGGCGCCGGGTCATCGTCGACGCCGATGTAGCAGTCATCCAGCACCTTGCCATCGGCATCGGCCTGCAACAGGAACGCCAACAGGCTGGCGGCGTCCTCGGCATGAATACGGTTGCCATACAGCGGAGGCTCCTCGGCCACGCGGTAGCCCTGGCGCACCTGACTGAGCAGCCACTCGCGGCCGGGGCCATAGATGCCGGTCAGGCGCACCACGCTAGCCGGGATGCCACTGGCCAGTGCCAGCCGCTCAGCCTCCAGCATCAACCGCCCGGAATAGCCTTCAGGCTCGGTGGCCGCGCCCTCCTCGATCCACTCGCCGTCCTTCTGTGCATACACGCTGCTGCTGGACACGAACAGCAGGCGCCGTGGGCGTTGGCCGCGCTCGGCCAGCCAGGCCAGCACATGGCGCAAACCATCAACATACGCCGCCTGGTAACCCGCCTCGTCGTGCTGGCTGGCCGCCACGCAGTACACCAGGTAGTCCGGTGCACGCTGCGGCCAGGCGGCGGGAATGGAGGGCTCGGACAGGTCTGCAGCCACCGGCACGACACCCGCAGGCAACTGCCCGATCGAGCGACGCAGGCCGCACACCTGCCAACCGCGCGCAAGCATTTGCCGGGCAAGACGCCCGCCTACATCACCACAACCCACCACCATCACGGAAAGGCCTGACATCTCTAAACTCCCTGGACCAATTGATCAGCCCGCCCACGCTACACGATGGATAGCTAGACCATAGGCGAAAAAAGCAACAAGATTACTTTTGTTAACAAGAATTACTTGCAATAATGGCCGCCAAATTGTTCTCGGCCTACCTCGAGGCCTTGGAGAACGTTCACTCTATTCTTCATCAGGTCCGGCCAGCATGACACGTACTCAACCTTCCGCTTCGCCAACCCCGTCGCGCGCCTGGCGCGCCATCGCCGCGCTGACGCTCAGCCTGGTGCTGGCCCCGGTGGCCATGGCCGATGAGCCAACCGCCAATGCCGCCACCCCGGCTGCCGCTACTGCTCCAGCTGCTCCAGCCGCAGCGCCGGCTGCCGGCGCAGTTGCCGCCACCCCGGCTGATGCCCCGGTCGCAGTAGACCCGAGCGTCGAAGCCCTGGTTGAAGACACCTCGCTGGGCATGGCCCACGACCTGTCCCCATGGGGCATGTACAAGAACGCCGACGTGGTGGTGAAGGCAGTCATGATCGGCCTGGCCATCGCCTCCATCATCACCTGGACCATCTGGATCGCCAAAGGCTTCGAGCTGATGGGCGCCAAGCGCCGCCTGCGTGGTGAAATCGCCCTGCTGAAGAAATCCGCCAGCCTCAAGGAAGCCAGCGACGTTTCCAACAAGGAAGGCACCCTGGCCCACACCCTGGTCCACGACGCCCTCGAAGAGATGCGCCTGTCGGCCAACGCCCGCGAAAAAGAAGGCATCAAGGAGCGCGTCAGCTTCCGCCTGGAGCGCCTGGTACACGCCAGCGGCCGTACCATGAGCAGCGGCACCGGCGTACTCGCCACCATCGGCTCCACTGCGCCGTTCGTCGGCCTGTTCGGTACCGTATGGGGCATCATGAACAGCTTCATCGGCATCGCCAAGACCCAGACCACCAACCTGGCCGTGGTTGCCCCGGGTATCGCCGAAGCCCTGCTGGCCACCGCCCTGGGCCTGGTCGCCGCGATCCCGGCCGTGGTCATCTACAACGTCTTCGCCCGCTCCATCGCCGGCTACAAGGCCCAGGTGTCCGACGCCTCCGCCCAGGTGCTGCTGCTGGTCAGCCGTGACCTGGACCACCAGGGCAGCGAGCGTGTTGCCCCGCACATGGTGAAAGTGGGGTAAGCCATGGGCCTGCATCTCAACGAAGGTGGCGACGACCTCGCCGAAAACCACGAAATCAACGTTACGCCGTTCATCGACGTGATGCTGGTGCTGCTGATCATCTTCATGGTCGCAGCCCCCCTGGCCACGGTCGACATCAAGGTCGACCTGCCAGCCTCGACCGCCAAGCCGGCGCCGAGGCCCGAGAAACCGGTGTTCGTCAGCGTCAAGGCCGACCAGAAGCTGTACGTCGGCGACGATCAGGTCCCTGCCCCCGACCAGCTTGGCCCGATGCTCGATGCCAAGACCAAGGGCGACAAGGAAACCACCATCTTCTTCCAGGCTGACAAAGGCGTGGATTACGGTGACCTGATGGAAGTGATGAACAACATGCGCGCGGCCGGCTACCTGAAAGTCGGTCTGGTAGGTCTCGAGACGGCAGCCAAGAAATGACAAGAACGCGCTCGAACATGGCGCGCTACGGTGGCAGCCTGGCGATCGTGCTGGGTGTGCACGTGGTCGCCGTGCTGCTGACGCTCAACTGGTCGGTGCCCCAGGCCATCGAACTGCCCCCGGCAGCCATGATGGTCGAGCTGGCACCGTTGCCGGAGCCTGCGCCACCACCCCCTCCGAAAGCGGCCCCACAGCCACCGGCACCGGTCGAGGAACCGCCGCTGCCGAAGCTGGCCGAGGCCCCCAAACCCAAGATCGCCATTCCCAAGCCGCCCAAGCCGAAGGCCAAGCCGCAGCCGCCCAAGCCCGAGAAAAAGCCTGAGCCGCCGAAGGAAGCACCGCCGACCGAACAAACGGTAGACGCACCGCCCAGCAACACGCCACCGCAGAAGTCCGCTGCACCGGCGCCGAGCATTGCGTCCAACAGCAACGCCCTGCCGACCTGGCAGAGCGACCTGCTGCGTCATCTGGCCAAGTACAAGCGCTACCCGGAAGACGCGCGCCGTCGCGGCCTGCAGGGCATCAACCGCCTGCGCTTCGTGGTCGACGCCGAAGGCAAGGTGGTGTCGTATTCCATGGCCGGTGGCTCGGGCAGTGCCGCCCTGGACCGGGCGACCCTGGAAATGATCCGCCGGGCCGGCACGGTACCCAAGCCGCCACCCGAGTTGCTGAACAACGGCACGATCGAAGTCGTGGCACCGTTCGTCTACTCGCTGGACCGCCGCTGAGACTTTTGTTTCTGTCACAAATCGGCAAGTCTGATAACGTGCGTCTATCGATTGCAGCCGCTATGCTGGGCCCGCAACTTCATGGACGCACGTTATGACCCTCACAGAATTACGCTACATCGTCACACTCGCCCAGGAACAGCACTTCGGCCATGCCGCCGAACGCTGCCATGTGAGCCAGCCGACCCTGTCGGTCGGTGTGAAGAAGCTCGAGGATGAGCTTGGCGTGTTGATTTTCGAGCGCAGCAAGAGCGCGGTACGCCTGACCCCGGTCGGCGAAAGCATCGTCGCCCAGGCGCAGAAGGTACTGGAGCAGGCCCAGGGCATTCGCGAACTGGCCCAGGCCGGCAAGAACCAGCTGACCGCCCCGCTCAAGGTCGGTGCCATCTATACCGTCGGCCCGTACCTGTTCCCGCACCTGATCCCGCAGCTGCACCGTGTGGCACCGCAGATGCCGCTGTACATCGAAGAAAACTTCACCCACGTATTGCGCGAAAAGCTGCGCAACGGCGAACTGGACGCAGTGATCATCGCCCTGCCGTTCAACGAAGCCGACGTGCTGACCCTGCCGCTGTACGACGAGCCATTCTGCGCCCTGATGCCGGCCGACCACCCGTGGACGGCGAAAAAGACCATCGACACCGCCATGCTCAACGACAAGAGCCTGTTGCTGCTCGGTGAAGGCCACTGCTTCCGCGACCAGGTACTGGAAGCCTGCCCAACGCTGAACAAGGGCGGTGAAGGCTCCAGGCACACCACGGTCGAGTCCAGCTCGCTGGAAACCATCCGTCACATGGTGGCCTCGGGCCTTGGCGTGTCGATCCTGCCGCTGTCGGCGGTGCACAGCCACCACTACGCCCCCGGCGTCATCGAGGTCCGCCCACTGACCGCACCGGCACCATTCCGCACCGTGGCCATCGCCTGGCGCGCCAGCTTCCCGCGGCCGAAGGCCATCGAGATCCTCGCCGACTCGATCCGCCTGTGCTCGGTCGCCAAAGCCCCTGCGGAACAGCCGGCCTGAGTCATGAGTGAGCTGTCGAAGGTCCCGGTCACGGTACTCAAGGGGGTTGGTGAGGCCATGGCGGAGAAACTCGCCAAGGTCGGCCTGGAGAACCTGCAAGACGTGCTGTTCCACCTCCCCCTGCGCTACCAGGACCGCACCCGCGTCGTGCCGATCGGGCAGTTGCGTCCGGGCCAGGACGCGGTGATCGAAGGCGTGGTCAGCGGCGCCGACGTGACCATGGGCAAGCGCCGCAGTCTTGTAGTGCGCCTGGGTGACGGCAGCGGCGTGCTGAGCCTGCGCTTCTACCACTTCAGCAACGCGCAGAAGGAAGGCCTCAAGCGTGGCACTCACCTGCGCTGCTACGGCGAAGCCCGCCCTGGTGCTTCGGGCCTGGAAATCTACCACCCGGAATACCGCGCGCTGAATGGCGACGAGCCGCCGCCACCGGTCGAGCAGACCCTGACGCCGATCTACCCGTCCACCGAAGGCCTTACCCAGCAACGCCTGCGGCTGCTGTGCCAGCAGAGCCTGGGCCTGCTCGGCCCGCGCAGCCTGCCGGACTGGCTGCCCGACGAACTGGCCAGGGACTACCAGCTGGCACCGCTGGACGATGCCATCCGCTACCTGCACAACCCGCCGGCCGATGCCGACCTCGACGAGCTTGCCGAAGGCCAGCACTGGGCCCAGCACCGCCTGGCCTTCGAAGAGCTGCTGACCCACCAGCTGTCGCAGCAACGCCTGCGCGAAAGCCTGCGCAGCCTGCGCGCACCGGTGCTGCCCAAGGCCCAGCGTCTGCAGGCGCAGTACCTGGCCAACCTGGGCTTCCAGCCGACCGGCGCGCAGCAGCGGGTGGCCAACGAAATTGCCTACGACCTCAGCCAGCACGAGCCGATGATGCGCCTGGTGCAGGGCGACGTGGGTGCCGGCAAGACCGTGGTCGCCGCCCTGGCTGCCCTGCAGGCCCTGGAGGCCGGCTACCAGGTGGCCTTGATGGCGCCCACCGAGATCCTCGCCGAACAGCACTACATCACCTTCAAGCGCTGGCTCGAACCGCTGGGCATCGAAGTGGCCTGGCTGGCCGGCAAGCTCAAGGGCAAGGCCCGGGCAGCCGCCCTGGAGCAGATCGCCAACGGTGCACCGATGGTGGTCGGCACCCACGCGCTGTTCCAGGAAGAGGTGAAGTTCAAGCACCTGGCCCTGGCGATCATCGATGAACAGCACCGTTTTGGCGTGCAGCAACGCCTGGCCCTGCGCAAGAAGGGCGTGGCCGGCGAGCTGTGCCCGCACCAGCTGATCATGACCGCCACGCCCATTCCGCGCACCCTGGCCATGAGCGCCTACGCCGACCTGGACACCTCGGTGCTCGACGAACTGCCGCCCGGGCGCACCCCGGTGAACACCGTGCTGGTGGCCGACAGCCGCCGCTTCGAAGTGGTCGAGCGGGTACGCGCCGCCTGCGCCGAAGGGCGCCAGGCCTACTGGGTGTGCACCCTGATCGAAGAGTCCGAAGAACTGACCTGCCAGGCCGCCGAAAGCACCTACGAGGAGCTGGGCAGCGCCTTGGGCGAACTGCGGGTGGGGCTGATCCACGGTCGCATGAAGCCGGCGGAAAAGGCTGAAATCATGGCCGAGTTCAAGGCCGGCAACCTGCAGTTGCTGGTCGCCACCACGGTCATCGAGGTGGGCGTGGACGTGCCCAACGCCAGCCTGATGATCATCGAGAACCCCGAGCGCCTGGGCCTGGCCCAGTTGCACCAGCTGCGCGGCCGGGTTGGCCGGGGCAGCGCCGTAAGCCATTGCGTGCTGCTGTACCACCCGCCACTGTCGCAGATCGGCCGCGAACGGTTAGGGATCATGCGGGAAACCAACGACGGCTTCATCATCGCCGAGAAAGACCTGGAGCTGCGTGGCCCCGGCGAGATGCTCGGCACCCGCCAGACCGGCCTGCTGCAGTTCAAGGTCGCCGACCTGATGCGCGATGCCGACCTGCTGCCGGCCGTGCGCGACGCCGCCCAGGCCCTGATCGCACGCTGGCCGGAGCACGTCAGCCCACTGCTCGACCGCTGGCTGCGCCATGGCCAGCAATATGGCCAAGTGTGACGCTCGTCCCATAATGGATCCAGTTTCGCCCCGAGGCTGGTTATACTTTGCGTTTAAAAGAATCAGTGGATACGGACCATGACTGAAGTTGCCCTGGAAACCGCAACCCCACACGCTCCCTCGGTCATCCGGCTGCTGCTCGACAAACTCGGCGTAGCCTACCGCGAGGTGGTCGAACATCCGCACCTGCCGCCAGCGTCGCGGGTACAGGCCGTGCTGCTCGATGACGAGGTCGGCGCCCTGATGGTGCTGTTCCCGCAAAGCCAGCTGCTGGACCTTGACCGCCTGGCCGAACTGACCGGGCGCAAGCTCACGGCGGTGTCGGTGCCGCGCCTGAAGCAGATGCTGGACAAGCATCAGCTCAAGGCCCTGCCGGGTATCCCGGCGCTGACCAGCTCGCCGTGCCAGTACGAAAAGAGCCTGCTCGACGCCGATAGCGTGTTCATCCAGTCCGGTGAAGCCGGCCTGCTGCTGGAAATCGACCGCGTGCACTTCAAGCGCATGCTGGTCAAGGCCAGCGCCAGCAGCTTCGGCCAGGAGGTCGAGGCCATCAGCCCAAACCTCGACCGCCCCGATGACGACACCCGGGAAATCACCCAGGCAGTGCAAGCCTTCACCGCCAGGCGCATTCAGAAGCGCCTGGAAGAAACCATCGAAATCCCGCCATTGGCCGACACCGCGCAAAAGATCATCAAGCTGCGGGTAGACCCCAACGCCAGTATCGATGACATCACGGGCGTGGTCGAAACCGACCCGGCACTGGCGGCACAGGTGGTGAGCTGGGCGGCATCGCCCTACTACGGCTCGACCTACAAGATTCGCTCTGTGGAAGATGCCATCGTGCGGGTGCTGGGTTTCGACCTGGTGATCAACCTGGCCTTGGGCCTCGCACTGGGCAAGACCCTGAGCCTGCCGAAAGACCACCCGCAGCAGGCCACACCATACTGGCAGCAGTCGATCTACACTGCTGCCGTCATCGATGGCCTGACCCGTGCCATGCCGCGCGCCGAACGCCCGGAAGCTGGCCTGACCTACCTGGCCGGGCTGCTGCACAATTTCGGCTACTTGCTGTTGGCACACGTGTTTCCGCCGCACTTCTCGCTGATCTGCCGCCACCTGGAGGTCAACCCGCACCTGTGCCACACCTACGTGGAACAACACCTGCTGGGCATCAGCCGCGAACAGATCGGAGCCTGGCTGATGAAGCTGTGGGACATGCCGGAAGAACTGTCCACCGCGCTGCGCTTCCAGCACGACCCAGCCTATGAAGGCGAGTATTCGGCATTCCCCAACCTGGTATGCCTGGCCACCCGCCTGCTGCGCTCGCGGGGGATTGGCTCGGGGCCGCAGCAGGAGATTCCTGACGAGCTGCTGGAGCGGCTGGGGATAACCCGGGACAAGGCCGAGGAAGTGGTGAACAAGGTGCTCGAGGCCGAGAACCTGCTGCGCGAGCTGGCTTCGCAGTTCCACGCACCGCATTGAGCATTAACGCGTAACCTGTGGGAGCGGGCATGCCCGCTCCTACAGGTAAGGCGTCAACATCCCCGTTGGGTTTCAGCCCTTCTTCTTCGGCTTCAGGTACTTCATCAACCCCTGGAACCACATCACCAGGGCCGGGTTGCCCTTGATCTGGATGTGCTTGTCCTGAATCCCCTGCATGAACGCCAACTGCTTGTTACCCGCCTGCAGGGTAGCGAAGCCATAGGCGGCGTCCTTGAAGGCAATGGCGAACGCCGGCTGCGGGTGCGCGCCGCCTTTGCTGCTGATGCGTTCGTTGTTGACGATGAAGTGCCGGGCGACCTTGCCGTCCAGAGTCTGCATCTGGAACACCAGGTCCTTGCCCTTGAGCTGCTGCTGGAAAGCCGGGTTGTTACGGCTGGCCCTGGCCATCAACAGCCCCATGGCCCAGAGAAGAAAGCGGAACTTCATCAACGCGCCTCGAATTAAAAGTGACTAAGGCGCGCAGTTTATCCTTTTACAGAACTATTTATGCAAGTTCGAAACATTTTGCCTGCAGAAAGCACAACGGGCGCCCTGGGGCGCCCGCTTGGCTGACACTGGGGTTGTCAGGGAGCGATCACTTGCCTTTCTTGGCCGGCTTGACGGGGGCGTTGACGCTGTCGCGCAGGTTCTTGCCTGGCTTGAAGGCCACGGTATTGCTGGCCTTGATCTTGACCGGCTCACCGGTTTGCGGGTTCTTGCCGGTACGCGCACCGCGATGGCGTTTTTCGAAGGTGCCGAAACCGACCAAAGTCACGGTGTCCTTGTCCAGGGCACCCGTGATGCTGTCGAGAATCGCGTTCAAAACCTGATTGGCCTTTTCCTTGGTCAGATCGGCCTTTTCGGCGATGACGGCGGCGAGTTCTGGTTTGCGCATAGTGAAGCCTCTTTGACGGAATTCTTGTTGTTATGCCGTGCTGCCCTGGGAGCAGCGCTCAAGGCACCGCAGGCTCTAATCTGCGGCAGACGGAAGTGAGAATGGCACGTGCACCGGGGCCGCGCCAGTATCTGGGCGGCCATTGTGCAAGCAACAACAGGATAAATCCGACAGAACACCAGCTATTTACGCCATAACGGCCGGCAGCTGGCGATTCAGGGCCAGCTTGTCCATCACGGCCGCCCCGGTCAGGGCGTAGCCCAGCAGCTTGCCGTCGGCATCAAGGCAGAGCACCTTGAGGTCACTGCCCTGCCCGTCCACCTGCCAGGTGCCTTCGTGGCCCGGGGGCGGCGGCGAAACCACCAGCGGGCAGGCGGGGGTTTTCACGGTGATAGGCATCGGCCCGTAGGCGACCGTTGTCGGCTTGCCGGCCAGGGTTTGCGCCAGGGCGCGGGCGCAGCTCATCAGCGGCATCACATAGAGCAGGTTGATGCCATCGACCTCGGCACAGTCGCCAAGGGCAAAGATGTTGGCGTGGGACGTACGCAGCTGGCGATCCACGCAAACGCCGCGGTTGGTCTGCAGCCCGGCGGCGGCGGCCAGGTCGGTGCGCGGGCGCAGGCCGATGGCCGAAACCACCAGGTCGCAGGCGATTACGCTGCCATCGGACAGGTGTGCCTCCAGGCCCTGTCCCACCTGCTGCAGGCGGGTCAGTACCGGGCCCAGGTGAAAGCGCACGCCCAGGCCTTGCAGCCCGGCCTGCACGGCAGTGGCAGCGGCCGGGTGCAGCAGGGTCGGCATGACTTGCTCGCACGGCGCCACCACATCGACCTGGAAGCCGCCCAGGCTCATGTCGTTGGCGAATTCGCAGCCGATCAGGCCGGCACCGAGGATCAGCACGCGCTGTTTGCCGACGGCGGCAGCACGGAAGCGCGCGTAGTCTTCCAGGTCGTTGATCGGGAACACCCGATCGCCGCCATCGCCTTCGATCGGCACCTGCACGGTCTGCGCGCCCCAGGCCAGCACCAGGTCGCGGTACTCCACCGCCTCCTCGCCAATCCACAGGCGCTTGTGGCCCGGGTCGATGCCGCTGATGCGGGTATGGGTGCGAATCTCGGCGTTCAGTTGCTCGGCCATGGCGCCCGGCTCGGCCATGCACAGGCCATCAGCGTCTTTCTGCTTGGCAAAGCCGGTGGACAGCATGGGCTTGGAGTAGGAGCGACCGTCATCGGCGGTGATCAGCAGCAGCGGCGTCTGCGCATCGAGCTTGCGAAATTCACGGGCCAGGTTGTAGCCCGCAAGGCCGGTGCCGATGATTACCACAGGGGACGTCATGTCGTGCTTTCCTCGATTAGCCGATGGAGATCATTTCAAAGTCGCTCTTGCCGACGCCGCAGTCGGGGCACAGCCAGTCTTCAGGCACGTCTTCCCAGCGGGTGCCGGGGGCGATGCCGTCGTCGGGCCAGCCCTCGGCTTCGTCGTAGATCAGGCCGCAGACAATACATTGCCACTTTTTCATGGGGGTGGGTTTCCTCGCTTCAGGCTGGGGCTTTGTGTTGCTGCTGATGGCCTCTTCGCGGGCACGCCCGCTCCCACAGGAGTTGTGCATAACCTGTAGGAGCGGGCGCGGCCGCGAAGAGGCCAGCGCGCAATTCGTGGGGCTTTGTAGCGGCCCTGCCAGCAGTATGCAAGCAGTCGGGGCAATCATGCTAAGCTCGCCGCCTCTCTGGTTGTAACAAGCAGACCGACGTGTCGTACGAATCCCCGCAAGCAGCCGCTGTCGCGTGGCTGCCGTATTCACGGCTGGCGACCGACATCGACCAGCCCACCCTTGACTGGCTGTTCGACGAGGGCTCGCTGACCCGCCGCCTGACCCGCCTGTCCAACGATCACTTCTCCGTCACCCCGCTGTTCGAGGGCTGGCAGCCGCTGCGCGATGACGAATGCCAGGCACTGGGCATCGCCGCCGGCGCCGAGGGCTGGGTGCGTGAGGTGTACCTGCGCGGCCATGGCCAACCCTGGGTGTTCGCCCGCAGCGTCGCCAGCCGCAGCGCCCTGGAGCGCGGCGGGCTGGACCTGGAAACCCTGGGCAGCCGCTCGCTGGGCGAGCTGCTGTTCTGCGACCAGGCGTTCATCCGCCACCCCATCGAGGTGTGCAGTTATCCACAGGCCTGGCTACCGAGCGAAGCCGCCCATGCGGCGCTGTGGGGCCGCCGTTCGCGCTTCGAGCGTGACGGCCTGGACCTGCTGGTGGCAGAGGTATTTCTGCCAGCATTGTGGCAAGCGGCCAAGGAGGAAAACCGCTGATGTACCTGCAACTGCTCAAGTCGCTCAACCGCCTGCACCCACGGGCCTGGGACTTCGTCCAGCTCAGCCGCATGGACCGGCCGATTGGTATCTACCTGCTGCTGTGGCCGACCTTGTCGGCGGTGTGGATTGCCGGCAACGGCTCACCAACCCTGGCCAACGTGCTGATCTTCGGCCTCGGCGTGGTGCTGATGCGCGCCGCAGGCTGCTGCATCAACGACTTTGCCGACCGCAAGGTGGACGGTCACGTCAAGCGCACCGCCGACCGCCCCCTGGCCAGTGGCCGGGTCCGGCCACGCGAAGCACTGGCGCTGTTCGCCATCCTGGTCGGAGCGAGCTTCCTGCTGGTGCTGTGCACCAACAGCCGCACGGTGTGGCTGTCGTTCGGCGCGGTGGCACTGGCGTTCTGTTACCCGTTCATGAAGCGCTACACCTATTACCCGCAGGTGGTGCTGGGGGCGGCATATTCCTGGGGCATTCCCATGGCCTTCACCGCAGCGGGTGGCGAGCTGCCGGCCAGCGCCTGGCTGCTGTATATCGCCAACCTGCTGTGGACTGTGGGTTACGACACCTACTACGCCATGGTTGACCGTGATGACGACCTGAAGATTGGCGTGAAGTCGACCGCAATCCTGTTCGGCGACGCCGACCGCACCATCATCCTGACCTTGCAGCTGCTGTCGCTGGGCTGCCTGTTGCTGGCCGGCAACCGCTTCGAGCTGGGTGGCTGGTTCCATCTGGGGCTGCTGGGCGCGGCGGCGTGCTTTGCCTGGGAATACTGGTCGACGCGCAAGCTGGACCGGGAGTCGTGCTTCAAGGCGTTTCTGCACAATCACTGGGCGGGGATGCTGGTGTTCATCGGGGTGGTGCTGGATTACGCAATGCGCTGAAGCTGATGGCCCTATCGCCGGCAAGCCAGCTCCCACAGGTACAGCGCTGCCATCAAGGCTTGCATACAACCTGTGGGAGCTGGCTTGCCGGCGATGGGCCGCTAAGCGGCCCCGGGATCTCAAGGCTTGGCGACGTGCCAGACGTCCTTCATGCCGTCACCGGTCATATCACCGGCCTTCTTGTCCTTGACGAAGGTATACAGCGGCTTGCCGTCGTAGGCCCACTGCATCGAACCGTCGTCACGCTTGACCTGGGTCCACTTGCCAGAAGCCATTTCACCGCCCTTGACCATCAGCGGCGGCCAGTTGGCGGCGCATTCGCCATTGCACATCGACTTGCCACCCGCATCCTTGTCGAAGGTGTACAGGGTCATGCCGGCATGATCGACCAACATCCCGCCCTTCTCCATCGCATGGTCGGCCAAGGCCACCCCCGGGAGCGCCAGCGCAGTGAAAAGGGCCATCCAGCTCAGCGTTTGTCGTGTCATTGGATTCACCATTGATTCGGGGGGATTGAGTTCGGGTTGCCACGATTGCGGCCCTTTCAAGCCTAGTTCAGTCACGGAATGTCGCCAGAACGGCCAACACCCTGTCACACAGCTGCAATAATTCCGTTATCTAATGCGGGCCAAGACACCGTATCCAGGAGAGGTTTTGAGCATGGTTGGCAGGAACATTCTGATCGTCGACGACGAAGCGCCGATTCGCGAGATGATCGCCGTTGCCCTGGAAATGGCCGGCTATGACTGCCTGGAAGCGGAAAACTCCCAACAGGCCCACGCGATCATCGTCGACCGCAAACCGGACCTGATCCTGCTCGACTGGATGCTGCCGGGCACCTCCGGCATCGAGCTGGCCCGCCGCCTCAAGCGCGACGAGCTGACCGGCGACATCCCGATCATCATGCTCACCGCCAAGGGTGAGGAGGACAACAAGATCCAGGGCCTGGAAGTGGGCGCCGACGACTACATCACCAAGCCGTTCTCGCCGCGTGAACTGGTCGCCCGCCTGAAAGCCGTGCTGCGCCGCTCCGGCCCGAGCGACAGCGAGGCACCGATCGAAGTCGGCGGCCTGCTGCTCGACCCGATCAGCCATCGCGTGACCATCGACGGCAAGCCCGCCGAAATGGGCCCCACCGAATACCGACTGCTGCAGTTCTTCATGACCCACCAGGAGCGCGCCTACACCCGTGGCCAGCTGCTGGACCAGGTGTGGGGTGGTAACGTCTATGTCGAGGAACGCACCGTCGATGTGCACATCCGCCGCCTGCGCAAGGCGCTGGGTGAAGCCTACGAAAATCTGGTACAAACCGTCCGGGGCACCGGCTACCGCTTCTCGACCAAGAGCTGATCGAGCTGAAAAGCGCCAAGCTGCACGTCGTTGTACAAGGACCGTCAATTGAACCAGAACTGGCACGCGACCCTGATTCGCCACCTGCTGCTGCTGATCACCGTCTGCCTGATCGGCGGGCTGGTCAGCGGCTACTATGGCTGGAGCCTGGCCATCGGCCTGGCGCTGTACCTGGGCTGGACCCTCAAGCAGCTGCTGCGCCTGCATGACTGGCTGCGCAACCACCAACCCGACGAAGCACCGCCCGATGGCTACGGCCTGTGGGGCGAGGTGTTCGACAGCATCTACCACCTGCAACGCCGCGACCAGCGCGTGCGCGGCCGCCTGCAGGCGGTGATCGACCGGGTGCAGGAGTCCACCGCTGCGCTGCGTGACGCGGTGATCATGCTCGACAGCGACGGCAACCTGGAATGGTGGAACCGCGCCGCCGAGACCCTGCTGGGCTTCAAGACCCCACAGGACGGCGGCCAGCAGGTGACCAACCTGGTGCGCCACCCGCGCTTCAAGGAATACTTCGAGGCGGAGAACTACCTAGAACCGCTGGAAATCCCCTCGCCGATCAACGACCGCATGCGCGTGCAGCTGCACATCACCCGCTACGGCAACAACGAGCACCTGATGCTGGTGCGCGATGTTACCCGCATCCACCAGCTGGAGCAGATGCGCAAGGACTTCGTCGCCAACGTGTCCCACGAGCTGCGCACGCCGCTGACGGTGATCACCGGCTACCTGGAAACCCTGCTGGACAACGTCGAGGACGTGAACCCGCGCTGGAGCCGAGCCCTGCAGCAGATGAGCCAGCAAGGCTCGCGCATGCAGACGCTGCTCAACGACCTGTTGCTGCTGGCCAAGCTGGAGGCCACCGACTACCCGTCGGACAACCAGCCGGTGGCAGTCGATGCCTTGCTCACCGCGATCAGGAACGACGCCCAGGCCCTGTCCGGGCCACGCAACCAGCGCATCACCCTGGAAGCCACACCCGGCGTGAAGCTCAAGGGCAGCGAGTCGGAGCTGCGCAGTGCCTTTTCCAACCTGGTGTTCAACGCGGTGAAGTACACCCAGGACAACGGCAGCATCCGTATTCGCTGGTGGGCCGATGCCCAGGGCGCACACCTGTCGGTGCAGGACTCGGGGGTGGGCATCGATGCCAAGCACCTGCCGCGCCTGACCGAGCGCTTCTACCGGGTCGATTCCAGCCGTGCGTCGAATACCGGCGGCACCGGGCTGGGGCTGGCGATCGTCAAGCATGTGCTGATGCGCCACCGCGGCAAGCTGGAGATCAGCAGCGTGCCGGGGCATGGCAGTACCTTTACCTGTCACTTTGCACCGGCACAATTGGCTAACGGCAAGGCTTGAGATCGGGGCTGCTGCGCGGCCCTTCGCGGGCACGCCCGCTCCCACAGGGGCCGCAATAAGTCCGCCACCCTTTGCTTTTACGGCCCCAGCCGCTACATTGGACCCCCTGTGCCAGCAAGAGCTGGCACTTTTTTTCTCTCTATCTTGAAGACGGACCCCGTAAAAACTCCATCATGGACCCTTCCCCTGGTATCAGCCTCACCTCGTTATTCGCCGATTTCGGCATGATCATCTTTGCCTTGCTCCTGGTGCTGCTCAACGGCTTCTTCGTTGCCGCCGAGTTCGCCATGGTCAAGCTGCGCGCCACCCGCGTCGAGTCCATCGCCGAGCTGCATGGCTGGCGTGGCAGCATCCTGCGCAAGGTACACAACCAGCTCGACGCCTACCTGTCGGCCTGCCAGCTGGGCATCACCCTCGCCTCGCTGGGCCTGGGCTGGGTCGGTGAACCGGCGTTCGCCCACCTGCTCGAACCGCTGCTGGCATACGTCGGCGTGGACACGCCCGAGCTGATCAAGGCGATCTCGTTCTTCGTCGCCTTCTTCGTCATCTCGTACCTGCACATCGTGGTCGGCGAGCTGGCGCCCAAGTCCTGGGCCATCCGCAAGCCCGAACTGCTGTCGCTGTGGACCGCCGTGCCGCTGTACCTGTTCTACTGGGTGATGTATCCGGCCATCTACCTGCTCAATGCCAGTGCCAACACCATCCTGCGCATTGCCGGCCAGGGCGAGCCCGGCCCGCACCACGAGCACCACTACAGCCGTGAAGAGCTCAAGCTGATCCTGCACTCCAGCCGGGGCCAGGACCCGAGCGACCAGGGCATGCGCGTACTGGCCTCGGCCGTGGAAATGGGTGAGCTGGAGGTGGTCGACTGGGCCAATTCGCGCGAGGACATGGTCAGCATCGACGCCCATGCGCCGCTGAAGCAGATCCTGGCCCTGGTACGCCGCCACAAGTTCAGCCGCTACCCGGTGTACGACGCCGAGCGCGAGGAGTTCACCGGCCTGCTGCACATCAAGGACCTGCTGCTGGAGCTGGCCGAACTCGAGCACCTGCCCGAAACCATCGACCTGGACGACCTGGCCCGGCCGCTGGAGCGCGTGTCGCGGCACATGCCGTTGGCACAGTTGCTGGAGCAGTTCCGTAAGGGCGGCGCACACTTCGTGCTGGTGGAAGAAGCCGATGGCAAGGTGATTGGCTACCTGACCATGGAAGACGTACTGGAAGTGCTGGTGGGCGACATCCAGGACGAGCACCGCAAGACCGAACGCGGCATCCTCGCCTACCAGCCGGGCAAGCTGCTGGTGCGTGGCGATACGCCGCTGTTCAAGGTCGAACGCCTGCTGGGCGTCGACCTTGACCACATCGAGGCAGAAACCCTGGCCGGTCTGGTCTACGAGACACTCAAGCGCGTACCTGAAGAAGAGGAAGTGCTGGAGGTCGAAGGGCTGCGCATCATCATCAAGAAGATGAAAGGGCCGAAGATCGTGTTGGCCAAGGTGCTCAAGCTGGATTGAGGGCCATTCGCGGGCTCGCCCGCTCCCACAGGATCGCCAAAGGCCGGGCCTTTCAGATTACCTGTGGGAGCGGGCGAGCCCGCGAAGAAGCCGGCACGGATCAAGGGTTACCCGCAGTGAAGTCAGGCAACCCGCTGATCGGCCTGTCGAACCGATAAGGTATCGACTCCAGCGCCAACCCCACATTGCGCTGCACCACGAAATGCAGGTGCGGCCCGGTGCTGTTGCCGGTATTGCCCGACCTGGCCAGCATCTGCCCCTGCCGCACCCGTTGCCCCTCCGCCACCACCACCGAACCGCGCATCAGGTGCAAGTACACGCCCATGGTGCCATCCGGGTGCAGGATCCTGACGAAATTGCCCGACGGGTTGGGCCCGCGCCCGCTCTGGCTGTTCTCCGTTTTCACCACCACCCCTTCCCGCGCCGCGATGATGGTGGTGCCTTCGGGCATGGCGATATCCATGGCATAGCGCCCCTTGGGCCCAAAATGGCTGACTCGGCCATTGGGCCCTTGGGTCACGCGGAACGGCCCGCCGAGCCAGGGAAAGGCATAACGGAAGCCCTGCGGCCGCTTGCCCGGGTCGCCCATGGCCTGCAGCAGGGTCGAGCGGTAGTTCAGCAGCATTCCGGGCCGCCCCCTGAGCACGCTGAGCATTTGCGTGGTGCGCGGCGGCAGCACCCGGCGCACGATACGTGGGGCATTGCCACCTTGTGCGTTCACCAGGTTGTCCAGGCGCAACTCCACCTCCACCGGCACATGCAGCTGGTTGCGCGCCGAGAAGCTCACGCCGCCGTTGAAGGTAATCGCGTTCAGCAGCACCTGGCCTTCGGCCATTTCGACCATGGGTACGCGCCGCACCAAGGGTTTGGCACCGGGGCCGGGCCGGTCGGAATAGGAGGTCACACGGCCATCGTCGGTGATCTCGTAGATGGTCATGCCCAGGCTCGACGCCGAGGCCATGAGCAATGCACAGAACAGCAGCAGGCGGGCGGGCATGATAGTGGCTTTTTGACAGTTATGATCTGTCGAAGCCTAGCAGCGGGTTTTGTGGCGGGTATGACAGTTGGTCGGATGGCGTCAACAGGACTGGCCCCATCGCCGGCAAGCCAGCTCCCACAGGAATTGCACAAGGCCAGAGGTTGGCGCTGTACCTGTGGGAGCTGGCTTGCCGGCGACAAGGCCAGTAGCCATGACTCAGGCGCCCGGGGTGAAGTGCTTCTGCGCCGTCCCGCGGGCAATCAGCCGCGACAGGTAGTCGAGCTTCTGGGCATCCTGGTCGACGAACTTGAAGGTCAGTTGCAACCAGTCACTGTCGGGCTTGGGCTCCAGTGCCGCGATGGCATGCAGGTAGCCGTTCAGGCGCGCGACTTCGGCGCTCTCGCCCTGCTCCAGGTCCAGCACCGCGCCCTCCAGCACCTGCGGCAGCACTTCGCCACGGCGCACCACCAGCAGGGCCTCCTTCAGGCTCAGCGCCTTGATCACGCACGGCTGCATGCCGCTGGCCAGGCGCAACTGGCCCTGGCCGCGGCCAGTCGGCGCGGGGGCTGCGGGCCTGGGGGCGCTGGCCAGTGGCCTGGCGGGTACGGGTGCCGGCGCTGGCGCCGCGACCTTCACCGCTTCAGGCTTGCCGGCTGTCAGCGCATTCAGCGAGTCATTGGCGAACGCCGAATTGATCCGCGCCGGGCCACTGGCCATCAGGCTGTCGAGCTTGCCGATCTTGGCCAAGGCCTTTTTCACCTTGGTCAGCAGCTGCTCGTTGGTGAACGGCTTGCCGACAAAATCGGAAACGCCCGCCTGGATCGCCTGGATGACGTTTTCCTTGTCACCACGGCTGGTCACCATGATGAACTGCAGGTTCTTCATCGCAGGCTGCTGGCGGCACCAGGTGAGCAGTTCCAGGCCGGACATTTCCGGCATCTCCCAGTCGCACAGGACCAGGTCGAACGCTTCCTTGCCCAGCATGGCCATGGCCTTGCGACCGTTGACGGCATCGTCGATGGTCATGCCCGGGAAGGCATTACGCAGGCATTTGCGGACCAGGTCACGGATAAACGGGGCGTCATCCACGACCAGCACATTCACTTTACTCATCGATACTCCTTCTGAATCCCGACTAGCCTACTGCCGAATAATGGCCATTTGCTACAACCTGGTCACGCCGGGACTTCTTCACATCGTTCGCGGGTGCCTGCCGGCTCCTCGACCGCAAACGAAAACGCCCGGCCAAGGCCGGGCGTCGATGCTCGGGAGCAACCTTACTTATCGTCCGGTTCAGCCGGAACATTAGCGTTTTCGCCGTCAGCGACAGCGGTACCCTGCACTTCTGCCGTCATGCGCTTGAGGCCCATGTGACGCACGTCGGTGCCGCGCACCAGGTAGATCACCAGCTCGGAGATGTTGCGCGCATGGTCGCCGATGCGCTCCAGCGAACGTAGCACCCAGATCACGCTCAGTACCCGCGAAATCGAGCGCGGGTCTTCCATCATGTAGGTCACCAGCTCACGCAGGGCGGTCTTGTATTCACGGTCGATGGTCTTGTCGTACTGGGCCACCGACAGTGCCAGTTCGGCGTCGAAGCGGGCAAAGGCGTCCAGCGCGTCGCGGACCATGTTGCGTACCTGGTCACCGATGTGACGCACCTCGACGTAACCGCGCGGCGACTCGCCTTCCTCGCACAGCTGGATGGCGCGACGGGCGATCTTGGTCGACTCGTCACCGATGCGCTCCAGGTCGATCACCGACTTGGAGATGCTGATGATCAGGCGCAGGTCGGAGGCCGCCGGCTGACGACGGGCGAGGATGCGCAGGCACTCCTCGTCGATGTTGCGCTCCATCTGGTTGATCTGCTCATCGACTTCGCGCACTTGCTGGGCCAGGCCCGAGTCGGCTTCGATCAGCGCGGTAACTGCGTCGTTGACCTGCTTTTCGACCAGGCCGCCCATGGCCAGCAGGTGGCTACGCACCTCTTCGAGCTCGGCGTTGAACTGCTGGGAAATGTGATGCGTAAGGCTTTCTTTGTTGATCATCGTTCGCTCCGCGAAGAAGCTGCAAGCTTCAATTTGTTCGTGTCATACCCTGGCCCACCCTGGCAAACACATCCTGTGGGAGCGGGTTCACCCGCGAACACCGGCGAAGCCGGTGCCAGACACCGCAGCGCCTGCTTCGCGGGTAAACCCGCTCCCACAGGGGCCAGGCACCTGTCCCGAGCGGCTGCTAGCCGTAGCGACCGGTGATGTAGTCTTCGGTCTGCTTCTTCGCCGGGTTGGTGAACAGGGTGTCGGTATCCCCGAATTCGACCAGTTTGCCCATGTACATGAACGCGGTGTAGTCCGAAACACGGGCCGCCTGCTGCATGTTGTGGGTCACGATGACGATGGTGTACTTGGATTTCAATTCGTAGATCAGTTCCTCGACTTTCAGGGTCGAGATCGGGTCCAGTGCCGAGCACGGTTCGTCGAGCAGCAGCACTTCCGGTTCCACGGCGATGGTGCGGGCAATGACCAGACGCTGCTGCTGGCCACCGGACAGGCCCAGTGCCGAGTCGTGCAGGCGGTCCTTGACCTCGTCCCACAGGGCCGCGCCCTTCAGCGCCCACTCGACCGCTTCGTCGAGCACGCGCTTCTTGTTGATGCCCTGGATGCGCAGGCCATAGACCACGTTTTCGTAGATGGTCTTGGGGAACGGATTGGGCTTCTGGAATACCATGCCCACACGGCGGCGCAGCTCGGCCACGTCTTCGCCCTTGCGGTAGATATTGTTGCCGTACAGGTTGATGGCGCCTTCCACGCGGCAGCCGTCAACCAGGTCGTTCATGCGGTTGAACGTGCGCAGCAGGGTCGACTTGCCGCAGCCGGACGGGCCGATAAAGGCGGTCACGCGCTGCTTGGGGATATTCATCTGCACATCGAACAGCGCTTGTTTGTCGCCGTAGAACAGGCTCAGACCCGGCACTTCGATGGCTACGGTTTCTTCGGCCAGGCGCAGGCTCTGCTTGTCGCGGCCGAGGGCAGACATGTCGATGCCGTGGGCATGGGATTCTTGCTGCATGGTCAACTCCATACGCTAACAATTCGTTTCAAAGGGCCGCCCGGCTCACGGGCGGCACGCTTGCAATCAGGATCAGCTGTCGAGGGCCTTGTACTTCTCGCGCAGGTGGTTACGGATCCACACGGCCGAGAGGTTGAGGGCCGCGATCACCAGCACCAGCAGCAACGCCGTGGCGTATACCAGCGGCCGCGCTGCTTCGACGTTAGGGCTCTGGAAACCGACGTCATAGATATGGAAGCCCAGATGCATGATCTTCTGGTCCAGGTGCAGGTACGGGTAGTTACCGTCCACCGGCAGCGATGGCGCCAGCTTCACCACACCTACCAGCATCAACGGCGCCACTTCACCGGCGGCGCGGGCCACGGCGAGGATCATGCCGGTCATCATCGCCGGGCTGGCCATCGGCAGGACGATCTTCCACAGGGTCTCGGCCTTGGTCGCCCCCAGGGCCAGCGAGCCTTCGCGCACGGTGCGCGGGATGCGCGCCAGGCCTTCTTCGGTGGCCACGATCACCACCGGCACGGCCAGCAGCGCCAGGGTCAGCGATGCCCACAGCAGGCCCGGGGTACCCAGGGTTGGCGCCGGCAGTGCTTCAGGGAAGAACAGGCGGTCAATCGAACCACCCAGCACGTAGACGAAGAAGCCCAGGCCGAACACGCCGTAGACGATCGCCGGTACACCGGCCAGGTTGTTCACAGCGATGCGGATCAGGCGGGTCACCGGGCCCTGTCTGGCATATTCACGCAGGTACACGGCAGCCAGCACACCGAACGGGGTGACGATCACGGCCATGATCAGGGTCATCATCACGGTACCGAAGATGGCCGGGAAGATACCGCCCTCGGTGTTGGCTTCACGCGGATCGTCGCTGAGGAACTCCCAGACCTTGGTGAAGTAGCTGCCCAGTTTGGTGAAGCCCGACATGGCGTTCGGCTGGATGGCGTGCACCACCTTGCTGAGGTTGATTTCCACTTCACGGCCGTCGCCATCGCGGGCCACCAGGCTGTCGCGGGCGAAGGCCTGGTGCAGGCTGGTCAGGCGGTCTTCGATGGCCTTGTAGCGGCTGTTCAGCTCGGCACGCTCGGCGTCCATGTCGGCCTGGGCGGCGGCGTCCAGCTTGCCCTCCAGCTCCAGCTTGCGCGCCTGCAGACGCAGGCGCTCGAGGCCATGGTTGATGGCACCGATGTCTTTCTTCTCGAGCCTTTGCAGTTCGCTGTTGAGCTGGTTGGCGCGCTTGAGACGGGCCTGCAGCTCGTTCCAGGCGGCAGCGCCTTCTGCGACCACGCGGCCCTCTTCCTTGACGCTGACCAGGTAGCCGTAGAAGTTGCCCCACTCGCGGCGCTCCAGGGCGATCAGGTCGGTCGGGTGCTTTTCGTCCACCAGCCAGTCGCCGACCACCCAGGTGAAGTCGCTGCCGTTGAGGTCGCGGTTGCCCACCTTGATCAGCTCGCGGGTCATGAACTCCGGGCCCTGGTCAGGCACTGGCAGGCCGGCGCCCTTCAGGCGGGCACGGGGTACTTCTTCCTTTTGCACCACTTCGCCAATGACGATGTGATCGGCCTGGCCCGGCACCTTGTAGGTGGCCTGGACAAGATCGGCCGGCCAGAAGTGGCCCAGGCCGCGCACGGCAATCACCGCCAGCAGGCCAACGGTCATGATCACGGCCATGGCCACCGCGCCGCCGCTCATCCAGACGCCTGGGGCGCCGCTCTTGAACCAGCCTTTGAGGGAATCCTTTTTCACGGATCGCTACCTTTCTATCAAAGCGACGAGTATTTCTTGCGCAGACGCTGGCGAATCAGCTCGGCCAAGGTGTTCATGATGAAGGTGAACATCAGCAGCACCAGCGCGGCCAGGAACAGCACGCGATAGTGGCTGCCACCGACTTCCGATTCCGGCATTTCCACGGCCACGTTGGCGGCCAGGGTGCGCATGCCCTCGAACAGGTTCAGCTCCATCACCGGGGTGTTGCCGGTGGCCATCAGCACGATCATGGTCTCGCCCACCGCACGGCCCATGCCGATCATCAGCGCCGAGAAGATACCCGGGCTGGCGGTGAGGATGACCACGCGGGTCAAGGTCTGCCAGGGCGTTGCACCCAGGGCCAGGGAGCCCAGGGTCAGGCTGCGCGGCACGCTGAACACGGCGTCTTCGGCGATGGAGTAGATGTTCGGGATGACCGCGAAGCCCATGGCGATACCCACGACCAGGGCGTTGCGCTGGTCGTAGGTTATCCCCAGGTCGTTGGTGATCCACAGGCGCATGTCGCCGCCAAAAAGCCAGCTCTCGAGGTGCGGGCTCATGGTCAGGGCGAACCAGCCGGTGAACAGGATGACCGGGATCAGGATCGCCGCTTCCCAGCCATCCGGGATACGCAGGCGGATCGACTCGGGCAGGCGGGTCCAGGCAAAGCCGGCCAGCAGGATACCGAGCGGCATCAGCAGGAACAGGCTGAACACGCCCGGCAGGTGGCCTTCCAGGTACGGGGCGAGGAACAGGCCGGCGAAGAAGCCGAGGATCACCGTCGGCATCGCTTCCATCAGTTCGATCACCGGCTTGACCTTGCGGCGCATGCCTGGGGCCATGAAGTAGGCGGTGTAGATGGCCGCGGCAATCGCCAGCGGGGCCGCCAGGATCATCGCGTAGAACGCGGCCTTCAGGGTACCGAAGGTCAACGGCGACAGGCTCAGTTTGGGCTCGAAGTCGGTGTTCGAAGCGGTCGATTGCCAGACGTACTTCGGCTCGTCGTAGTTCTCGTACCACACCTTGCCCCACAGCGCGCTGAAGGAAATTTCCGGGTGCGGGTTACGCAAGCTCAGTGGCAGCAGCTTGCCGCCTTCTTCGATGATGATGCGGTTGGCGCGTGGCGACAGGGCCAGGATGCCCGGGCCTTCGGCGACCGGCTCGACCAGCAGGGTGCGGTGCGCGGTGCTGTGGAACACGCCCAGCTCACCTGCGGCGTCGAGGGCGACGAAGCCCTTGCGGCGCTCTTCGGCGTCGATCTGCACGACCGCGGCCTTGCCCATCTGGAAGGTGCGGATCAGCTTGAAGCGCGATTCGCCGTCCGGGTCACGGGCCATGAACCACTGGGCCAGGCCGCCCTTGGAGTCGCCGATGATCAGCGAGATGCCGCCGACCAGCTGGGCGGTGGCGGTGATTTCGGTGTCGGCGCTGTCAGACAGCTTGTAGCGGCCGTTGAGGCTCTTGTCGCGCAGGTTGAACACGTCCGCGGTGGCGCGGCCGTTGATCACGTACAGCCACTGCTGACGCGGGTCGATGAAGATGTTCTTCACCGTTTCAGTCATCTGCGGCAGTTCAATGCGGTTCTGCTCGGTGGTGACCTCTTCGGTCATCATGTTTTCGGTACGGGTCAGCTCGACCACCTGCAGGTGCGCGCCGGTGGAGCCGGCCAGCAGCAGGGTGTCGCCGTTGACGTTGACACTGACATGCTCCAGCGCACGGCCCTGCTCGTCGAGCACGAACGGCTGCTCGCCGTACGGGTAGTCGATGCCGGGGGCGATGGTTTTCTTGTTGTCCGGGTAGGTGATCTTGTAGGAGTGGTGGAACACCAGCGCCTGGCCATTGGACAAGCCCAGCACCACCAGCGGGCTACCCGGCTGATCGGCACTGATCGAAGTGACCTGGGTGCCTGCCGGCACTGGCAGGTCGAAACGCTTGAGCTCGTTACCGCTCTTGGTATCGAAGAACAGTGCCTGGCCCTTGTCCGAAACGCGCATGCCCACCAGGTTCTGCTCTTCAAGCGCGATCATCAGCGGCTTGCCGGCATCCTGTTGCAGCCAGGTTGGCTCCAGGGCCTTCTTGCTGGTCAGTTCGGCACCCTGGAACAGCGGCAGCACCACATAGGCCAGATAGAAGAAGATCAGGGTGATCGCCGCCAATACGGCAAGCCCGCCCACCAGTACATACCAGCGGGTCAGGCGGTCCTTGAGTGCGCGCATGCGGCGCTTGCGTTGCAACTCCGGCGTATTGAAATCAATCCGCACGGGCTGGGAGTTTTGGGTCATGTTGGAGTTGGCCAGATCATTCATGCGCACACCCTAGCGGTCCCGTGTGACAAAAACATTACAAAATGGTGACGCACGAAAGCCCGCCGCACAGGAAACCTGGCTTCGGACTGGAAATTCGTGGAAGAGGCCGGGCATCAGCACCGGCCTCCCCCTCAGTTACTTACTTTTTTGCAACGTTACCTGCGTGGGACAGGCCCAGGTCAGCCAAGGTCTTGTCGACGACTTTGGCCGGCAGCGGGATGTAGCCGTCCTTCACCACGACCTGCTGGCCAGCTTGCGACAGCACCAGCTTGACGAACTCGGCTTCCAGCGGGGCCAGAGGCTTGTTCGGGGCCTTGTTGACGTAGACGTACAGGAAGCGCGACAGCGGGTAGGTGCCGTTCAGGGCGTTGGTTTCGTTGTCTTCAACGAACTCGCCGCCTTCCTTCTTGGCCAGGGCCACGGTCTTGACGCTGGCGGTCTTGTAGCCGATGCCCGAGTAGCCGATGCCGTTCAGCGAGGAGCTGATCGACTGCACGACCGAAGCCGAGCCAGGCTGTTCGTTGACGTTAGGCTTGAAGTCGCCTTTGCACAGGGCTTCTTCCTTGAAGTAGCCGTAGGTGCCCGATACCGAGTTACGGCCGAACAGCTGTACTGGCTTGTTGGCCAGGTCGCCGGTCACGCCCAGGTCACCCCAGGTCTTGACGTCGGCTTTGCCACCGCACAGGCGGGTGGAAGAGAAGATGGCGTCGACCTGGGCCATGGTCAGGCCTTTGATCGGGTTGTCCTTGTGTACGAACACAGCCAGGGCGTCTACGGCGACCGGGATGGCGGTCGGCTTGTAGCCGTACTTCTGCTCGAAGGCCTGCAACTCGACGTCCTTCATCTTGCGGCTCATCGGGCCGAGGTTGGCGGTACCTTCGGTCAGCGCGGGTGGCGCGGTGGAGGAGCCGGCAGCCTGGATCTGGATGTTTACGTTCGGATATTCCTTCTTGTAGGCCTCGGCCCACAGAGTCATCAGGTTGGCGAGGGTGTCCGAACCGACGCTGGAGAGGTTGCCCGAAACACCGGTGGTCTTGGTGTAGGTCGGGATCGCAGGATCGACAGCGGCTACCGCGTTGGCGGTTGCAACGCCAGCGGCGGCAAAGGTGAGGGCCGCCATCAAACGCTTCAGTTTCATGCCTTGCTCCTAGCAGGAATATTGGGGTGTTGGATGGAACGGGCCCAAGTATCTGCAGGCCGCATGAATACGATATGACTTGAATATGACAATTGGATGAAAGGCCATCACCGAAAAGCAGGTCCGGCCTCTTCGCGGGCACGCCCGCTCCCACAGGGGCTGTGTGAACCCTGTGGGAGCGGGCGTGCCCGCGAAGAGGGCAGCAGCCGTGGCGCAGATCAGCGCTTGTTGGCGAGCAGGTACACGCCCACGACCAGACCAACGGCACACAGCCCCGCCACATAGTAGGCAGGCGCCATCGGGCTCACTTTCAGCAGCGCAGTCACCACCATCGGTGTCAGCCCGCCAAAGATCGCGTAGGCCACGTTGTACGAGAACGACAGCCCGCTGAAGCGCACCACCGCCGGAAAGGCCTTGACCATTACATAAGGCACCGCGCCAATCACACCCACGCACAAACCGGTCACCGCATACAGCGGGAACAACAGCTCGGGCCGGGTCGGCAGGCTGTGGTAGAAGGTCCAGGAACTGGCCAGCAGCAGCAGGCTGCCGATCACGAATACCCGGCCCGCGCCAAAGCGGTCGGCCAGGCTGCCAGCACCGATGCAGCCGAAGCTGAGCAGCACGATGGCCAGGCTGTTGGCCTTGAGCGAGTCGGTGGGGCTGATGTGGTAGATGCTCTGCAGCAGTGCCGGGGTCATCAGGATGAGCACCACGATGGCGGCCGACAGCATCCAGGTCAGCAGCATGGACAGGATGATCGCGCCGCGATGGTCACGCAGCACCGCGCGCAACGGCAGCTCCTCGGCCAGCGCCTTGCGCTGCTGCATCTCGGCGAACACCGGGGTTTCGTGCAGCCAGCGGCGCAGGTACACCGAGAACAGGCCGAATACACCGCCGAGCAGGAACGGGATGCGCCAGGCGTAATCAGCCACTTCCTGCGCGCTGTAGACGCTGTTGATCAGGGTTGCCACCAGCGAGCCCAGCAGGATACCCGCGGTCAGGCCTGCGGTGAGGGTGCCGCAGGCGTAGCCGGTGTTGCGCTCTGGCACGTGCTCGGACACGAACACCCAGGCGCCCGGTACCTCGCCACCGATCGCCGCGCCCTGGATCACGCGCATCAGCAGCAACAGGATCGGCGCCCACATGCCGATCTGTGCATAGGTAGGCAGCAGGCCCATGATCAGCGTTGGCAGGGCCATCATGAAGATACTCAGGGTGAACATCTTCTTGCGCCCGAGCAGGTCACCGAAGTGGGCCATGATGATGCCGCCCAGCGGCCGCGCCAGGTAGCCGGCGGCGAAAATGCCGAAGGTTTGCATCAGGCGCAGCCATTCGGGCATGTCAGCCGGGAAGAACAGCTTGCCGACCACCGTGGCGAAGAACACGAAAATGATGAAATCGTAGAACTCCAGCGCGCCGCCCAGGGCGGACAGTGAGAGAGTCTTGTAGTCACTGCGGGTCAGCGGCCGCGAAGGCTGCTCGATACTGCTGGGCACGGAAGTCATCGCTCGTTGTTCTCTTTGTGGGCATGCAGGCCGCTTGGCATGCGGCTTCTGGATTGGGAGACAGGCGAAGATAGCAAATTGCTGAGCTGCGCCGAAAGCGATACAAAATCCCTACACATATTCATGAATGCGCGGTCGTCGCTGGCCGTTATGCTCTATATACTGGCGATTCGTAGGAAAAGGTTGCTCCTAACGTGGGATGTTGTGCGAAAACGCCGGTCATTATTGTCAGACGGTTTCGCAGAGTTTCCCTACGGCCGCCCAGTGAAACGAAATCGGCGTAGTATGTTTCAAGCTGAATCGTTTACCCGGCCTTTGCGCCACACCAACGAAAAGCGTCACGGGTCAGAGGCCCCATCGCATGATTGAGCTCGAACAAGAAGATCCAATCCCGCAAGGCGACCTGGCCTTGCAGATCACCGCACTCCCGCGCGAGACCAACGGGTTTGGCGACATCTTCGGCGGCTGGCTGGTCGCCCAGATGGACCTGGCCGGCACCGCCATGGCCAGCCGTGTCGCCGGCGGCCGCGTGGCCACCGTAGCCATCGACCGCATGGCCTTTCTGGTACCGGTCGCCGTCGGCGCGCAGCTGTCGTTCTATACCCAGACCCTGGAAATCGGCCGCAGCTCGATCCAGATGATGGTCGAAGTGTGGAGCGACGACCCGCTGTCCAGCGAATGGCGCAAGGTCACCGAAGCCGTGTTCGTCTTCGTCGCCATCGACGGCAGTGGCCGCACCCGCTCCGTACCTCGTCGCTGAGCCACGCCGGCGGTAAACTCATTGCATGTGCCCGGGTCCAAGGCCCACTGGCAATCAATGAGATAAATGCAATGGCTACCTTCCAGGTCGTAACCGAGCAACATGGCGAACTCAACTGCTGGCGTATCAGCAGCGACCACGCCGAACTGTTGATCGCCCAGCAGGGCGCGCAGATCCTCAGCTACCAGCGCGTTGGCCAGCCACCGCTGCTGTGGCTGAGCGACCAGGCCATCTTCCGTCAGGGCAAGTCGGTACGCGCCGGTGTGCCGGTGTGCTGGCCGTGGTTCGGCAACCTGCAGCGCAACCCCCAGGCCGTGCAGGCCATGTACCGCGGCGAGCAGGCACCTGCCCACGGCTTGGCGCGCGCGCGCGACTGGCAATTGCTGGGTATCGAGGAAGCAGGTGATGGCCTGCGCATCGAATTCGAACTGCCAGAAGCGCAGGGTGACCTGCCTGGCTGGCCTCATGACGTCGAGCTGAAGCTGGTAGTGGAGCTGGGCGAGGACCTGCAGCTGAACCTGACCAGCCGCAACATGGGCAATACCCCCGTTACCATCAGCCAGGCCCTGCACAGCTACTTCGCGGTCAGTGACGTGCGCCAGGCGCGGGTCGAAGGGGTCGAAGGGCTGGGCTATATCGAGACCCTGGCTGGCTGGGAACAACGCCAGCAGCAGGGGCCGCTGGGGTTTGCCGGGGAGACTGACCGGATCTACCTGGCAACCCCGCAGACGCTGAGCATTGTCGACCCACATTGGAGCCGGCGAATTACCTTGACCAGCAGCGGGTCGCGCTCGGCGGTGATCTGGAACCCTTGGACCGAGCGGGCCAAGGATCTGCCGGACATGGCCGATGACGGGTGGCAGCGGATGCTGTGCATCGAGACGGCGAACGTGTGGGATGACCTGGTGGACTTGAAGCCTGGGGCCAGCAGTTCGCTGGGGGTCAGGATTGGCTGTGAAATGATCTGAGTCTTGCAGTGCCTGTTCGGGCCCCTTCGCGGGTAAACCCGCTCCCACAGGGTCTCCACAATATTCAGGGTTTGTGGAGACCCTGTGGGAGCGGGTTTACCCGCGAAAGGGCCGGCGCAGGCAATCAGAGGTCTGCGTCTTCCACCACCCTGACCTTCCCCGCATCCAGCGCATAGGCCGCATCGGCCAGGTCATTGCTGACCTTCTCCACCTTCAGCTTGCCGCTGACCCACAGCGGTGTGTAGATGTCATCGATCTTCAGGCCTTTCGGGTAGCGCACCAGCACCAGCTGGTTAGGCGGTGGTGGCGGCACATGGATGCACGCGCCCGGGTATGGCACCAGGAAGAACAGTGTGCTGTTGCCCTTGGCGTCGCTCTCCAGCGGCACCGGGTAGCCACCCAGGCGAATGTCCTTGCCGTTCATGGCCGCCACGGTCTTGGTCGAGTACATCACCGCCGGCAGGCCCTTGCCCTGCTTCAGGCCGCCCTTGTCGGTAAAGGTGCCCATGGCTTCCGGCGAGTTGTGGTCGATTTCGGGCATTTGCTCGAGCGCCTGCTGGTCCGACTCGGGCATCAGCTCCAGCCAGTCGGTTTCAGGCAGTTCGGCATGGGCCAGGGCGCTGGCCAACAGCAGTGGAGCGAGGAAAAAGGCACGCATGAAAATGCTCGGCAACTCGAATGAATTGCCGGGCATTCTAACCACTATTCAGCGTTTCTTGATGAATCCGTAGACCACCAGAAGGATCACGGCACCGACCAGCGCGCCAAGGAAACCCGAAACCTGCCCGGCCTGGTAGATGCCCAGCGCCTGGCCGCCGTAGGTGGCCAGCAGGGAGCCGGCAATCCCCAGCAGGATGGTCATGATCCAGCCCATGCTGTCGTCGCCCGGCTTGATGAAGCGGGCCAGCAGGCCGACGATAAGGCCGATGAAGATGGTTCCAATGATACCCATGGCAATCCCTCTGCAGTGAAGATGGAACAAGCCAAAGCCTAGACAGCGCTTTGGCTTGTCGCCATTTCAGAGGGCAAGCCGCTGTAGAAGTTCGATCAGTTGCCGATCAGGGCTTCCACTTCGGCAATCTTGCGCTCGAGGGTGGCCATGTCGTGGCAGCGCAGGGTGGCGTGGCCAACCTTGCGACCGACCTTGAAGGCCTTGCCGTAGTGGTGCAGGTGGCAATCACCGATGGCAACCACCTTGTCCACTGCCGGCACTTCACCGATGAAGTTGAGCATCGCGCTCTCGCCGACCTTGGCGGTCGAGCCCAGCGGCAGGCCGGCGACGGCCCGCAGGTGGTTCTCGAACTGGCTGCACTCGGCGCCCTCGATGGTCCAGTGCCCGGAGTTGTGCACACGCGGGGCGATTTCGTTGGCCTTCAGGCCACCATCGACTTCGAAGAACTCGAAGGCCATCACGCCCACATAGTCCAGTTGCTTGAGCACGCGGCCCACGTAGTCTTCGGCCAGGGCCTGCAGCGGGTGCGCCTGGCTGGCGACCGACAGGCGCAGGATGCCGCTTTCGTGGGTGTTGTGCACCAGCGGGTAGAAGCGGGTTTCGCCATCGCGGGCACGCACGGCCACCAGCGACACTTCGCCGGTGAACGGCACGAAGCCTTCCAGCAGGCACGGTACGCTACCCAGCTCGGCAAAGGTACCGACCACGTCCTCAGGCGTGCGCAGTACCTTCTGGCCCTTGCCGTCGTAACCCAGGGTGCGGGTTTTCAGCACGGCCGGCAGGCCGATGCTGGCCACCGCGGCGTCCAGGTCGGCCTGCGAGAGGATGTCGGCGAAGGCCGGGGTGGGGATACCCAGGTCGCGGAACATGCTCTTCTCGAACAGGCGGTCACGGGCGATGCGCAGCGCTTCGGCGCTGGGGTACACCGGCACGAACTGCGAGAGGAAGGCCACGGTCTCGGCCGGGACGCTTTCGAACTCGAAGGTGACCAGGTCGACTTCGTCGGCCAACTGGCGCAGGTGATCCTGGTCGCCGTAGTCGGCACGCAGGTGCTCGCCCAGCGGCGCGGCGCAGGCGTCCGGCGCCGGGTCAAGGAAGGCGAAGTTCATGCCCAGCGGGGTACCCGCCAGAGCCAGCATGCGGCCCAGCTGGCCGCCACCGATTACACCGATCTTCATGGGTTGAGCCTCAAGCCTGGCGCGGGTCTGGGTTGTCCAGCACGGTGTCGGTCTGTTCCGTGCGGAACTGCTTGAGCGCCGCGTGGTACTGCGGGTACTTGGCGCCAAGGATGCTGGCCGACAGCAGCGCGGCGTTGACCGCACCGGCACGGCCGATGGCCAGGGTGGCTACCGGTACGCCGGCTGGCATCTGCACGATCGACAACAGCGAATCGACACCCGACAGCATCGACGATTGCACGGGCACGCCCAGCACCGGCAGGTGGGTCTTGGCGGCGCACATGCCTGGCAGGTGGGCTGCACCACCGGCGCCGGCGATGATCACCTCGATGCCACGGCCCTCAGCCTCCTCGGCATACTGGAACAGCAGATCCGGGGTGCGGTGGGCGGAAACCACCTTCACTTCGTAGGGAATGCCGAGTTTTTCCAGCATATCGGCGGTGTGGCTAAGGGTGGACCAATCGGACTTGGAGCCCATGATCACGCCAACCAGTGCACTCATCGTCGAGCCTCTTCGCTTGTGCGCCCTTGGGCGCGTCAAAAAACAACAAGCCACGCGGGACGACCGGCGTGGCTTGTTTGCTGATCAGGACCGGACGCATCCGGTCGAAAGGCCGCGCAGTATACCGTAAGGTGGTGCGTTTAAGGCACCCCGGCGACCAACTGTCGCCCCTTATTTTTCGGGGCTTTGGCTGACTTTCGGGTCAACCATTGCCGCCCCTTCGAGCTTGCGCCACAACAGCCTGACATTGGCCTTGCGCACCAGTGCGCAGCGGTACAGGCGAATTTCCAGCGGCACATGCCACTGGCTACCGCCACAGATCGCCAGTTCGCCCCGCTCCAGTTCGCCGCGCATCGACAGCCGCGGCACCCAGGCAATGCCCATGCCTTCCAGCGCCATGCTCTTGAGACTGTCTGCCATGGCGGTTTCATAGACGGTGGTATAGCGCAGGTTGCGCTGGCGCAGCAGCAAATTGACCGAGCGACCGAGGAAAGCGCCGGCGGTATAGGCCAGCAGCGGCACGCTACCCTCGCCTTCCAGGTCGAACAACGGCTTGCCGTCGGCATCCACGGCGCATACCGGCAACATTTCAGTGGTACCCATGTGCAGCGACGGGAAGATTTCGGCATCCATCTGCAGGGCGGCATCCGGGTCATAGAAGGCCAGCATCAGGTCGCAGCCACCTTCGCGCAATGCATGCACGGCATCTCCGACGTTGGTCGCAACCAGGCGGGTGGCGATGTTCAACCCGTCGTTGCGCAACTGGGCCACCCAACGTGGGAAAAAGCCCGATGCCAAGGAGTGTGCCGCGGCCACCTGCACCACCTCGCCCTGGCCACCTTCCAGATGATGCAAATGGCGGAGAATTTCGCTCAACTGGTCGACAACAGTACGCGCCGTGACGAGAAACAGCTGGCCGGCCTCGGTCAGTTCGATCGGCGTGCGGGAACGGTTCACCAACTGCAGGCCCAAGGCGGCTTCCAGGCTGCGAATACGTCGGCTGAAGGCCGGTTGGGTGACGAAACGCCGCTCTGCCGCCTGGGAAAAACTGCGGGTGGCGGCCAGCGCGCTGAAGTCTTCCAGCCATTTGCTTTCAAGGTTCACGAAGCACATCTCCTGGCGTGCACCAAAATGGAACACGCTCGAATGTCAATTGGCGTCACATGAAACACTATGCCGTTTGTGCATAGGTTAGCGTGCAACAGCATTGGCCGCAAAATCACCTTCAGGCCTAGGATTGGCGCCATTCCGGCATGTGCCGGGTCAAAATCGAGATGATATACATCATGTCCTCCGCTGCATCGTTCCGCGTCGAAAAAGACTTGTTGGGCACCCTTGAAGTTCCTGCAGATGCCTACTACGGCATCCAGACCCTGCGCGCTGCCAACAACTTCCACCTCTCCGGTGTTCCGCTGTCGCACTACCCGAAGCTGGTCGTGGCCCTGGCCATGGTCAAGCAGGCTGCTGCCGACGCCAACCGTGAGCTGGGTCACCTGAGCGATGCCAAGCACGCTGCCATCACCGCAGCCTGCGCCCGCCTGATCAAAGGCGATTACCACGACCAGTTCGTGGTGGACATGATCCAGGGCGGTGCTGGTACTTCTACCAACATGAACGCCAACGAAGTCATCGCCAACGTCGCGCTGGAGGCCATGGGCCACCAGAAGGGTGAGTACCAGTACCTGCACCCGAACAACGACGTGAACATGGCGCAGTCGACCAACGACGCCTACCCGACGGCCATCCGCCTGGGCCTGCTGCTGGGCCACGACACCCTGCTGGCCAGCCTCGACAGCCTGATCCAGGCCTTCGCTGCCAAGGGTAAAGAGTTCGATCACGTACTGAAGATGGGCCGTACCCAGCTGCAGGACGCCGTACCGATGACCCTGGGCCAGGAATTCCGCGCCTTCGCCACCACCATGACCGAAGACCTGCAGCGCCTGCGCTCGCTGGCCCCGGAACTGCTGACCGAAATCAACCTGGGCGGTACCGCCATCGGCACCGGCATCAACGCCGACCCTGGCTACCAGGCCCTGGCCGTGCAGCGCCTGGCTGCCATCAGCGGCCAGCCGCTGGTACCGGCTGCCGACCTGATCGAAGCCACCTCCGACATGGGCGCCTTCGTGCTGTTCTCCGGCATGCTCAAGCGTACCGCCGTCAAGCTGTCGAAGATCTGCAACGACCTGCGCCTGCTGTCCAGCGGCCCACGCACCGGCATCAACGAGATCAACCTGCCAGCGCGTCAGCCAGGCAGCTCGATCATGCCAGGCAAGGTCAACCCGGTTATCCCGGAAGCCGTCAACCAGGTGGCCTTCGCCATCATGGGCAACGACCTGGCCCTGACCGTCGCCGCCGAAGGTGGCCAGCTGCAGTTGAACGTGATGGAGCCGCTGATCGCCTACAAGATCTTCGACTCGATCCGCCTGCTGCAACGCGCCATGGACATGCTGCGCGAGCACTGCATCGTCGGCATTACCGCCAACGAACAGCGCTGCCGTGAACTGGTCGAGCACTCGATCGGCCTGGTCACCGCCCTGAACCCGTACATCGGCTACGAAAACGCCACCCGTATCGCCCGCGTTGCCCTGGAAACCGGCCGCGGCGTGCTGGAACTGGTGCGCGAAGAGAAGCTGCTGGACGACGCGATGCTCGACGACATCCTGCGTCCGGAAAACATGATCGCTCCCCGTCTGGTTCCGCTGAAGGCGTAACCAGGCCGCTGTAAACAGTCTCACCAGGTCGAGGGACTAGACACCTCTCAACCTTTCCAAGGCCCGAGCCTATGCTTCGGGCCTTTTTTTTGCCTGCAGGATTTTGCGGCTGCCTTGCAGCCCTATCGGCACACAACTTGCTCGATAATGCGTCCCAGCCCAACGGGATTACCCAGCATGCTGCACAGCCACCTCACCACCCTCAACGCGGTTTCGCTGATCCTCAACGTCTTCCAGGCAGACGGCTGCGAGGCGTCGGCGCTGCTGGCCGGCAGCGGCATCGGCCCGGCAGACCTGGGCCATGCCGATGCGCGCATCACCACCCAGCAGGAACTGCAGGTGTGTGCCAACGCCGTTGCCCGGCGCGAGGATATCGGCCTGGAACTGGGCCGGCGCATGCATGTGTCGTGCTACGGCATGCTCGGTTACGCCCTGCTCTCCAGTGCCACTTTGGGTGACGCCTTGCGCCTGGCGCTGCAGTATCCGGCACTGCTGGGAACAGTCTTCAAGCTGCGTTTGCTCGACGACGGCCAGCGCGTCTGGTTCAGCGCCAGCGATTACCACGACAGCCCGGCGCTGACCGCCTTCAACGCCGAGTTCTGCCTGGTGTCGCTGAAGGTCATCTGCGACGACCTGCTCGGTCGCCCGTTGCCCCTGCTGGGCGCCCGTTTCGAGCACCCGCGGCCTGGCTACCACGCGCTCTATGCCGGGGCGTTCCAGGGCCCGGTCCGTTTCGACGCCGAGGACAATGCCTTTGCCTTCGAACGGCGCTGGCTGGACACGCCACTGCCACTGGCCGACCCGATTACCCACAAGGCCATGAGCGAACGCTGCCGGCGCCTTAACCTGGAGTTCACCGGCCGCCAGGCCTGGCTGGGGCGGATTCGCCAACTGCTGGCGCAGCAACTGGATGCAGCGCCCGGGCTGGAAGGGCTGGCGCGGCAGATGAACTGCTCATCGCGCACCCTGCGCCGGCATTTGCAGGCGCTGGGCAGCAGTTATCAACAGCTGCTGGATGAACTGAGGTTCGAGCGGGCCAAGCAGTTGCTGGCCGATGAGCAGATGCCGATCTACCGGATTGCCGAGTCCCTGGGCTTCAGCGAGACCGCCAGTTTCCGGCATGCCTTCCAGCGTTGGAGTGGAGTGGCACCCAGTCACTTTCGCGGGTGAACCCGCTCCCACAGGGATTGCACCCACTCAGGTGCAACACTGTACCTGTGGGAGCGGGTTCACCCGCGAAAGGTCCGGTACAGGCCACCAACAATCCAGCCAAAAGAGCTTGGCCACATCGATCCCCTTTTGGCCACTTGCGTCGTTCTCCCCCACTGGCCCGCCCATGAAAATGGACCCACGCCAGTACCCACCGGAGAACAACAATGCTGACGATCTATTCCGATGACCACCGCCTGCACCACGGCCGCTGCGAGCTGATCGACGGCAAGCTGATGCCCTGCTTCGAAATGCCGTCACGCGCCGACCATGTGCTCGACCAGGTCAAAAAGCGCAACCTCGGCGACATCCAGGGCCCCACCGACTTCGGCCGCGCCCCTTTGCTGCGCATCCACAGCGCCGATTACCTGAACTTCTTCGAAGGCGCCTGGGCGCGCTGGGCCGCACTGGGCCAGGAAGGCGACCTGCTGCCGTTCACCTGGCCCGCACGCACCCTGCGCCAGGTAAAACCCACCGGCCTGCACGGTGAACTGGGTTATTACAGCTTCGATGCCGGTGCACCGATCACCGCCGGCACCTGGCAGGCCGCCTACAGTGCCGCCCAGGTCGCCCTCACCGCCCAGGCGGCGATTCAGCAAGGCGCACATTCCGCCTTTGCCCTGTGCCGCCCGCCAGGGCACCACGCGGCTGGCGAAGTCATGGGCGGCTATTGCTACCTGAACAACGCCGCCATCGCCGCCCAGGCCTTCCTCGACCAGGGCCGGCGCAAGGTCGCCATCCTCGACGTCGATTACCATCACGGCAACGGCACCCAGGACATCTTCTACAACCGCAACGATGTGTTCTTCGCCTCGATCCACGGCGATCCGCGCGACGAGTTCCCGTTCTTCCTCGGCTATGCCGACGAAACCGGCGAGGGTGCCGGCCAAGGCTGCAACATCAACTACCCACTGCCGGCCGGCAGCGACTGGGCCGCCTGGAGCGACGCCCTGGAGGACGCTTGCCAGCGTATCGCCGCCTATGACGCCGACGTGCTGGTGATCTCCCTGGGCGTCGACACCTTCAAGGACGACCCGATCTCGCAGTTCAAGCTGGACAGCCCGGACTACCTGGAAATGGGCAAGCGCATCGCCCGGCTCGGCAAGCCGACCCTGTTCGTGATGGAAGGCGGCTACGCTGTGGAAGAAATCGGTATCAACGCAGTCAATGTGCTGGAAGGCTTCCAGCGCGCCCAGCCAGGAGCCCGATAATGGTCCGACTCAAGCGCCTGCTCGCCCCGTTCATCGCCGCGAGCCTGTTCACCGGTGCCCTGCAGGCCCAGGCCGAACAGCGCACCCTGCGGGTGTACAACTGGTTCGACTACATCACCCCGCAAACCCTCACCGAGTTCAAGAAGGACAGCGGGGTGAAGCTGGTGTATGACATCTTCGACACCAACGAGGCGCTGGAAGCCAAGCTGCTGACCGGCAACTCCGGGTATGACGTGGTGGTGCCGTCCAACGTGTTCCTCGCCAAGCAGATCGAAGCGGGGGTGTTCCAGCCGCTTGACCGCAGCAAGCTGCCGAACTGGCAGCACCTGGACCCGGCACTGATGAAGCTGATCGAGGCCAACGACCCCGGCAACAAGTTTGCCGTGCCCTACATGTACGGCACCGTACTGATCGGCTTCAACCCGGCCAAGGTCAAAGCTGCGCTCGGCGACAACGCCCCGGTGGACAGCTGGGATCTGATCTTCAAGGAAGAGAACATCGCCAAGCTCAAGCAGTGCGGCGTGGCCCTGCTCGACTCGCCCTCGGAGATTCTGCCACTGGCATTGCAGTACCTGGGCCTGCCACCGAACAGCGACAAGCCGGCTGATTACAAGAAAGCCGAAGCGCTGATGCTGAAGATCCGCCCGCACATCACCTACTTCCATTCCTCGAAATACATGGCCGACATCGCCAATGGCGATATCTGCGTGGCTGTGGGCTACAGCGGCAGCTTCTCGCAGGCCGCCAACCGCGCCCGCGATGCGAAGAATGGCGTGGTGGTGGACATGCGCCTGCCCAAGGAAGGTGCGCCGATCTGGTTCGACATGCTGGCGATTCCGAAGAACGCGGCCAACCCGGAAGATGCCCATGCATTCATCAACTACCTGCTGCAGCCCGAGGTAATTGCACCGATCAGCGACTTTGTCGGCTACCCGAACCCGAACAAGGATGCGACCGACAAGGTGAGCCCGGCGATTCGCAACAACCCCAACCTGTACCCGACGGCGGAGGCGATGGCCAAGCTGTATACCCTCAAGCCCCTGGCGCGAGATGCAGAGCGGGCGCGGACCCGGGCCTGGACGCGGATCAAGTCCGGTACCTGAGTCGCCTGCTTCGCGGGCACGCCCGCTCCCACAGGATCTGCGCCACACTCAAGGCCAGCGCTGTACCTGTGGGAGCGGGTTTACCCGCGAATAGGCCGCCAAGCCTTGCGCAATTTCATCAACGCCTCGGCAATCTCCCCCTCCGGCACCGCCGCAAACCCCAGCACCAGCCCTGCCCTTTTATCCACAGGTACCTCGCTGTCCGCCAGCCAGAAATTGCTCAGCGGCGTCACCTCCACCCCCACCGCTTCAGCCTTGGCCACCAGTTCCTGCTCCCGCGCAAAGTTATCCACATCGACTTTCACATGCAGCCCGGCCGCCACTTCCGGCATGCCGCCCAACCCCGGAATATCCACAGGCCAGCCGGCCTTGAGCACATTTCGCCGGCTCAACGCCGCCTTGCGCATGCGCCGGATATGCCGCTGGAAATGCCCCCGTGCCATGAACTCGGCCATCACGCACTGGCTACTGACCTCCGAATGCCGCACCGCCAGCGCCCTGGCCTGGCTGAACGCCTGCGCCAGTTGCGCCGGCAATACCAGGTAGCCCAGGCGCAACGCCGGAAAGGCGATCTTGCCGAAGGTACCGACGTACAGCACCCGCCCGTGGCGGTCGAGCGCAGCAAGCGGGGCCAAGGGCGCACCGCTGTAACGGTATTCGCCGTCGTAGTCGTCTTCGATGATCCAGCCATCGCTGCGCTCGGCCCAGGCCAGCAATTCCAGGCGTCGCGCCAGGCTCATGGTCACCCCGGTCGGGTACTGGTGGGCCGGCGTGACATAGACCAGCCGGCAATCCGCCAGCTGCCCGAGCCGGCGACAGTCCATGCCGTCCTCGTCCACTGGCACGCCATGCAACCTGCCACCGGCCAGCGCAAAGGCATGCCCAGCTGCGCGGTAACCCGGGTTTTCCACAGCCACGCCGTCGCCCGGCTGCAACAGCAACTGTGCACAAAGGCTGATGGCCTGCTGCGCACCACTGGTGATCACAATTTGTTCAGCCGTACAAGTCAGTCCACGCGAGCGACGCAGGTAGGCCGCGATCAGTTCGCGCAGCAGCGGCTCTCCTGCCGGGTCGCCATAGCCCAATTGCGCCGGAGCCGGGTTGCGCCAGAAACCCGCCTGCAGCTTGGCCCAGACGTCGAACGGGAACAGATCGAACGCCGGAATACCGACGCGAAAAGCACGCGGTGCACCGCTTCTTGGCGGCGGCAAATGGTTACTTTTCAGGCGCAGCAAAGGCTCACTGGTACGTCGGCTGCTGGATAAATCCTCAGTATTTTCGGAAGGAAATGTGGATAAGTCTGTTGATAACAGCCGGGATAACCCTGTGGATACTTGTGTGGATAGTTTTGCGGCGGAAAGTTTCGGTAGCTGGCTGACATAGGTGCCGTCGCCTACCCGGCTTTCGATGTAGCCCTCCGCATACAGCTGGTCATAGGCCCGCACCACGCTGTTGCGTGACAGCGCCAGCATGGCAGCCAGATCTCGGGTGGCCGGCAGCCGCGTGCCACTGCTCAGGCGCCCGTCCAGCACCCGCGCACGCAGCGCCTGGTACAACTGCTGGCTGAGCCCGCGGCGGCGATCGAGGGCGATCCCGGCAGGGTCGAAAGGCAATACGAGGGGGCGCTCGCTCATGGCATTGGACCTATGAAATCAGCTTTGAATGGATCTTACTATGAACCAATAGCCTGCCTAGGATGGCGCCATCGCACAAGGAAACCGAGCATGTACAACAGCAAACCCCATCAGGAACACGACCTCGGGCGTCTGCACCAGCACATGCTCGACACCCGACTGGCCATCCTGGTCAGCCAGGGCGAGCAAGGCCTGCTGGCCACGCACCTGCCGGTGCTGGTCGATATCGCCGAAGGCGAATTCGGCACCGTCTATGCCCACCTGGCGCGGGTCAACCGCCAGTGGCACGACCTGGAGCAAGGTGGCGAAGCCCTGCTGGTGTTTCCCGGCGCCGATGCCTATGTCAGCCCCGGCTACTACCCGAGCAAGGCCGACAACCCCAAGGTGGTGCCAACCTGGAACTACCTGGCCGTGCACGCCTATGGCCCGGCAGAAGTGATCCACGACGCCGAGCCTCTGCTGGCCATTGTCAGTCGCCTCACCGAGCGCCACGAACAAGGCCGCAGCGAACCGTGGAAAGTCACCGACGCCCCGCGTGACTACCTCGACGGCATGCTCCGCGCCATCGTCGGCATCCGCCTGCCCATCGCTCGCCTGCAAGGCGCGCGCAAGCTCAGCCAGAACCGCTCTGAGCAAGACATTGCCGGCGTGCGTGAAGGCCTGAGCGCCAGCCCCGATTACCTGGATAACCAACTCGCGGCGCATATGCGCCAACTCTGAAGGAACAGCCCATGTCCAGCGTTACCCTGCGTCCTGTCACCCCCGAAGATCACGCTGCCTGGCACGCCCTGTGGCAGGCCTACTTGCATTTTTATGAATCCGAACTGGCCGAAGAGGTCAGCCTCAGCACCTGGCAACGCCTGCTCGACCCGAGTGAACCGACCCATTCAGCCCTGGCCTGGGTCGATGGCAAGGCGGTGGGCATGGTCAACTTCATCTACCATCGTTCCAACTGGAGCATCGGCAACGCCTGCTACCTGCAGGACCTGTACGTGGACAGCGCGCAGCGCGGCCTGGGAATTGGCCGCCAGCTGATCGAGCACGTCTACGCCAGAGCCAAGGCCGACAACTGCAGCAAGGTGTACTGGGTGACCCACGAGACCAACGCCACCGCCATCAGCCTGTACCAGCAGGTTGCCGAGCGCTCGGGCTTCATTCAATTCCGCAAAGAGTTCTAAGCCGAACATGACCGACGTATTGAACTGGAAACCCGCTGCAGCACCCAAGGCCGAGCCCATCGACGGCCGCTTCATCCGCCTGGAAAAGCTCGACCCGGCGCGCCATGGCGACGACCTCTGGGAGGCGCTGCAAGGCCCGGCTGCCGACCCGCTGCTGTGGGACTACCTGCCCTATGGCCCGTTCGCCGAACGTGCCGCCTTCGATCGCTGGCTGGAAGGCAACGCCGCCGGCCGCGACCCGCTGTTCTACACCGTGATCGACCGCCCCAGCGGCCAGGCCCAGGGCATCCTCAGCCTGATGTCGATCGTGCCCGACCACGGCCGCATCGAAATCGGCCACGTCGCCTTCGGCGCCGCCATGCAGCGCACGCCCAAGAGCACCGAGGCGGTGTACCTGCTGGGCAAGGCGGCCTTCGAACTGGGCAACCGCCGGCTGGAGTGGAAGTGCAACAACGCCAACGCCCGCTCCAGGCGTGCCGCGGAGCGGTTTGGCTTTGTGTTCGAGGGAGTTTTCCGCAAGCACCTGGTGGTGAAGGACCACAATCGGGATACGGCGTGGTATTCGATTACCGATGATGAGTGGCCGGCGCTGGCGGCCGCGTTCGAGCGCTGGTTGAGTGAAGAGAACCAGCGGCCGCAAGGCCAGGTGCGGACACTTGAGGACTGCCGTAGGGGGGGATCGGCATAACCGATCACGGGCCGGCAGGCCCGCGATCGGTGCAAGCCCGGTTATCTGATCGGGCTCACACGCCTGACGACGCCCATCTGCAAACCGAACGGTTTGAATACTGCGTTCAACGATTTGAGCGTGGGGTTACCGTCCCCCTGCTCGATCTGAATGAGCGTTCGCACGGAAATCTTGCACATCAGCGCAAACTGGGTCTGCTGCATCTTTGCTACTTCTACGCGCAGGCGGCGAACAGCAGTACCCAACTCGATTGTGCCGTCGGCAATACCTTCGCGCACGCCATCGATCATCAGACCTCGGGCATCGATGGAAACCGTCATGCCAACCCCCACTCCGCCATCCGGCGCTCAAGCTTGCCCAGCGCAATCGCCGGGTGATTCATCACTGCCTCCGGGAGCCCAAGGCCGGACAAGATATCGGGCAATGCCAATAGGTGCCGGGCCTCCTGGCGCAGACGCTGGTAAGCCTCATCCGGATCGATGAATTCGGCCAGCGCAACACAGGCTGCGTGCCAGTCGATTTCGCCTGCTCTTTCGATCAAAGCGGGCCACTTCGTCGTTCTGGTTACACCCTCCTGATCCATCACCATCGGTGCCAAGTCGTAAATGGGTGCAAGACGCACCGTGTCGCGGGTACGAATGATCGCTGTATTGCGTCCATGATTATCGGCGTTACCCAGGATCTTGTTGATCAGGTCGCGCCGCAGGTAATCCGCGATCAGATCAGGCACCTCTTTACCCTGCCCGGCCATCTTCCACAAGCCAACGAGCGTCTCGATCACCTCCAAATGCCCCATCCGGCTACCGGGTTCGGTTACACCACACAAGGAATACATCGATTCCACGGCAAACCGCTGTACTCCCTGATCGGTAACCTGACGGTCGAAGCGTTCCATCCACAGGCTGGGCTTGGCTCCCTCTTCCAGCGCCATGTGTTCACTGGCCACCGTCTCGATGCCAAGCTGCTGCAACGCCCTGTAATAGAGGTACTCGGCCCGCAGGATCTCCTGATCATCGGCCAAGGCCGGGTGCCTGGCGAACTTGATGAACCAATGGCGACAGGCCCCCTCATCCGCAAGCACCGCGTCCGGGTAAAGCTGGCCGTTTTCATCTTCGGTCATCAGCAGCTTTGGCGCCTCTCCACCGGCGCCTGTCGCGCCACCTATGGCCGCGCCCTGCTCGTAGGCGTACTCCAGAAAACGCTGATCGCGAACGATGACGTCCTGGCGAGCAAAACCGATGGGGTCCGCAAGGTCCAGTAATTCAGCCGACTCCCTGATGCGCATATTGCCAATCGGAGCTGGGGTGGAGCGCCCTAGCAGAAACAAGTCTTCCCCCATGCCTGCCGGTCTTTCACGACCGATATGCCTCAGCAGAAAACGCTTCGCAGCCCCTGCAGGCGCTATGTCGTAAAGGAATGCAGGAGCATGCGGTAGACGATGAGAGCCAAAGTCCACCGGGAGCTTGGCACTGGCCGCCAGGCTGAACAGGCTGTCGTAAGCATGCAGATTGGCCTTGACGTAGTTGGATGTGTATCCGAACTTGCAAGGGCTGGAGAGGCTTCTTTCCGGTTCGGCGAAGGCGATGGCAATAGCATCATGCCATTTACCTTGGTCATGTAATTGGAGCGTGAGTCGGTACATTGGCCACCTGCAATTTACTGCATATCTTCGATCAGCCTCAGCCGTCAGCCTGCAGTATAGTGCAGATGTATTTCTGAACCACACCCAGTTTATGCATTTTAGTGCAGATATGGCGGCTTTTGCGCCTATAATCTGCATTAAATTGCATATCGTTCCATAAAAAAAGGGGAGCATTCCGCTCCCCAGAGGTTAACCGCTTGTAGATGAAGGCTTATCTCAGCCTTCGATCTCGATCAGGATTTCGCCCGGTGTCACACGGTCGCCCTTGGCCACGTGGATGGCCACGACCTTGCCGGCGATACCCGCCTGCACTTCGGTCTCCATCTTCATGGCTTCGGTGATCAGCACGGCCTGGCCGGTCTTGACCATGTCGCCTTCCTTGACCAGCACATCGACGATGTTGCCTGGCATGGTGGTGCTGACATGGCCCGGGGCGCTGGCCTGCTTGCGCTTGCTGCTGCCGCCGCCGACGAATTCGTTGAGCGGCTCGAACACCACTTCTTCCGGCATGCCGTCGATGGACAGGTAGAAGTGGCGCTTGCCTTCAGCCTTCACGCCCACGCCGGTGATGTCGACGCGGTAGGTTTCGCCGTGCACGTCGATGACGAACTCGGTCGGTACGCCTTCGCCGCTATGGGACGCCACTGCGCCGGCTTCAGGAATTGGCAGCAGGACTTCAGGGGTCAGGGTGCCGGCTTCGCGTTCTTCGAGGAACTTGCGGCCAATGTCCGGGAACATGGCGAAGGTCAGCACGTCTTCTTCGCAACGGGCCAGGGAGCCGATGTCGGCACGCAGCTTGGCCATTTCCGGCTTCAGCAGGTCGGCCGGGCGTACGTCGATCACTTCTTCGCTGCCGATCGCCTGACGGCGCAGCTGCTCGTTGACCACGCCCGGGGCCTTGCCGTAACCGCCTTGCAGGTACAGCTTCACCTCGTTGGTGATGGTCTTGTAGCGCTCACCGGCCAGCACGTTGAAGAACGCCTGGGTGCCGACGATCTGCGAAGTCGGGGTCACCAGCGGCGGGAAGCCGAGGTCTTCACGCACGCGCGGGATCTCTGCCAGCACTTCATTCATGCGGTTGAGGGCGCCCTGCTCCTTGAGCTGGTTGGCCAGGTTGGAAATCATGCCGCCCGGCACCTGGTTGACCTGCACGCGGGTGTCCACGGCAGTGAACTCGCTTTCGAACTGGTGGTACTTCTTGCGCACGGCATAGAAGTACAGGCCGATTTCCTGCAGCAGCTCCAGGTCCAGGCCGGTGTCGAATTCGCTGCCCTTGAGCGCGGCAACCATCGACTCGGTACCCGGGTGGCTGGTGCCCCAGGCGAAGCTGGAGATGGCGGTGTCGATGTGATCGGCACCGTTTTCCACAGCCTTGAGCTGGCACATGGCGGCCAGGCCGGCAGTGTCATGGGAGTGGATGAACACCGGCAGCGACTGCTCGGCCTTCAGTGCCTTGACCAGTTCGCCAGTAGCGAACGGGGTCAGCAGGCCGGCCATGTCCTTGATCGCGATCGAGTCGCAACCCATGGCTTCCATCTGCTTGGCCTGGTTAACAAAGGCGTCGATGGTGTGCACGGGGCTGGTGGTGTAGGCGATGGTACCCTGGGCGTGCTTGCCGGCGGCCTTGACCGCTTCAATGGCCACGCGCAGGTTACGCACGTCGTTCATCGCGTCGAAGATGCGGAACACATCGATACCGTTGACCGCGGCCTTGGCGACGAAGGCCTTGACCACGTCGTCGCTGTAGTGACGGTAGCCCAGCAGGTTCTGGCCGCGCAGCAGCATTTGCAGGCGGGTGTTGGGCAGCGCCGCGCGCAGCTTGCGCAGGCGCTCCCACGGGTCTTCCTTGAGGAAGCGCACGCAGGCGTCGAAGGTGGCGCCACCCCAGACTTCCAGCGACCAGTAGCCGACTTTGTCGAGCTTGTCGCAGATCGGCAGCATGTCTTCGGTACGCATGCGGGTGGCCAGCAGGGACTGGTGGGCGTCGCGCAGGATCGTGTCGGTTACGTGAATTTTCTTGGACATTATGGGGTTCCTCACAGGCCTGCGTGGGCGGCGATGGCGGCGGCGATGGCCAAGGCCAGCTCTTCGGGTTTGCGCTTGATCGAGTAGTTGGTCAGTTCCGGGTGGCTTTCGACGAAGCTGGTGTTGAACTGGCCGCTACGGAATTCCGGATTGCGCAGGATTTCCTGGTAGTACGCGGCGGTGGTCTTCACCCCTTGCACGCGCATGTCGTCCAGGGCACGCAGGCCGCGGTCCATGGCTTCTTCCCAGGTCAACGCCCACACCACCAGTTTCAGGCACATGGAGTCGTAGAACGGCGGAATGGTGTAGCCGGTGTAGATCGCCGTGTCGGTACGCACGCCAGGGCCACCGGGGGCGTAGTAACGGGTGATCTTGCCGAAGCTGGGCAGGAAGTTGTTCTTCGGGTCTTCGGCGTTGATGCGGAACTGCAGCGCGTAACCGCGGTGCTGGATATCTTCCTGCTTGACCGACAGCGGCAGGCCCGAGGCAATGCGGATCTGCTCACGGACGATGTCGATACCGGTGATTTCCTCGGTGATGGTGTGCTCCACCTGCACCCGGGTGTTCATTTCCATGAAGTACACCTCGCCATCGGCGAGCAGGAACTCCACGGTACCGGCGTTCTCGTAGTTCACCGCCTTGGCCGCACGCACCGCCAGGTCGCCGATGTAGGCGCGCTGTTCAGGGGTGAGCTGGGGGCTCGGGGCGATTTCGATGAGCTTCTGGTTGCGGCGCTGGATCGAGCAGTCGCGCTCGAACAGGTGTACGACGTTGCCAAAGCTGTCACCCAGGATCTGCGCCTCGATGTGCTTGGGGTTGACGATGCACTTTTCCAGGAACACTTCCGCGGAACCAAAGGCCTTGGTAGCCTCGGAGATGACGCGGGGGAAGTTCTGTTCCAGTTCTTCGCGGCTGTTGCAACGGCGAATACCACGGCCACCACCACCCGAGGTGGCCTTGAGCATGACCGGGTAACCGATGCGGTCACCTTCGCTCAGGGCTTCGTGAATATCGGCAACGTTGCCTTCGGTGCCCGGGGTTACCGGCACACCGGCGGCGATCATGGTGCGGCGCGCTTCTGTCTTGTCGCCCATGCGGCGAATGACATCGGCGGCCGGGCCGATGAACTTGATACCGCGCTCGGCGCAGATCTCCGCCAGTTCAGCGTTTTCCGACAGGAAACCATAACCCGGGTGCAGGGCATCACAGCCGGTTTCCACAGCCAGGTTCACCAGCTTGCGCGGGTTCAGGTAACCGGCCAGCGGCTCGGCACCAATGCTGTGGGCTTCGTCGGCGCGCTTGACGTGCAAGGCGTGGCGGTCGGCGTCGGAATAGATCGCTACCGAGCGAATGCCCATCTCGGCGCAAGCACGCACGATCCGAACTGCAATTTCACCTCGGTTGGCGATCAGGATTTTTTTTATCACTGGAGTCTTCCCAAAGCCGTAGGAACAGTCGAGCCGGTTCTCCCGGTCGGCGCGTGACCAGACGTTGCTGGCCAGTCGCACATTCACCCTAGCGCTGTAGGTTGATAAACAAAAATCAATATTTGTTAGGGGCTGTATTAGCAAAAGCTTATAGTGCGGTAACAAGGTGTTGCCGAAGGGCGGATAAAAATGCGTAAGTCCTTGATGCGTATGACTTTGCGTCAATTGCAGATCTTCAACGAGGTGTGCGATTTGCGTTCGTACAGCCGTGCGGCGGAAGAGATGGCGCTGACGCAACCCGCCGTTAGTCTACAAATCCGCCAGCTCGAAGAACTGATCGGCCAGCCTCTGTTCGAGTACGTGGGCAAGAAGCTCTACCTGACCGAAGCTGCCGAGGCCCTGCAACGCGCCAGTCGCGATATCTTCGGGCGCCTGGAGAGCCTGGACATGCAGCTGTCGGACATGCAGGGTTCACTGCAGGGGCAGTTGAAACTGGCAATCGAGTCCAGTGCCAAGTACTTCGTGCCACACCTGTTCGCGGCCTTCAAGCAGCGTCACCCGGAGGTCAACCTGACCCTGACTGTGGTCAACCGGGCCCAGGCCATCCGCCGCCTGTCGGACAATCGCGACGACCTCATCATCATGTCCATGGTGCCGCAGGACATGGGGCTGGAGTTCCTGCCGTTCCTCAACAACCCGATCATCGCTGTGGCGCCGCCCGAGCACCCGCTGTGCAAGCTGGAACAGCTGCGCCTGCAGGACCTGGAGCCTCATACCCTGCTGGTCCGCGAACAAGGTTCAGGCACGCGCAAGGCTTGCGAGGAATACTTCAAGGACAAACGCGTGCACTTCACCCAGACCCTGGAAGTGGCCTCGGCCGACGCCCAGCGCGAGTGCGTGATCGCCGGCCTGGGCATTGCCCTGCTGACCCGCCATGCGGTCAACCTGGAGCTGGCCACCGGTGTGCTGAAGGAGCTGCCGGTGGAGGAACTGCCGCTGTACCGCAGCTGGTGCGTGGTGCAGTCCAAGGCCAAACGGCAGTCGCCGGTAGCCTTGGCCTTTCTGGCGTTCATCCGCAGCGAACGTGCGTTGATCAGCGCGCTGGTTGAGCGTTTTTCGGGGAAGTTGCCGCCGACACCTGCCAGACCGTGAGCTCTTGCAACTCGGGGTAGTCCACCAGGTCGCGGAGCAGTTGACGTTGGTCGCAATAGCTTTCGATCGCGCGGCGGTATTCCATGCGGCGCTGATCTTTTTCCTGCTGCTTGCGAGCCTTGGCGCTGGGTTGGTACGTACCGTCGAAGTCACGAGCCATTGCCTGTCTCCCTGATAGGATGCGGGAGTTTCAGACTGGCCTTGATGGTTTACGGTTTGGCTGTGGAATGGTGACAAAACAGTGAAATTTATAGCACCTGTGCCGGCCTCTTCGCGGGTAAACCCGCTCCCACAGGTGCTCACCAGCCTCAGGACGGTGCAGTACCTGTGGGAGCGGGTTCACCCGCGAAAGGGCCGGCACAGGCAACGACAATCAGTCGTCGGTAGCCTTGATCGACTTGGGCGACAAACGCAGGCTGCGCAAGCTGCGCTTCACGCTCTTCAGGTGGTTGACCAGGCTCGGCCCGCGCGCCATGGCCACGCCCATGGCCAGCACGTCGATCACCACCAGGTGGGCGATACGCGAGGTCAGCGGGGTATAGATTTCGGTGTCTTCATGCACGTCGATCGCCAGGTTGACCGTCGACAGCTCTGCCAGCGGTGTCTGGCTGGGGCACAGGGTAATCAGGTTGGCACCGCTCTCACGGACCAGGTTGGCGGTGATCAGCAAGTCCTTGGAACGGCCCGACTGGGAAATGCACACTGCCACATCGCCCGGCTTCAGGGTCACCGCCGACATCGCCTGCATGTGCGGGTCGGAATAGGCTGCCGCGCTGAGCAGCAGACGGAAGAACTTGTGCTGGGCATCGGCCGCCACCGCACCGGAAGCACCAAAGCCATAGAACTCCACACGCTGCGCCTGGGCCATGGCGGTCACCGCCTGCTGCAGCGCTTGCGGGTCGAGGTGCTCGCGCACTTCCATCAGGGTATGCAGCGTGGTGTCGAAGATCTTCAGGCTGTAGTCGGCGACCGAATCGTCTTCATGGATGGCGAACTGACCGAAACTGGCCCCCGCGGCCAGGCTCTGCGCCAGCTTCAGCTTCAAGTCCTGGAAGCCCGAGCAACCGATCGCGCGGCAGAAACGCACGATGGTCGGTTCGCTGATACCCACGCTGTGCGCCAGGTCGGCCATGGAACTGTGCATGACGGCAGCCGGGTCGAGTAGCACGTGGTCGGCCACTTTCAGTTCCGATTTGCGCAGCAGGTGGCGCGATTGGGCGATATGTTGCAACAGATTCACGGGCTGGACTCGGTTATGATCGGCTGGCCGGGTTGTAGCTTTCTTGTAGTTATACTACATGGACGCCAACCCGCCCAGTTAAACGAACGTGGAGAGTGGTGGTTTGACTATTCCTTGCGACATTCTGGTCTTCGGTGGCACCGGCGATCTGGCCCTGCACAAATTGCTTCCGGCGCTCTACCACCTGTTTCGCGAGGCCCGTCTTGACCCTGCCGTGCGGATCATCGCGCTGGCGCGCCGCAACCTGCCACGTAACGATTATCTCAAGCTCGCCGAGCGCCATTGCCGGGCACAGATCGCCCGCAACGATTTCGAAGAAGAGGTCTGGCAGCGGTTTTCCGCGCGGATCGACTATTTCGCCATGGATGCTTCGCAAAGCGCCGACTTCGGCCGCCTGGCACGCTACCTGGGCGAGCCCGGCGGCTTGACGCGCATCTTCTACCTGGCCACCGCCCCCAACCTGTTCGTGCCGATTGCCAAACACCTGCATAACGCCGGCCTGGCCGACGCCGAAGCGCGCATCGTGCTGGAAAAGCCGATCGGCCACTCGCTGGAATCGGCTACCGCCATCAACGAAGCGATTGGCGCAGTGCTGGAGGAAAACCAGGTATTCCGCATCGACCACTACCTGGGCAAGGAAACCGTGCAGAACCTGATGGCCCTGCGCTTTGCCAACGCGCTGCTGGAGCCGGTATGGCGCAACAACCAGGTCGACCACGTGCAGATCAGCGTTTGCGAGACCCTGGGAGTAGAGAACCGCGGCGCCTACTACGACCGCGCCGGGGCGACCCGCGACATGCTGCAGAACCACCTGCTACAGCTGCTATGCCTGGTGGCCATGGAGCCCCCCGCACAGTTCGAGGCCGAAGCGGTGCGTGACGAAAAAGTGAAGATCCTGCGGGCCCTCAAACCCATCACTGGCCAGGACGTTCAGGACAAGACCGTACGCGGCCAGTATGGCGCCGGGTACATCGGCGGCCAGGACGTGCCGGCCTATTACTTCGAAAAGGACGTCGACAACGACAGCGACACCGAAACCTTCATCGCCATCGAGGCGCACATCGACAATTGGCGCTGGGCGGGCGTGCCCTTCTACCTGCGCACCGGCAAGCGCATGGCACGGCGCTCATCGCAGATCGTCATCCAGTTCAAGCCAGTGCCCCACGAGCTGTTCAAGGGTGGCCAGGTCAACCAGTTGCTGATCCAGCTGCAACCGGACGAACGCATCAGCCTGCGCATGATGACCAAGAGCCCGGGCAAAGGCATGCGCCTGGAGCCGGTGGACCTGGACCTGAACCTGGCCCAGGTGTTCAGCCAGACCCGCCGCTGGGAAGCCTACGAGCGGCTGCTGCTGGATGTGCTGGAGGGCGACTCGACGCTGTTCATGCGCCGCGATGAAGTGGAAGCGGCCTGGGCCTGGATCGACCCGATCATCAAGGGCTGTGAAGAGCACTTCCAGGCGCCGCGACCGTACCCGGCAGGCAGCAACGGGCCGGAGCAAGCCAACAGCCTGCTCGCCAGGCATGGCAGGCACTGGCATAGCTGAAGCACTGCCCTGCTCCTGTGGCAGGTGAAAGGGCAGAAAGTAGCCCCCGCGCACTGGCGCTACTTTCAACCCGAGACAGGAGCAGACAATGGCTACTATCGCCAACCTCGTTGCAATCAATGACATCGCCAACGGCGAGCAGGTTTTCAGGGTTCACGGCACCGTTATGGTCGGCTGCCCGGCCATCGAACCGGTGCTGGTCGAACCCAAGGTGCGCCACAAGGGCGGCTGGGAGGTGCTGGAGCTTCAACTGCAGGATAGCGGCGCAATCACCCCGCAGGTGGTGACGGAAAAAACCGTGGTGTTCGAACGTGCAGGCGGCACGCCCTGGAAAACCGTGGAAATCATTCATGGCGACGGTTCGCAGCGCTGCGAAATACGCAACATAGAGACGGTCGACTGAGCCGCTGACGGCCAGGTCGCCCGAGCGGCGACCTGGCACCTGCCATCGGCTCGATGAACGGGCATGTGGCAGGTGAATATTCATACAGTAGAAGTTTGCCCCATTTCCTGCCGCGCCCTAGAATGGCCCGATGCACACAGACGACCTCTCCCTCCTGCTGAATTCCCTCAACGATGCCCAACGCCAGGCCGTAGCGGCCACGCTCGGGCGTCAACTGGTGCTTGCTGGCGCCGGTTCCGGTAAAACCCGCGTGCTGGTGCACCGCATTGCCTGGCTGATCCAGGTGGAGCAGGCATCGCCACACTCGATCCTGTCGGTGACCTTCACCAACAAGGCCGCGGCAGAAATGCGCCAGCGGATCGAGCAACTGCTGGGCATCAACCCGGCGGGCATGTGGGTCGGCACCTTCCACGGCCTGGCCCATCGCCTGCTGCGGGCCCACTGGCAGGAAGCACGGCTGGTGCAGAACTTCCAGATCCTCGACAGCGACGACCAGCAGCGCCTGATCAAGCGGGTGATGCGCGAGCTGGGCCTGGACGAGCAGAAATGGCCGGCACGCCAGGCCCAGTGGTTCATCAACGGGCAAAAGGACGAAGGCCTGCGCCCGCAGCATATCCAGGCCGGGGGCGACCTGTTCCTGTCGACCATGCGCGACGTATATACCGCGTACGAGCAGGCCTGCGAGCGCGCCGGGGTCATCGACTTCTCCGAGTTGCTGCTGCGCGGTCTGGACCTGTGGCGCGACCACCCGGGCCTGCTGGAGCACTACCAGCGGCGCTTCCGCCACGTGCTGGTGGACGAGTTCCAGGATACCAACGCCGTGCAGTACGCCTGGCTGCGCCTGCTGGCGCGCGGCGGTGACAGCCTGATGGCGGTGGGTGATGACGACCAGTCGATCTACGGCTGGCGCGGCGCCAAGATCGAGAACATCCACCAGTACACTGCCGACTTCCCCGACGCCGAAATGATCCGCCTGGAGCAGAACTACCGCTCCACCGGCGGCATCCTCAAGGCAGCCAACGCGCTGATCGCCAACAACAGCGGGCGCCTGGGCAAGGAGCTGTGGACCGACATGGGCGAAGGAGAGCCGCTGACCCTGTACGCGGCCTACAACGAGCACGACGAAGCGCGCTACGTGGTGGAAACCATCGAGAGCCTGGTCAAGCAGGGCAATGCGCGCAACGAGATCGCCATCCTGTACCGTTCCAACGCCCAGTCACGGGTGCTGGAAGAAGCCCTGCTGCGCGAGCGCATCCCCTACCGCATCTACGGTGGCCAGCGCTTCTTCGAGCGCGCCGAAATCAAGAACGCCATGGCTTACCTGCGCCTGATCGAAGGCCGTGGCAACGATGCCGCCCTGGAGCGGGTGATCAACGTACCGCCACGTGGCATTGGCGAGAAAACCGTCGAAGCCATCCGCGAGCACGCCCGCCACAGCCAGCTGTCGATGTGGGAGGCCATGTGCCAGTTGCTCGCTGCCAAGGCCCTGAAAGGCCGCGCCGCCAGTGCCCTGGGTGCGTTCATCGAGCTTATCGAGGGGTTGGCTGCCAAGGTCGTGGACATGCCACTGCATACCATGACCCAGACCACCATCGAGCAGTCCGGGCTGATCATCTATCACCAGGAAGAAAAGGGTGAAAAGGGCCAGGCACGGGTAGAAAACCTTGAGGAACTGGTCAGCGCAGCGCGCAACTTCGAGTCCACCGACGAAGACGCCGACCTCTCGCCACTCTCGGCGTTCCTCGGCCACGCCTCGCTCGAGGCAGGTGATGCCCAGGCCGACGAGCACGAAGACAGCGTCCAGCTGATGACCTTGCACAGCGCCAAGGGCCTGGAGTTCCCGTATGTGTTCCTGGTGGGCATGGAAGAAGGCCTGTTCCCGCACAAGATGAGCCTGGAAGAGCCCGGCCGCCTGGAAGAGGAACGCCGCCTGGCTTATGTGGGCATCACCCGCGCCATGCGCCAGCTGGTCATGACCTACGCCGAAACGCGTCGCCTGTATGGCAGCGAAACCTACAACAAGGTGTCACGTTTCGTACGCGAAATTCCGACGGGCCTGATTCAGGAGGTGCGTCTGTCCAACAGTGTCAGCCGCCCGTTCGGCGGGGCCAAGACGGCCACGAACAGCAACCTGTTCGCCAATGCCAGCATTCCGCAGACCGCGTTCAACCTGGGCCAGCGTGTGCAGCATGCGGTGTTCGGCGAAGGTGTGATCCTCAACTTCGAGGGCTCCGGCGCCCAGGCGCGGGTGCAGGTGAATTTTGCCGAGGGCAGCAAATGGTTGATGCTGGGGTACGCCAAGCTCGAGGCCATCTAAAAGCCTGCGCATGCCCTGGTTGAGGCTTGCCCAAAGTTTTAGAAGCCTGCGCAATACCTGTGGGAGCGGGCATGCCCGCGAAGCCGGCAACTCGGTGTATGGCACCGGCTTCGCCGGTGTTCGCGGGCATGCCCGCTCCTACAGGTATTGCGCCAGCATTCAGAGGGCCGGTCGTGGCAGGTTTGTAACATTCAGGCAAAAGCTCGAAACATTATGTCGCTGGTCATGTGCCCGGGAACCTGTGCACCATGACGCGCGTGCAATCCACAACAGGGGATATCCCACTTATGCAACGTTTTCTTAGCATCGCTCTGGCGCTCTGCGTCGGCCTGACGCTGAGCCTGGACGCCAACGCCAAGCGCTTTGGCGGCGGCAAGAGCTCGGGCTCCGCGCCTATTCACCAGACCCGCCAGGCCACGCCAACCACGCCTGCCGCCGCGCCGACCGCACCTGGCCGTGCAGCTCCGGCCGCCAGCGGTGCTTCGCGCTGGTTGGGCCCACTGGCCGGCCTCGCCGCCGGTGGCCTGCTGGCTTCCATGTTCATGGGCGACGGTTTCGAAGGCTTCCAGATCATGGACTTCCTGATCGTGGCGCTGATCGCCTTCCTGGTGTTCCGCTTCATCGCCGCGCGCCGTCGCCAGCAGCAGCCGCAAATGGCCATGCCGGGCCATGCACCAATGCACCGTGAAGCTCACGCCCAGCCTGCCCAGCCGTCGATCTTCGGTGGTTCGGCCGCACCTGCTGCCGCAGCCGCCCCGGTGATCAACGCCCCGGCCTGGTTCAACGAGCAGAACTTCCTGGCTGCCGCCCGCAACCACTTCCAGGCGCTGCAGCAGCACTGGGACGCCAACGAGATGGACAAGATCGCCGAGTTCGTCACCCCGCAGATGCTCGAGTTCCTCAAGCGCGAGCGCGCTGAACTGGGTGATGGCTTCCAGTCCACCTACATCGACAACCTCGATGTGCAGCTGGACGGTGTCGACGACCGCGCCGACCGTACCGACGCCACCCTGACCTTCCGTGGCGTGTCGAAGAACTCGCGCTTCGACCAGGGCGAAGTGTTCAGCGAAAGCTGGCACATGGTCCGCGCCCAGGGCGAAAACCAGCCTTGGCTGGTGGCCGGTATCCGTCAAAACGGCTAATCGCTGCGTGCTGCACAAAAAACCCCGGGCCTGTCCCGGGGTTTTGCTTTTGCCGGAGTGGCCTACTAGGGTATAACGCGCAGCGTTGTCATCTAGGTCAGAGGAAGCGAACCGTGGAAGAAGTGATCGAACAACTCCGTGAAGCCAACGAGCCAGTGCCGGTGCCCCTTGAGCTTCCCGACGAGGACCTGCTGGTCGAGATCGAAGAAGAGCTGTTCATCAACATTCCGTTCGTGTTCAAAGAGTTCCTGCTGACCGTCAGTGACGTGGTGTATGGCTCTCTGGAACCAGTGACAGTTACCGACCCACAGTCGCATACCTACCTGCCCGACGTCGCCGCCAATGCCTGGGATGCCGGCGTACCCCGTGACCTGATTCCGCTGTGCCAGGACGGCGACAACTACTACTGCGTCGAAGAAGACGGGACCGTGGTGCTGTGGGATGCCGAAGAGGAAATCGTCGGCGAAGACAGCTGGGAATCGGTGTGGCACTGGGCGCGGGATGTCTGGCTGGAGAGCTGATTCCAACCTCTGATTTGATGCTGACTGTGCCGGCCTCCCCGCTCCCACAGGGACTGCACAATGTTCAACACCTGTGCAGTCCCTGTGGGAGCGGGTTTACCCGCGAAGAGGCCGGCACAGGAATAGGAAAATCTATGGCCCAGTGCCATCAATGTAGTTAAAATCGCCAGGCTTTCTGCGCCTGGCGACATCGCTACCGCTCCATCCCCTCGGACGACGGTGAAATCTTGCGCAGGAAGCATGCCCCCTTCAGTGCGTATTCTCGCGGCTGTTCTCCAGCGTCTCCAGCAAGGCAATCTGCATGCGCGTATGCACGCGGATAAACCAGCGCCACAGCAAGGCCACCACCACCGCAGCCACCACGGCAATCACCAGCAGCAACTCGCTGGTCGGCAGAATGCTTGCCGACAGCGCCGACAGCAGCAGGAAAATCACCAGTAGCGACAACAGCGGGATCACCTCGGCAATCACTCGGCGCACACGCTGGGTATGCCGCCCGGCCATTTCGGGCTTGACGCCCATCTCTGCCAACAGCATCGACAGCGCCTTGAGCTTGCGATAGGCAGCAATCAGGAACGGCAGCGACAGCAACAACGCCGCCCCCCAGATCAGCGCTTTCTGCTGGCTGGCATCGCTGACCCACTCACTGAGCCAGTTGCCGATACGCCCGGCGAAGTAGCCACCACTGAAGAAGATGGCGATCACCAGCGCCAGGTTCACCCCCACCTGCAACAGGATGCGCCGGATCATCGCCGCCAGCATGGCGCTCTCGCCCTGCGGCTGGATGCTGCGCAACCATTCGCCATACAACGACAGCACCCGCGCCAGACGGCTGGGCACTACCTTGCCCAGCTTCAGCGACAGCGGGTCGGCGGCGCGGATCAGGTAGGGTGTCAGCAGCGTGGTGATTGCCGATACCGCCACAGCCACCGGGTAGAGGAAGTCGCTGGTCACCTGCAGGGTCATGCCCAGCGCGGCGATGATGAAGGAAAACTCGCCAATCTGCGAAAGCCCCATGCCCACCCGCAGCGATGTGCGCCCGTCATTGCCGGCAATGAACGCGCCCATGCCGCATGACAGCATCTTGCCCAACACCACTGCCAAGGTAATGACCACGATCGGCCAGGCGTAGTCGATCAGCACCTGGGGGTCGATCATCAGGCCGATGGCGACGAAGAAGATGGCGCTGAACAGGTCGCGTACCGGTTCGATCAGGCTCTCGATCTTCAGCAGCTGGCGCGATTCGGCCATGATCGCGCCAATCAGGAAGGCACCCAGCACCATGCTGTATTCCAGCTTCACTACCAGCAGGCAGAAGCCGAAGCACAGGCCCAGTACGGTAATCAGCAACATCTCGTTGCTTTCGAATTTGGCCACGTAGGCCAGCAGCCGCGGCACCAGCAGGATGCCGATGACCAGCGCGACGATCATGAACAGCGACAGCTTGCCAACAGTGGAGAACACCTCGCCCGAGCTGACCGTGCCACTGACGGCAATGCCCGACAGCAGAGCGATGATACCGATGCCGAGAATGTCCTCGACGATCAGCACGCCGAAGATAAGCTGGGCGAAACGCTCGTTCTTCATCTTCAGGTCGTTGAGCGCCTTGACGATGATGGTGGTCGAGGAAATTGCCAGGATGGCACCGAGGAACAGCGAATCCATGGTGTTCCAGCCGAACCAGCGGCCGATCTCGAAGCCGATCCAGATCATCAGCACGATTTCCAGGAACGCCGCGATGAACGCCGTGGCGCCTACCTTGAACAGCTTGCGCAGGCTGAACTCGAGCCCCAGGCAGAACATCAGGAAGATCACCCCCAGTTCGGCGAGGGTCTTGATGGTGTCTTCGTCGTGGATCAGGCCGAACGGTGGGGTGTGCGGGCCGATGATGAAGCCGGCGACGATGTAGCCCAGCACCACGGGTTGCTTGAGGCGGTGAAAGAGTACGGTGACCACGCCGGCAACCAGCATGATGACAGCCAGGTCCTGGATGAAGCTGATGGCATGCATGGCGTGATACTCCTTTTTCTCGTCCGTTGCTGGATGCCTGGGCAGACCGCTCCTCTGCCAAGGCAACCCTGAGCGAGCAGCAAGTACATACTGTTTTGAATGCAGGAAAGGCCCATGTTGCATGGGCGTAGTCAGGTTAACATCGCACCCCGCCGCAAAAAGGCGGTGCAATATGCAGAAACAGATCGGCTGGAAAAGCGCCGCTGATGGCATGATCGGCGTGACGATGGAGCGTCAGCCAACGTCCCGTATCAGGAAGGCAAATTCAAAAGAGGGGAACAGAAGTGTCTGCAGATAATACCCCCCATTCGCCCGATTCAGCGCAACCTCACCGTGAGCACACTATGGAACCTGGAAACGCCCAGCTGAGCATGACCGTCCTGATGACCCCGGACATGGCCAACTTTTCTGGCAACGTACATGGCGGCACCCTGCTCAAGTACCTCGACGAAGTGGCCTATGCGTGCGCCAGCCGCTATGCCGGCAGTTATGTGGTCACCTTGTCGGTCGACCAGGTGATCTTCCGCGAGCCGGTGCACGTGGGCGAACTGGTGACCTTCCTGGCGTCGGTCAACTACACCGGCAACACCTCGATGGAGGTAGGCATCAAGGTGGTGACCGAGAACATCCGCGAGCGCTCGGTACGCCATTCCAACAGCTGCTTCTTCACCATGGTCGCGGTCGACGACAACCGTCGCCCGGTGCCGGTGCCGCCACGCCAGCCGCAAAGCAGCGAAGAAAAGCGCCGCTTCCTGCAGGGCCAGCAGCGCCGGCAGATCCGCCAGGAACTGGAAAAGCGCTACCAGGACCTGAAAACCGACGCCATTTAAAGCGCCAGCAGCTGTGCCTCGAAGCGCACCCGTGGGTGCGCGATGCGGTCCTGGGCCCGCACCAGTTGCAGCTCGTAGCTGGCGCAGGCCTGGGTTTCCAGCAGCACTTCGTGCACGGCTGCAGCGGTGAACTCGAACGCCTGCACCCAGCTGTCGCCGAGCAGCACGCGGGCCAGGAACAGGCCTGAGGTCAGGTCACCCACCCCCACCGGCTGCCGTGGGAACGCCAGCAGCGGGCGACGCAGGTGCCAGCTGTGCTCGGCAGTCACCAGCAGCATCTCGAACTGGTCCTCGGCACGCCCGGGGTAAGCCAGGTGCTTGACCAGCACCACCTGCGGCCCGCGCTGCAGCAGGCTACGGGCCATGTTCACACAGTCCTCCAGCGACTGCGCCCGGCGCCCACAGAAGCTGTCCAGCTCCAGCTGGTTGGGGCACAGGATGTCAGCCGTGGCGGCCGCCTCGTCGAGCAGGAACTCGCTGACTTCCGCTGGCACGATACAGCCCTTCTCCGGGTGCCCCATGACCGGGTCGCACAGGTACAAGGCCTTTGGGTTTACTGCCTTGATCCGCTCGACGCCGGCCAGAATCGCCCGCCCTTGTTCGGCACTGCCCAGGTAGCCGGACAGCACCGCGTCGCAGTGGCCCAGCTCGCCGATGTTGGAAATGCCTTCCACCAACGCAGGAATTTGCGCCGGGGCAAGCACTTCACCCGCCCACTGGCCATACTGTGTGTGATTGGAGAACTGCACGGTATTGAGCGGCCACACATTGACCCCGATACGCTGCATGGGAAACACCGCGGCGCTGTTGCCGGCGTGGCCGAACACCACATGGGACTGGATGGCGAGCAGGTGCGGGGTACGTTTCATGCGGGAGGTTTCCAAAGCTGTTTCAGGGATTGTGCGCAGCGCAGTATGAACTCGATTGCCACCTGTACGACAGGCCAGGGACGCAGTTAAGCTGGATCGACCTGTTTGGAGCATATGCAAATGTTGACCCTGGAAAACCTCTTCGTCCTGATGCTGGTCGCCACGGCAGGCGCCTGGTTGTGGCACAACCACGGGTTGCGCGAAAAAGCCCTGGAGCGGGTCAAACAGCATTGCGCCAAACTCGACCTCGAACTGCTCGACGATGCGGTCGCACTCAAGCGTATCGCCTTTGTCCGTGACGCCAACGGCCGCAAGCGCCTGGCGCGCGTCTACGCCTTCGAATTCACCGTCACCGGCGAGCAGCGCCACCCCGGTACCGTGACCCAGTTCGGCGCCCACAGCGTGCAGATCGAACTGGCGCCCTACCCGTTCGAGATCAAGACCCCGCCCCGCGCCGACAATGTCATCGAGATGCAGCAGTGGCGCCAGGAGCACAACCGCTGGCGCAACTGATCAGCTGACGCGGCATTCGCTCAACCCGGCTTGCAACGCGGGTTGCGATTGCGGCTGATCGAAAATCAGCTCGATGCGAGTATCCCTGCGCCAGTCGCTGGGCTGCCAGGTGGGCATGTCTCCATTCAGGCCATTGAATGATTGCCAACCCTCCACACTGTGGATAACCCCTTTGGCGCGTCGCCACGGCCAGGCACGCAGGAACGCCTGCAGCCGCTGTGGATAAAACTGCTGCCCGGGGTGCCAGCGCCAGCCGATGCTCCAACCCCCCTCTCCCTGCTGGGCAAGACAGATCGGCTGGCCGGGGTCCGCCCATAGCGCTGCCGGTGGATCTACAGGATTGTCGACAATCCTGTTATCCACAAACGAGCTGTCGACAATGCCCTTGGGTATAGTTGGAAGGTCCGAAAAGGGCAGCTTCCCTTGGACGGTCCAGAATATTTTCTTTCCATATAATCTGTTATTTATCAACAACTTATAATCTTCATTCACAGCCTCTGATTTGTTGAAAACAATGCTTTCAGAAGCATCGAACGCCTGCTGTTGAGCCTCCGGAAGCTGCTCGTTGCGGACCATCGACTGCGCATCCACGACCATCAGCAATGGCTGTATTGTCAGCACTCCAGCCCAAGGAGCCTGTTGTAACTGGGCAAGTAACTGCAAGGGATGACCCAGCCCGGACGGCTCGATAAACAACCGGTCAGGCCGGGATTTGCGCAGCAGCCGGCCCAGGCCCACCTGGAACGGCATGCCATTGACGCAGCACAGGCAGCCACCTGCGACCTCGCCGATGGCGATGCCGTCTTCGTCACGGCTGAGCAAGGCGGCATCCAGGCCTACCAGGCCGAATTCGTTGATCAATACAGCCCAGCGCTCATTGGCCGGGCGCTGGGCCAGCAGATGACGGATCAGGGTGGTCTTGCCGGCCCCCAACGGGCCGGCAATCACGTGGGTGGGAATGTTCTGCAGCATGGGTGGCTTCGGGCAATAGTGATGCCTCACTATGCGCCGTCATGCCAGCCAGTCAAGGCTGAGCAACAGGCGCCCCTGCTGGCCCGAGGGCGAACGGTGCACCAGGCCCGCACCTTCGTTGCCCTGCCACTTCTCACCTTTGAGCACCGCCACATCACCAGCTTGCAGGTGCTGGATGTTATCCACAGAAGGTAGGGCTGCGTGTAACTCACCGCGTTGACTCCTGTGCTCTTGCAACCACTCGCTGCCCGGACCGGTATAGGTGGTGAGCAGACGCAGCGGCACGTTATCCACATGAAAGCGCGGGCACATGGGGCCAGCCAGTACCCGCAGGCGCAAACCGACCCGCCGCGCACCCACCAGGCAGGTATAAGCTGCCACCAGCCAGGTCACATCGGCCACGAATGCCTCGTAGCCGTGCAAGTCCGCCGCTTCGCGCAACAACTCGGTCAGTACCGGCATGTGCTGCTCGTCCACATCGATGACGCGCTGGTCTGCCAAGGGCTGGCCAAGGCCGACTACCAGCGTGGCAAAGTCCTCCAGCTGCGGCGGCAAACGCCGGCGCCATACCGCCAGGTTCACGCCGTCCTGCAGCACTTCGGTCAGCACCTGCGGTGTCTCGCCGAACATCTGGAAGATATCCACAGGCTTGCGTGCGGGGTTCATGCTGCCGCCTCCTCATGCCATGGGCCGAACGGATCGGGCAGACGCAACCAGCCCATGTGCCCCAAGTCCATTTCCTGATCGGTCAACAGGCATGCATCAAGTGCTGTGGATAATTTTACGAAGTCGATGTTCTGCCCGATGAACACCAGTTCCTGGCGGCAGTCACCACTCTCGGCAGCCCAGTTTTTCATGATCGCCGCAGTGTTATCCACATCCTGTGGCCACTGCTCGCGCGGCACAAAACGCCACCAGCGGCCCGCCAGGCCATGGCGCATCATGCCGCCCGCCTGCGACCAGCTTCCGGCCTCCTGGTACTTGCTGGCCAACCAGAAAAAACCTTTCGAACGCAGCAGTCGGCCATTGCTCCAGGGCGTGTGGATAAAATCGAAGAAGCGCTGTGGATGAAGCGGACGCCGGGCCTGCCAGGTGGTGGCGGCAATGCCGTACTCTTCGGTCTCCGGCACATGCTCGCCACGTAGCTCCTGCAGCCAGCCCGGTGCCTGGGCAGCCTGGTCGAAGTCGAACAGGCCGGTATCGAGAATGCGCGCCAGCGGCACCTGGCCCATGACCATGGGCACGATCTGCGCCCGGGCATTGAGGCTGCGCAGAATGGCCATGAGCTCTTCGCGCTCGTGCTGGCTGATCAGGTCGATCTTGCTCAGCAACAGCACATCGGCGAACTCGACCTGCTCGATCAACAAGTCACTGATCGAGCGCTCGTCCTCCTCACCCAGGGTTTCGCCACGGCTGGCCAGACTGTCTGCTGCCTGGTAATCACGCAGGAAGTTCAGGCCATCGACCACGGTGACCATGGTGTCCAGCCGCGCCATGTCGGACAGGCTGCGGCCCTGTTCGTCACGAAAGGTGAAGGTCTCGGCCACCGGCAGCGGCTCCGAGATCCCGGTGGACTCGATCAGCAAATAATCGAAACGCCCTTCTTCGGCCAACCGTGCCACTTCCTCGAGCAGGTCTTCTCGCAGCGTGCAGCAGATGCAGCCATTGCTCATCTCCACCAGCTTTTCCTCGGCACGGTTGAGGCTGACGTTGCGCTGCACCTCGCTGGCGTCGATGTTGATTTCGCTCATGTCGTTGACGATGACCGCGACCCGCAGGTTGTCGCGGTTACGCAGCACATGGTTGAGCAAAGTGCTCTTGCCGGCACCAAGGAAGCCGGACAGCACGGTGACAGGGAGACGGTTGGACATGGCGAAACCTCTTCAGGCGAGCGCATTCGAAACGATGCATTGCACAATGTTATAAAGTAACAATACAATTTCGCCAAGCCCGTTCTCGACGGACGCGTGCTCCCCTTCTGTTTGGAATGCCAAATGAACCAGCTCAAGCTCCCCGACATTGCCGCCCAATCCCAGGAATATGCCTTGCCGTTGAACTGGGTGGGTATGTGCGGGATCGCCCTGCCTGTGCAGTTCGAAGGGCGCACGGCGGCTGCAACCATCGATGCCGGTGTAAGCCTGGTAGACGGCAGCTCACGGGGTATCCATATGTCTCGGCTTTACCTTGCCCTGGCTTCCCTGGAGCATCAGCCCCTGACGCCGCTCGCCATGCACCAACTGCTGGCTCACTTTCTGAGCAGCCACGAAGGCCTTTCTTCTGCGGCTTATCTGCGCCTGCACTTCGACCATCTGCTGAAAAGGCCAGCCCTGGTCAGCCCATTGGATGGTTGGAAAAGCTATGCGGTAACAGTCGACGCAAGGATGGAAAACGAAATGTTCCACGTGGAACTATCCGTTTCCGTGCCTTACTCGTCGACCTGCCCATGCTCGGCTGCACTTGCACGGCAGCTGATTCAGCAGCAGTTCCAGGCGCATTTCGGCGCTGAGCAGGTCGAAAAATCTGCAGTGCTGCAGTGGCTTGGCAGCGCCGAAGGCATCGTAGCGACGCCCCATAGCCAACGCAGTAGCGCACAAATCCGGGTAAGGCTGCGCAGCAATCAGCAGGTACTGCCAATTACCGAGCTGATCGACCGCATAGAAGCCAGCCTGGGGACAGCGGTACAGACCGCGGTAAAGCGCGCAGACGAGCAAGCCTTTGCCTTGGCCAACGGCCAGAACCTGATGTTCTGCGAAGACGCCGCACGACGCCTGCACAAGGCGCTACGGCAAATAGAGTGGAGCACGGCCTTCAAGCTGCGCGTGGAACATGCAGAAAGCCTGCATGCCCACGACGCTGTCGCGACCAGCCAGTGGCAATGGGATGTCAGCTGCGCGGCTTGACCGAACCGCAATCATTACCCAGCCACACGGCACGGGTGTTCATGCTGCCTTGCTGCTGAACACCCGAGGCGTTGAAGGTGCCATTGACCTGTGTGGTGAACTCCCGGTCACTGAGGAAAGTCGCCTGGCCACTGCCCTGTGCCTTGGGGCAACTGAACTGGAATTTCCACACATTGCCGGTGCGGTCGGTGATCTTCTGGGTACAACCTGACTTCGGGTCCTGCAGCGGGATATCGTTGGTTGCCACCTGTTCTGGCGTCAGGCACGAGCGCACCCCCTTGCCCCCAACAGTCACCCCCTGTTTGGCCAGCACCCCTTCCATCATCGCACGCTGCTCCGGCGGCAGGTTCTTCAACTGGCCGAGCATGAACTCCATGTCGGGTAACGGCTTGCCATCGACCTGCATGTTGCTGGTGGTCAGCTCCCACAAACCTGGCTGCAGCATCTGGGCATGCACCAGCGGGCTGCTCACACCTAGGGCCAACGCCAACAGTGGCAGACGAATCTTCATGGACGAACGCTCCTGGAAAAAAGCCGGCCAAGCGGGCCGGGCTGAGCCTTAGACGCCAAATCCACCCGCAGGTTGCAAGACGGACCGGGAACGTGTTCTGTTACTCAAGTGTACTCGGCCAGCAGGATGCATATGGACTACCACAGCCCCTACTTCTTCGGTTATCTACTCGGCCTGGTTCATCTGCTGGGTATCGTCGCCGCACTGCACGCACTGTTCACCGTGCGCACTGCCCAGGGCGCAATCGCCTGGGCGATGCCGTTGTTCTTCATCCCCTACCTCACCCTGATCCCTTACCTGATCTTCGGTGCCCGCTCGTTCTACGCCTATATCAAGGCCCGGCGACAGGCCAACCAGGAAATGCACGTGGCCATGGCCAACCTCAACTGGCGGCCTTGGGTAGAAGAAGCCCTCACCGCCCGCGAGTCGGAAAGCTATGCGGCCCTGCGCGCCATGCCCAAGCTCGGGCGCATGCCCTGCCTGGCCAGCAACCAGGTGAAGCTGCTGATCGATGGCAAGGCGACATTCGATGCCATCTTCGCCGCCATCGAAAAAGCCCGCGCCGTGGTGCTGGTGCAGTTCTTCATCATCCATGACGACAGCCTGGGCAAGGCGTTGCAGCAACTGCTGCTGCGCAAAGCCGCCGAGGGGGTGCAGGTGTTCGTGCTGTACGACCGCGTCGGCAGCCATGCCTTGCCGGCCAGCTACAGCCAGCTACTGCGCGACGGTGGTGTACAGATCCATGCCTTCGCTACCCGTCGTGGCTGGTTCAACCGCTTCCAGGTGAACTTCCGCAACCACCGCAAGATCGTGGTGGTGGATGGCCTGCTCGGTTTCATCGGCGGGCATAACGTGGGCGATGAGTACCTTGGTGGCGACCCGCAGCTCTCACCCTGGCGCGACACCCATGTGCAGATCAGCGGGCCGGTGCTGGCCTGCCTGCAGGAGTCGTTCGCCGAGGACTGGTATTGGGCCGCGCGCCAGCTACCGCCGCTGATCCTGCCGGACGCCTACCCGGACAACGGCGTGCTGTGCCAAGCCTTGGCCAGCGGCCCGGCCGACCCACAGGAAACCTGCTCGCTGTTCTTTCTTGAGGCTATTCATTCAGCCACCCGGCGCGTGTGGATCACCAGCCCGTACTTCATCCCCGACGAGGCGGTGTTTGCCGCCCTGCGCCTGGCGGTACTGCGTGGGGTCGATGTGCGCGTGCTGATCCCGTCACGTCCAGACCATCGCATCGTCTATGCCGCCTCCAGTCTGTTCGCCTTCGAAGCAGTACGTGCGGGTGTACGCATGTTCCGCTATCAACCGGGCTTCCTGCACCAGAAGGTGGTGCTGGTGGATGACGATGTCAGTGCGATCGGCAGTGCCAACCTGGACAACCGCTCGTTCCGCCTGAACTTCGAGATCACCCTGCTGACGGTCGACCGCGGCTTCGCCGACCAGGTCGAGAACATGCTGATCAATGACTTTGAACAGGCACGGGAAATTACTGCAGAGGACAGCCGCGATACCCATCGGCTGCAGCAACTGGGGATGCGGATTGCGCGGCTGATTTCGCCGATTCTGTGATGCGTCTGCGCACCTCGCAAGGTATCGCGGCCCTTGTGGGAGCGGGTTTACCCGCGAAGACGTCAGTGGCTGTACCGACGCATTCGCGGGTAAACCCGCTCCCACAGGGTATGGTGTCGCGCTTGCGTGCTTGGTTGCAATTCAGCGATACAAGTCTTCACGCGTCCAGGGTAGATCATGGTGCCCATCGGCGTAGGGCTTCACGGCCAGTATCTGGTGCAGGTTGATCCAGCCCTTCTGGAAGGCATAGGCACACCCGGCCAGGTACAGGCGCCAGATGCGCAAGGTCTTCTCGGGCACCAGCGCCGCTGCCTTGTGCAACTGGTTCTCCAGGTTCTCGCTCCAGTGGTGCAAAGTCTTGGCGTAGTGCAAACGCAGGCTTTCCACGTCCACCACCTCCAGCCCCGCTTCACAGATGCTGGCGCTGATCATTGACAGGTGCGGCAGCTCGCCATGGGGGAACACGTAGCGGTCGATGAACTCGCCAGCGCCACGCCCGACCGGGCGGCCATCCACATGCTTGGCGGTGATACCGTGGTTCATCACCAGGCCCCCTTCCCTCACGGCTCCGAACAGTTTCTGGCTATACAGCGCCAGGTTGGCATGCCCGACATGCTCGAACATGCCAACGCTGACAACCTTGTCGAAGCGGCCATCCTGAGGCAGATCGCGGTAGTCGAGAATCTGCAGGTCGACCCTGTCGGCCAGCCCCTCGGCCTTGACCCGCTCGCGGCCGAGCTTGAGCTGCTCCTTGCTCAAGGTGATACCAAACACCTTGGCGCCATATTCGCGAGCAGCGAAACGCGCCAGCCCACCCCAGCCACAACCAACGTCGAGCAGGTAGTCACCGGCGTCCAGCCGCAGCTTGCGGCACAGGTGATCGAATTTGTCCTGCTGTGCCTGATCCAGCGTGTTGTCCGGCTCGCGGAAGTAGGCGCAGGAGTAGGCCATGTCCTGATCCAGCCAGAGCTGGTAGAACGCGTTGGAAACATCGTAATGGTAGGAAATGGCTTCAGCGTCGGTGCTCTTGTCATGGGCCCGCCGTTGCGGTGGGACGTTGTCCTCGTCGGTCAGTAGCGCTTCGCTCAGCTCATCACATACGCGGATGGCTTCACCAATGTCGCCTTCCAGCTCCAGCTTGCCTTCGACAAATGCCGTGCCCAGCTGGTCCATGCTCGGGTGGCTCAACTGGCTGATCAGCTGCGGCTCCTTGACCAGGATGGTGACCTGCGGGCTAGGCCCCAGATCGAACTGGTTACCGTCCCACAGTTTCAGCCGCAGCGGCAGATGCAGGCTCTGCAGTGCCGGTGGAAGTTGCGCAAGCATGAACGACCCTCCTGTCCGTATTTGGCCACGACGCCTTATATTTCGAACGTCGCCGGATCAGAGTAGTTCATTCGTGGGATGTTTCCTCTAAACCAGACCATGGTCTAGAACCGACTGATCTTATCCACACAGCAGATTGTATACAATTTTTGCATCTCAGCTTAACCTTGTGCCCCTCTTGCGCTTCTTCATCCTGGAGTTGAACCCATGAAATCCTATGACGTGGTGATCATCGGCGGTGGCCCTGGCGGCTACAACGCAGCCATCCGTGCCGGCCAGCTGGGCCTGAGCGTAGCCTGCGTGGAGGGCCGCTCGACCTTGGGTGGCACCTGCCTGAACGTGGGCTGCATGCCCTCCAAGGCGTTGCTGCATGCTTCCGAGCTGTACGAAGCCGCCAGCGGTGACGAGTTCGCCCACCTCGGTATCGAAGTCAAACCTACCCTAAACCTCGCCCAGATGATGAAACAGAAGGACGAGAGCGTGACCGGCCTGACCAAGGGCATCGAGTACCTGTTCCGCAAGAACAAGGTCGACTGGATCAAGGGCTGGGGCCGCCTGGATGGTGTCGGCAAGGTCGTGGTCAAGGCTGAGGACGGCAGCGAAACCGCATTGCAGGCCAAGGACATCGTCATTGCCACCGGCTCCGAGCCTACCCCGCTGCCGGGCGTGACCATCGACAACCAGCGCATCATCGACTCGACCGGCGCGCTGTCGCTGCCACAGGTGCCCAAGCACCTGGTCGTCATCGGCGCCGGCGTGATCGGCCTCGAGCTGGGTTCGGTATGGCGTCGCCTGGGCAGCCAGGTCACGGTCATCGAATACCTCGACCGCATCTGCCCAGGCACCGATGAAGAAACCGCCAGGACCTTGCAGAAGGCCTTGGCCAAGCAAGGCATGGTATTCAAGCTGGGCAGCAAGGTGACCCAGGCCAACGCCAGCGCCGATGGCGTGAGCCTGACCCTGGAGCCAGCCGCTGGCGGTACCGCAGAAACGCTGCAGGCTGACTACGTACTGGTCGCCATCGGTCGCCGCCCCTATACCAAAGGGCTGAACCTGGAAAGCGTGGGCCTGGAGACCGACAAGCGCGGCATGCTCGGCAACGACCACCACCGCACTGCCGTGCCGGGTATCTGGGTGATTGGCGACGTCACCTCCGGCCCGATGCTGGCGCACAAAGCCGAAGACGAAGCGGTGGCCTGCATCGAACGCATCGCCGGCAAGCCCCATGAGGTCAACTACAACCTTATCCCTGGTGTGATCTACACCCGCCCGGAGCTGGCCACCGTGGGCAAGACCGAAGAGCAGCTCAAGGCCGAAGGGCGTGCCTATAAAGTCGGCAAGTTCCCGTTCACGGCCAACAGCCGCGCCAAGATCAACCACGAGACCGAAGGCTTCGCCAAGGTCATCGCCGATGCCGAGACCGATGAAGTGCTGGGTGTGCACCTGGTGGGCCCAAGTGTCAGCGAGATGATTGGTGAGTTCTGCGTGGCCATGGAGTTCTCGGCCTCGGCGGAAGACATCGCCCTCACCTGCCACCCCCACCCCACCCGCTCCGAGGCCTTGCGCCAGGCAGCGATGAATGTGGACGGGATGGCGATGCAGATCTGATGCGAGATAGCCGTGGGCTGCTTTGCAGCCCATCGCGACACAAGGCCGCTCCTACAGGAGAACGCGATTTCCTGTAGGAGCGGCCTTGTATCGCGATGGGACGCGAAGGGCCCCGGCTTCTGGCTTACTCGACCGTAACCGACTTGGCCAGGTTACGCGGCTGGTCCACGTCGGTGCCCTTGAGCACGGCCACGTAGTACGACAGCAACTGCAGCGGGATGGTGTACAGGATCGGCGCCAGGGCGTCGGCAATGTGTGGCACCTTGATCACATGGGTACCTTCGCCATTGGTCATTCCGGCCTGCTCGTCGGCGAACACCACCAGCTCGCCACCACGGGCACGCACTTCCTGCAGGTTGGACTTCAGCTTCTCCAGCAGCTCGTTGTTCGGCGCAACGGTAACCACCGGCATGTCGTTGTCCACCAGCGCCAGCGGGCCGTGCTTCAGCTCGCCTGCCGGGTAGGCTTCGGCGTGGATGTAGGAGATTTCCTTGAGCTTGAGTGCACCTTCCATCGCCACCGGGTACTGCGCACCACGGCCGAGGAACAGGGTGTGGTGCTTGTCGGCGAACAGCTCGGCGATTTTCTCGACGGTGGCGTCCATGGCCAGGGCTTCGCCCAGGCGGGCCGGCAGGCGGCGCAGTTCTTCAACCAGCTCGGCTTCGACGCCGGCTTCCAGGGTACCGCGCACCTGGCCCAGGGCCAGGGTCAGCAGCATCAGCGATACCAGCTGGGTGGTGAAGGCCTTGGTCGAGGCCACACCGATTTCCGGGCCGGCCAGGGTCAGCAGGGTCAGGTCCGACTCACGTACCAGCGAGCTGATACCGACGTTGCAAATCGCCAGGCTGCCGAGGAAGCCCAGTTCCTTGGCGTTGCGCAGCGCGGCCAGGGTATCGGCAGTTTCGCCAGACTGCGAGATGGAGACGAACAGGGTGTCCGACTGCACCACTACTTTGCGGTAACGGAACTCACTGGCCACTTCCACCTGGCACGGGATGCCGGCCAGGCTTTCCAGCCAGTAACGGGCGACCATGCCGGCGTGGTAGCTGGTGCCGCAGGCAACGATCTGCACGTTGCGCACCTTGGCGAACAGTTCGGCAGCCTTCGGGCCGAAAGCCTGGACCATCACGTTGTCCTTGCCCAGACGGCCTTCCAGGGTGCGCTGCACCACGCTTGGCTGCTCGTGGATTTCCTTGAGCATGAAGTGGCGGTAGGCGCCCTTGTCGGCGGCTTCAGCACCTTCGTGGTACTGCACGGTTTCACGCTGGACCTTGTGCCCGTCCTGATCCCAGATGGAGACCTGGTCGCGGCGGATCTCGGCGATGTCGCCTTCTTCCAGGTACATGAAGCGGTCGGTGACCTGACGCAGGGCCAGCTGGTCGGAAGCCAGGAAGTTCTCGCCCAGACCCAGGCCGATGACCAGCGGGCTGCCGCTGCGTGCGGCTACCAGGCGGTCGGGCTGCTTGGCGCTGATCAGCGCCAGGCCATAAGCGCCATGCAGGCGCTTCACCGCAGCCTTCAGGGCATCGGTCAGGTCCGGGATGCTCTTCAGGGTGTGGTGGATCAGGTGGACGATGACTTCGGTATCGGTCTGCGAAGTGAAGACATAGCCAAGGTCTTTCAGCTCTTCGCGCAGTTCTTCGTGGTTCTCGATGATGCCGTTGTGCACCACGGCCACTTCACTGCCCGAGAAGTGCGGGTGGGCGTTACCTTCGGTCGGCGCACCGTGGGTGGCCCAGCGGGTGTGGGCGATGCCCAGCTGGCCGGCCAGTGGCTCGGCGGCAACAGCGGCTTGCAGCTCGCTGACCTTGCCGATACGACGGCGGCGTTGCAGTTCACCGTTCTGGGTGAGGACGGCCAGGCCAGCGCTGTCGTACCCACGGTACTCAAGACGCTTGAGGCCTTCGATCAAGATGGCTGTGATGTTGCGCTCGGCGACGGCACCAACGATTCCACACATGGTTTATTGCTCCTGGCTGATCGCGGCGCAGATCAGGTTGATGCCGCGGGCTTGAATTTGTTCGCGTGCCGCTGCGGGCAGGCGTTCGTCAGTAATAAGGGTGTGCACGCTGCCCCAGGGCAGCTCGAGGTTGGGGATCTTGCGCCCGACCTTGTCCGATTCGACCATCACGATCACTTCACGGGCGACTTCGGCCATGACCCGGCTCAGCCCGAGAAGTTCGTTGAAGGTGGTGGTGCCGCGGCCGAGGTCGATACCGTCAGCGCCGATGAACAGCTGGTCGAAATCGTAGGAGCGCAACACCTGCTCGGCCACCTGGCCCTGGAACGACTCGGAATGCGGGTCCCAGGTGCCACCAGTCATCAGCAGCACCGGCTCGTGTTCGAGCTCGCAGATGGCGCGGGCCACGTTCATCGAATTGGTCATTACCACCAGGCCAGGCTGGCGCCCCAGCTCGGGGATCATGGCTGCCGTGGTGCTGCCGCTGTCGATGATGATGCGCGCATGCTCGCGGATACGCGCGACGGCGGCGCGGGCGATGGCCTTTTTATAGGAAGACACGGGCTGGGCGGGCTCACCCAGCAGCTCTTGCGGCACCGGGACCGCGCCACCGTAGCGCCGTAGCAACAGGCCATTGGTTTCGAGGGCAGCAAGGTCCTTGCGGATGGTGACTTCCGAGGTTGCGAAACGCTTGGCCAAAGCGTCCACACTCACCTCGCCCTGCTCGCTGAGCAAAGCCAGGATGTTGTGCCGCCGCTGCGGGGTGTTTCGTTTCGACATGAGCGCTTAAGTTTCGTTTCGAAAGATAATGGTGGCAATCAAAACCTAAGATGAACGATTCGTCAAGCTGTGGATAAATCGTCACGGCAAATTGGCGCCCTGTGGGAGCGGGTTTACCCGCGAAGAAAGAGACACGGTGTTCGCGGGTGAACCCGCTCCCACAGGGATTGCGCCGGACTGCAATTGAGTGCGACCTGCCAATAAAAAAGCCGACTTATTCACATAAGTCGGCTTTCGATCGAAACAGCTGTGTATAACTCAGCTCTTCTTGATCTTTTCCGGCCGCTTCCAACCCGAGATGTTGCGTTGACGCGCACGAGCCACCGCCAGGTCGCCTGCCTCCACGCTCTGGGTGATGGTCGAGCCGGCAGCAGTGGTCGCACCAGCCTTGATTTCCACAGGCGCTACCAACGAGTTGTTGGAGCCGATGAACACGTCCTCGCCCATCACGGTCTTGAACTTGTTGGCGCCATCGTAGTTGCAGGTGATGGTGCCGGCGCCGATGTTGGTGCGCGCACCGATTTCGGCATCGCCCAGGTAAGTCAGGTGACCGGCCTTGGCGCCCTCACCCAGGTGGGCGTTTTTCAGTTCGACGAAGTTACCCACATGGGCCTTGGCGTCCAGCACGCTGCCCGGGCGCAGGCGGGCGAACGGGCCGGCATCGCTGCCCTCGCCCATCACGGCGCCTTCGAGGTGGCTGTTGGCCTTGACCACTGCGCCTTTGCGCAGGGTGGTATTCTTGATCACGCAGTTAGGGCCGATCTGCACATCGTCCTCGATGACCACCTTGCCTTCGAGAATCACGTTGATGTCGATCAGCACGTCACGGCCAACGGTCACTTCACCGCGCACATCGAAGCGCGCCGGGTCGCGCAGGGTCACGCCCTGGGCCATCAGGCGACGGCCTTCGCGCAACTGGTAGTGGCGCTCCAGCTCGGACAGCTGGCGACGGTCGTTGGCGCCTTGCACTTCCATCGGGTCGTGGGGCTGTTCGGTAGCCACCACCAGGCCATCGGCCACAGCCATGGCGATGACGTCGGTCAGGTAATACTCGCCCTGGGCGTTGTTATTCGACAGGCGGCCCATCCAGTCGGCCAGGCGCGCGGCTGGCAGGGCCAGAATACCGGTGTTGCCTTCCTTGATCGCTTTCTGCGCATCGTTGGCGTCCTTGTGCTCAACGATGGCAGTCACCTTGCCCTGCTCGTCGCGCACGATGCGGCCATAGCCGGTCGGGTCGTCGAGGGTCACCGTGAGCAGGCCCAGCTGCTGCTCGTTGGCCTTGGCCAGCAGACGCTGCAGGGTCTCTACTTCGATCAACGGCACGTCACCGTACAGCACCAGCACGGTGTCGGCGGTCAGCGCCGGCAATGCCTGGGCAACCGCATGGCCGGTACCCAGCTGCTTGTCCTGCATGACGAAGTTCAAGTCGTCAGCGGCAAGGCGCTCGCGAACCAGCTCGGCACCATGGCCAATGACCACGTGAATACCTTGCGGCTGCAACTGGCGCGCGCTGTGGATAACATGGCCGAGCATGGAATTGCCGGCTACCGGATGCAGCACCTTGGGCAGCGCCGAGCGCATGCGGGTGCCTTGGCCGGCGGCGAGAATAACGATATCGAGTGACATTACTGGCTACCAATCCTGGGCGGTCAGTGAAATGACCGGTTTCATAGGTTACAAAAAAAGAAAAAGGGTAGCCGATGGCTACCCTTGTTCTCAATCTACATGAAGCTTGCGGAATTAACCGCCGAACTTCTTGCGGATCTGCTGGACGGTACGCAGCTGGGCTGCGGCCTCGGCCAGACGTGCGGATGCGGCACTGTAGTCGAAATCCGCGCCTTTCTCATGCAGGGCCTTCTCAGCTGCCTTGACGGCATCCTGAGCGGAGGCTTCGTCCAGGTCGGCTGCACGCTGCACGGTGTCGGCGAGTACCTTGACCATGTTCGGCTGCACTTCCAGGAAGCCACCGGAGATGTAGAACACCTCGCGCTCGCCACCCTGCTTGGTCAGCGTGATCGGACCAGGCTTGAGATTGGTGATCAGCGGCGCGTGGCCCGGAGCGATACCAAGATCACCCAGGTTACCGTGCGCAACTACCATCTCGACCAGGCCGGAGAAGATCTCTCCTTCCGCGCTGACGATATCGCAATGGACTGTCATAGCCATCTGCTTGCCTCAACCTGATTAGCGCCCCTTTCGGGGCGCCGGGATTACAGTTTCTTGGCTTTCTCGATCGCTTCGTCGATGCTGCCGACCATGTAGAACGCTTGTTCTGGCAGGTGGTCGTAGTCACCTTTGAGGATGCCGCTGAAGCCAGCGATGGTGTCTTTCAGGGAAACGTACTTGCCTGGCGAACCGGTGAAGACTTCGGCCACGAAGAACGGCTGCGACAGGAAGCGCTGGATCTTACGAGCGCGGGCTACCAGTTGCTTGTCGGCTTCGGACAGTTCGTCCATACCCAGGATCGCGATGATGTCTTTCAGCTCTTTGTAGCGCTGCAGAACATACTGAACCTGGCGAGCAGTTTCGTAGTGCTCGTTGCCGATCACGTTCGGGTCCAGCTGGCGCGAAGTCGAGTCCAGTGGGTCGACCGCCGGGTAGATACCCAGGGAGGCGATGTCACGGGACAGAACGACGGTGGCGTCCAGGTGGGCGAAGGTGGTGGCTGGCGACGGGTCGGTCAGGTCGTCCGCAGGTACGTATACGGCCTGGATCGAGGTGATCGAACCTTCTTTGGTCGAAGTAATACGTTCTTGCAGAACGCCCATCTCTTCGGCCAGGGTCGGCTGATAACCTACTGCGGAAGGCATACGGCCCAGCAGTGCGGATACTTCGGTACCGGCCAGGGTGTAACGATAGATGTTGTCGACGAACAGCAGAACGTCGTTACCTTCGTCACGGAACTTCTCGGCCATGGTCAGGCCGGTCAGCGCTACGCGCAGACGGTTTCCTGGTGGCTCGTTCATCTGACCGTAGACCAGTGCTACCTTGTCGAGAACGTTGGAATCCTTCATCTCGTGGTAGAAGTCGTTACCCTCACGAGTACGCTCACCCACACCGGCGAACACGGAGTAACCGCTGTGCTCGATGGCGATGTTACGGATCAGTTCCATCATGTTAACGGTCTTGCCGACGCCGGCACCACCGAACAGACCAACCTTACCACCCTTGGCGAACGGGCAAACCAGGTCGATAACCTTGATGCCGGTTTCCAGCAGGTCGTTGCCGCCTGCCTGGTCAGCGAAGGAAGGAGCCTTCTGGTGGATACCACGACGCTCTTCTTCGCCGATCGGGCCGGCTTCGTCGATCGGGTTGCCCAGTACGTCCATGATACGGCCCAGAGTGGCCTTACCAACAGGAACGGAAATGGCAGCGCCGGTGTCGACGACATCCAGACCGCGCTTCAGGCCTTCGGTCGAGCCCATCGCAATGGTACGAACCACGCCGTCGCCCAGCTGCTGCTGAACTTCCAGGGTGGTTTCCGCGCCTTGTACTTTCAGCGCGTTGTAAACACTCGGCACGACGTCACGTGGGAATTCCACGTCGATGACGGCGCCGATGATTTGAACGATACGTCCGCTACTCATAGCTGGATCCTCTGAATATTTGAACCGTTAAACCGCGGCAGCGCCGCCGACGATTTCCGAGATCTCCTGGGTGATCGCAGCCTGACGCGCCTTGTTGTAGATCAGCTGGAGTTCGCTGATCAAATCACCGGCGTTGTCTGTGGCGTTCTTCATGGCGATCATCCGGGCCGCTTGTTCAGCAGCGTTGTTCTCGACCACCGCCTGGTACACCTGCGACTCCACGTAACGCACCATCAAGCCGTCCAGCAGCTCTTTTGCGTCGGGTTCGTACAGGTAGTCCCAGTGGTGCTTGAGATCCTGATCCGGGGTTGCCACCAACGGTACCAATTGCTCGACCGTCGGTTTTTGGGTCATGGTGTTGATGAACTTGTTCGAAACCACCGAGAGGCGATCGATACGGCCGTCCAGGTAGGCGTCCAGCATCACTTTGACGGAGCCGATCAGATCGTTGATCGATGGCTCTTCGCCCAGGTGGCTGATCGCGGCTACGACGTTGCCGCCAAAGATGCGGAAGAAAGTCGCACCCTTGCTGCCGATCACGCACAGGTCGATTTCCACGCCCTGTTCGCGGTTTTCGTTCATGTCCTTGACCAGGGCCTTGAACAGGTTGGTGTTCAAGCCACCGCACAGACCACGGTCACTGCTCACCACGATATAACCGGCGCGCTTTACAGGGCGCTCGATCATGAACGGGTGGCGGTATTCCGGGTTGGCGTTGGCCAGATGACCGATCACCTGGCGGATACGCTCCGCGTAAGGACGGCTAGCAGCCATGCGCAGTTGTGCCTTGCGCATCTTGCTGACCGCCACTTTCTCCATGGCGCTGGTAATCTTTTGCGTGCTTTTGATGCTCGCAATCTTACTGCGAATCTCTTTTGCGCCTGCCATGTATCACCTATCAGGTTAGCAAGCGGGGGCCGCAGCCCCCGCTGCGGCTTACCAGGTCTGGGTGGCCTTGAACTTCTCGATACCGGCTTTCATGCCAGCGTCGATTTCGTCGTTGAAGTCACCCTTCACGTTGATCTTCGCCATCAGTTCGGCGTGATCACGGTTGAAGTAGGCGATCAGTGCTTGCTCGAAGCTACCGACCTTGTTGACTTCCACGTCAGTCAGGAAACCACGCTCAGCGGCGTACAGCGACAGAGCCATGTCCGCGATGGACATCGGCGCGTACTGCTTCTGCTTCATCAGCTCGGTAACGCGCTGACCATGCTCCAGCTGCTTGCGGGTCGCTTCGTCCAGATCGGAAGCGAACTGGGCGAATGCAGCCAGTTCACGGTACTGAGCCAGAGCGGTACGGATACCACCGGACAGCTTCTTGATGATCTTGGTCTGAGCGGCACCACCTACGCGGGATACCGAAACACCGGCGTTCACTGCAGGGCGGATGCCCGAGTTGAACATGGCCGATTCCAGGAAGATCTGACCGTCGGTGATGGAAATCACGTTGGTCGGAACGAACGCGGAAACGTCGCCAGCCTGGGTTTCGATGATCGGCAGGGCGGTCAGGGAACCGGTCTTGCCAGTGACTGCGCCGTTGGTGAACTTCTCGACGTACTCTTCCGAAACGCGCGATGCACGCTCCAGCAGACGGGAGTGGAGATAGAACACGTCACCTGGGTACGCTTCACGTCCTGGCGGACGGCGCAGCAGCAGGGAAATCTGACGGTAGGCAACGGCCTGCTTGGACAGGTCATCGTAAACGATCAGGGCGTCTTCACCGCGGTCACGGAAGTATTCGCCCATGGTGCAGCCGGCGTAAGGAGCCAGGAACTGCAGCGCGGCCGATTCCGAGGCGCTGGCGGCAACAACGATGGTGTTGGCCAGGGCGCCGGCTTCTTCCAGCTTGCGCACTACGTTGGCGATGGTCGACTGCTTCTGGCCTACGGCCACGTATACGCAGAAGATACCGCTGTTTTTCTGGTTGATGATCGCGTCGACCGCCATGGCGGTCTTACCGATCTGACGGTCACCGATGATCAGCTCGCGCTGGCCACGGCCAACCGGGATCATGGCGTCAACCGACTTGTAGCCAGTCTGTACAGGCTGGTCTACCGACTTACGCCAGATAACACCCGGAGCGACCTTTTCGACCGCGTCGGTTTCGGTGGTGGCCAGAGGACCTTTGCCATCGATCGGGTTACCCAGAGCGTCGACGACGCGGCCCAGCAGGCCTTTGCCAACCGGAACTTCCAGGATGCGACCGGTGCACTTGGCGCTCATGCCCTCGGCGAGGGAGGTGTACGCACCCAGTACCACCGCACCTACGGAGTCTTGCTCCAGGTTCAGTGCCATACCGTATACGCCGCCCGGGAACTCGATCATTTCGCCGTACATAGCGTCGGCCAGACCGTGGATCCGTACGATACCGTCGGAAACGCTTACGACGGTACCTTCGTTACGGGCTTGGGAGCCGACATCGAGCTTCTCGATGCGACCCTTGATGATTTCACTAATTTCGGAAGGATTGAGTTGCTGCATTGCTCTGCTGCCCCTTCAAACTCAAGATTTCAATGCTTCGGCCAGTTTCGCGATCTTGCCGCGAACCGAGCCATCGATTACCAGGTCGCCGGCGCGGATGACGACGCCGCCGATCAGGCTGGCATCCTCCGACGCGTGCAGGCGCACTTCCCGGCTGAGCCGTGCACTGAGAACCTTGGCGAGTTTGTCTTGCTGTTCTTGGTTCAACGCAAAAGCACTGGTGACTTCCACGTCCACGGATTTTTCTTGCTCGGCCTTGTACAGGTCGAACAGGGCGGCAATCTCCGGCAGGAGCAGGAGACGGTCGTTTTCCGCGGCAACATGAATGAAATTCTGTGCCTGTGCATCGAACTTGTCACCGCACACTTCAATGAATGCGGCGGCCTTTTCTGCGCTTGTCAGTCGCGGGGCCTTGAGCAGGCGCTGCATGGTGTCGTCTTCCGACACCGCAGCAGCCAGGCCGAGCATGGCTGACCAATTGGCCAGTTGCTGATGGGCCTGGGCATGCTCAAAGGCAGCCTTAGCGTAAGGTCGGGCCAACGTGGTCAGTTCTGCCATGATCGCCCTCGCTTAAATTTCAGCGGCCAGTTTGTTAACCAGCTCCGCATGCGCGTTTTGATCGATTGTGGCGCCAAGGATCTTTTCAGCACCGCCAACAGCCAGGGCACCCACTTGGGCACGCAGGGCGTCTTTGACGCTGTTCAGTTCCTGTTCGATCTCGGCTTGAGCCTGAGCCTTCACACGGTCAGCTTCGACGCGAGCCTGTTCACGGGCTTCCTCGACAAGCTGAGCAGCGCGTTTCTTGCTTTGCTCAATGATTTCGGCTGCCTGTGCCTTCGCTTCACGCAGTTGCTGACCCGCTTTCTCTTGGGCCAGCTCCAGGTCGCGAGCTGCGCGGTTGGCAGCGTCCAAGCCGTCGGCAATCTTCTTTTGGCGCTCTTGCAGGGCAGTGATGACCGGAGGCCATACATACTTCATGCAGAAGAGTACAAAAATCAGAAAAGCAACGGATTGGCCAATCAGGGTTGCATTAATGTTCACGCCAACACCTCGCTCGGTCTTTGTCCATCACATCAATCAACTCGTAGAAACGAGTGATTAGCCGGCGATCTGACCAACGAAGGGGTTCGCGAAGGTGAAGAACAGAGCGATACCAACACCGATCATGGTTACGGCGTCGAGCAGACCGGCAACGATGAACATTTTCACCTGCAGCATCGGAACCATTTCTGGTTGACGAGCAGCGCCTTCCAGGAACTTGCCGCCCAGCAGGCCGAAACCAATGGCGGTACCCAGAGCACCCAGGCCGATCAGCAGAGCAACAGCGATAGCGGTCAGACCAACTACAGTTTCCATCTTTCCTCCCGACTTTTACGTCGTATTGGTTAGGTTTTTAGTTTGAAGCGGTAAAACAAATCGTTTGGTACAGCATGCCCTTGCGGACTTTTTAAGCCCTCCCCCCAAACGAGCGGGGAAGGCTATCAGACACGCCAGGCGGTCTTAATGGTTATCTTCGTGAGCCATCGACAGGTAGACGATGGTAAGCATCATGAAGATGAAGGCTTGCAGGGTGATGATCAGGATGTGGAACACAGCCCACGCCCACTGCAGCACCACACCCAGGCCGCTGAGCCAGAGGATGCCGGCGCCGAACATCACGGCGATCAGGATGAACACCAGCTCGCCGGCGTACATGTTGCCGAACAGACGCAGTGCCAGCGAGATCGGCTTGGCGATCAGGGTGACGAATTCCAGCAGGAAGTTGACCGGAATCAGCAGGATCTGCACGAAGATGTTCTTGCTGCCGAACGGGTGCAGGGTCAGCTCACCGATGAAGCCGCCCAGGCCCTTGACCTTGATGCTGTAGAAGATGATCAGGGCGAACACACAGAAGGCCATGGCCAGGGTCGCGTTCGGGTCGGTGGTCGACACGGCGCGGAACGGAATGTGCGGGTCACCGGAGATCAGGATGGCCAGCTGAGGAATCCAGTCGACCGGTACCAGGTCGATGGCGTTCATCAGGAACACCCAGACGAAAATGGTCAGCGCCAGCGGGGCGATTACCGGGCTACGGCCGTGGAAGGAGTCCTTCACGCTGCCGTTGACGAAGTCCACCAGCACTTCAACGAAGTTCTGCAGGCCGCCAGGTTGGCCGGAAGTCGCCTTCTTGGCCGCCATGCGGAAGATGAACAGGAAGATCAGACCCAGCGCGACGGACCAACCCAGGGTGTCCAGGTGGAACGCCCAGAAGCCCATTGCCTTGGCTTCTGCAGCCGAATGGGCGAAGCCCCAGCTGCCGTCTGGTAGTTGACCGTAGGTCAGGTTCTGCAAGTGGTGCTGGATATAGCCCGAAGCGGTTTCTGCTGCCATGGTTGCCTCAAACGCCCTAAGGTCTCGAAAGTCTTTTATTCATCAGCAGGGGCGCGAACCAGCTGACCAAAAGGGTCAACACGAAGACGCCGAATACTGCTAACGGCGCCAGTGGCTTCACTCCTGCGAAGGTCAGTGCAAAAAGCACTGCCGTCAAAATCATCTTGCCTGCCTCGCCAGCGTAGAACGACTTGACGATGGCTTGTGCCGCCCGGGCCCCGCTGAAGCGAAAAGCCTTCCAGGCGAAATACACATTGGGTAGCCAGGCAATCAAACCTCCGCAAAGGCCTGAATATCCACTGACCGCCCCTTTCCACTGCCACAACACCAACGTTGCCAGCAGCAGTACGACGAATTGAGCCAGCAGTACCGGGAAAACCGCCCAGCGATGGAAAGGCAGGCGGTTTGGCGTGCGGATTTCCATCACAACTGCTCCTCGGAAGTCGACCAACAAGTCAGTTATGACTTGGCATAATTTGTGCCGACAAAATGCGCGCAGAGTATAGGGGTGGATTAACCCCTATTCAACTCTTCGTAGTGATTTCCGACTGCGCGCTACAACGGGAATTGTTTCAACGGATGTGAGCAAGCACGCCTTGCAACTCGTCAAGCGAGTTGTAGCGAATAACCAACTGGCCTTTGCCCTTGTTGCCATGACGGATCTGCACGGCCGAGCCCAGACGCTCTGCGAGCCGCTGTTCAAGGCGTGCGATATCCGGATCAGGTTTGCTCGGTTCGACCGGATCAGGCTTGTCGCTGAGCCACTGACGGACCAGTGCCTCGGTTTGGCGCACGGTGAGGCCACGTGCGACAACATGACGCGCCCCCTCCTCCTGACGGTGTTCTTCCAGGCCAAGCAATGCACGGGCGTGGCCCATCTCCAGGTCGCCATGGGCGAGCATGGTCTTGATCGCATCGGGCAGGGTGATCAGGCGCAGCAGGTTGGCCACGGTTACCCGCGACTTGCCCACGGCATCGGCCACCTGTTGCTGGGTGAGCTCGAACTCCTGCTGCAAGCGCTGCAGGGCCAGGGCTTCTTCCAGCGGGTTGAGGTCTTCGCGCTGGATGTTCTCGATCAGCGCCATGGCGATGGCGGCTTCGTCGGGCACTTCGCGGACCATGGCCGGGATCTTGTCCAGGCCAGCCTGCTGGGTGGCACGCCAGCGGCGCTCACCGGCGATGATCTCGTAGCGGTTGCCATCGACCGGGCGCACCACGATCGGCTGCATCACGCCATGGTTGCGAATCGAGTGCGCGAGCTCTTCCAGCGCCTGCGGGTCCATGTCCCGGCGTGGCTGGTACTTGCCACGCTGGATCAGCTCGACCGGCAGGTGTTGCAGTTCTTTCTGGTCGATCTTCACAGCCTGCTCTTCGAGCGCGCTGACGGAAGGACCACTGAGCAGTGCATCCAACCCACGTCCGAGACCCCGTTTCTTGACGGCCATACGGATTCCTTAAGTTGTTTGTGCAGTGCGGGATTGACGACGTTGACGGCGTACCAGTTCCCCAGCCAGGGCCAGATAAGCCAGTGCGCCGCGCGATTGCTTGTCGTAGGCCAGGGCCGGCATGCCGAAGCTCGGGGCCTCGGCCAGGCGAATGTTGCGCGGAATGACCGTGTCGTACAGCTGCGGGCCAAAGTGCTCCTTAAGCTGCGCAGAAACATCGTTGTTCAGGCTCAGGCGCGGATCGTACATGGTCCGCAGCAGGCCTTCGATCTTCAGCTCCGGGTTCAACCGGGCAGCGATACGCTTGATGTTATCCACAAGGTCGCTGAGACCTTCCAGTGCGTAGTACTCGCACTGCATCGGGATGATCACGCCATCAGAGGCGACCAGGGCGTTTAGCGTGAGCATCGACAGCGACGGCGGGCAGTCGATGAGGATGTAGTCGTAGTTCTCGCGAATCGGCGCCAGGGCGTTGCGCAGGCGGCTTTCCTTGACCTGCATTTCCAGCAGCACCACTTCGGCGGCGGTCAGGTCACGGTTGGCCGGCAGCAACTGGAAACCACCGTGCTCGGAGTAATGCATGGCCTGGGCCAGGTCGCATTCCCCGATCAACAGGTCGTAGACCGAGTGCTCGAGCTCGTGCTTGTCCACACCGCTGCCCATGGTGGCGTTGCCCTGCGGATCGAGGTCGATCAGCAGCACACGACGCTTGGTCGCGGCCAGCGAGGCGGCGAGATTGATACAGGTGGTTGTCTTGCCCACACCACCTTTCTGGTTCGCGATTGCGAATACCTTAGCCATTGTTGCGTGTGTTCCCAGTCATGCCTTGCGGCGCAGTATCAGCAGATGGCGCTGGCCCTGGCAACCTGGAACGGTCAGGGCCTGCTCGCTTTCCACTGTGAAGTCTGCGGGCAATGCTACCAGTTCATCGGCAGGATGCAGCCCCTTCATTGCAAGCCATTGCGTCCCGGTGTCGCCCAGGTGGCGGGTCCAGTTGGTGAAGTTCTCCATGCTGCTGAAGGCGCGAGAGATGATTCCGCTGAACGGTTGTGCCGGCTGGAAGGCTTCGACCCGGCTGTGGATAACCGTGAGGTTGTCCAGCTTGAGCTCCATTTTCACCTGGGTCAGGAAGCGGGTCTTCTTGCCATTGGCGTCCAGCACTGTCACGCGCTTGTGCGGATGCAGGATAGCCAACGGGATACCGGGCATGCCACCGCCACTGCCGACATCCAGCCAGTTGTCACGCTCGCTGTGGATAAACGGCATGACACTGAGGCTGTCGAGCAGGTGGCGCGACACCATCTCGTCAGGGTCGCGCACGGCGGTGAGGTTGTAGGCTTTGTTCCATTTGATCAACAGGGCCAGATAGCCGAGCAGCTTTTCGTGATGCTCGGCGCTCAGCTCGACACCGAGCTGGCGCGCACCTGTGGACAACTCTTCAGCGTGTTGCGGGGTGACCAGGGAACTCAAGCGCTTTGCTCCAATTCGCGGCCAGCGCCGCGTTTTTTCAAGTGAATCAGCAACAGGGAAATCGCCGCCGGGGTCACGCCCGGGATGCGCGAAGCCTGACCCAGGGTTTCCGGACGGGTCTGGCCCAGCTTGCCCTGGATTTCCTTGGACAGGCCGGAAATCGTCGAGTAATCGATATCCACAGGCAGACGGGTGTCTTCGCTGGCACGCAGGCGGGCGATTTCATCCTGCTGGCGGTCGATGTAACCGGCGTACTTGGTGCGGATCTCGACCTGCTCGGCGACCTGTGGATCGATCGCTTCGCCGCCGGTTGCCTCGATCAGCCCGGCGTAGTCGATTTCCGGACGTGCCAGCAGGTTGAGCAGGCTGTACTCGTGGCTGAGCGGGGTGCCGAACTTATCCACAATGGCCTGGCCTTGCTCGGTGTTCGGGCGTACCCAGGTCGACTTCAGGCGCTGTTCCTCGCGCTCGATGCCGTCGCGCTTGGCGCAGAAAGCGGCCCAGCGCTGGTCGTCGACCAGGCCGAGTTCGCGGCCCTTTTCGGTCAGGCGCAGGTCGGCGTTGTCTTCGCGCAGGATCAGGCGGTACTCGGCACGCGAAGTGAACATGCGGTACGGCTCCTGGGTACCCAGGGTAATCAGGTCGTCGACCAGTACGCCGATGTACGCCTCGTCGCGGCGCGGGCACCAGCTGTCACGGCCCTGCGCCCGCAGGGCAGCGTTGGTCCCGGCCAGCAAGCCCTGGGCGCCGGCTTCTTCGTAACCGGTGGTGCCGTTGATCTGGCCGGCGAAGAACAGGCCACCGATGACTTTGGTTTCGAGGCTGTACTTGAGGTCGCGCGGGTCGAAATAGTCGTATTCGATGGCATAGCCCGGGCGCACGATGTGGGCATTTTCCATGCCGCGGATCGAACGCACCAGTTCCAGCTGCACGTCGAACGGCAGCGAAGTGGAAATACCGTTGGGGTACAGCTCATGGGTGGTCAGGCCTTCCGGCTCGATGAACACCTGGTGGCTTTCCTTGTCGGCGAAGCGGTGGATCTTGTCTTCGATCGACGGGCAGTAGCGCGGGCCGACACCTTCGATCACACCCGAGTACATCGGCGAACGGTCGAGGTTCGAGGCAATGATCTCGTGGGTGCGCGCGTTGGTGTGGGTAATCCAGCAGCTTACCTGGCGCGGGTGCATCTGCGCATTGCCCATGAACGACATGACCGGGATAGGCGTATCACCTGGCTGCTCGGTCATCACCGAGAAGTCCACCGAACGGCCGTCGATGCGTGGCGGGGTACCGGTTTTCAGGCGGCCGACGCGCAGCGGCAGTTCACGCATGCGGTGGGCCAGGGCGATCGAAGGTGGATCACCGGCGCGACCACCGGAATGGTTTTGCAGACCAATGTGGATAAGCCCGCCGAGGAAGGTACCGGTGGTCAGAACCACCGATTCGGCGAAGAAACGCAGGCCCATCTGGGTTACCACGCCTTTGACCTGGTCCTGCTCGACGATCAGGTCGTCGCAGGACTGCTGGAATATCCACAGGTTCGGCTGGTTTTCCAGGATTTCACGGACCACGGCCTTGTAGATGGCGCGGTCGGCCTGTGCACGGGTGGCGCGTACGGCCGGGCCCTTGCGGTTGTTCAGAACGCGGAACTGGATGCCGCTCTTGTCGGTGGCCAGCGCCATGGCGCCGCCGAGGGCATCGATCTCTTTGACCAGATGGCTTTTGCCAATACCGCCGATGGCGGGGTTGCAGCTCATGTGACCGAGGGTTTCCACGTTATGGGTCAGCAGCAGGGTTTTCACACCCATGCGTGCAGACGCAAGCGCAGCCTCGGTACCGGCATGGCCGCCGCCGATGACGATCACTTCAAAACGGGAAGGGAAATCCACCACGCACCTCGTGCCTGTTTTTGCGAATAGAGAAGGTAAGCGGACAAGTATAGGGACTTCAGCCCCTTTAAAGAAACCGTCTGAGCAAAATTTGACCAGTCTGTGGATGAATGGCAGACAACAGAAATCAAAGAGGAAAAATTTAAAAAAGCTTTGTTTTTATGTTTATTCTTATGCACATGCCTGTCTGTGGATAAGGTTATGCAGCCCTTTATCCATGCTGCATAGAGAAAAATTAAACCCTGTGGCTGGAGTGCCATGAGGGCTATGGATAACATGATTTAGCCTGTGGATTAAATGGCTGTTTACCCACAAGCGGGTTTGTCCTCAGCAAAAAAGCCTGCTTATCAACGGAGCTCAATGCGAGTTTTCCACAGGGCTCCTGAGAGCAGATTGGTGTAGGCGAATGAAAAAATGTGAACCTGCACCGGCCTCTTCGCAGGTGAACCCGCTCCCACAGGGTTCTGCACAGCCTTCAGGTGCGGCGCGATTTCCGTAGGAGCTGTGAAATTTGAGGCAAAAAAAAGCCGCTCCCGAAGGAGCGGCGCTCGGCCTTGCCTGGCTGTGGATTACTTGCCGATGCAGAAGCTGGAGAAAATCCGCCCCAGCAGGTCATCCGAGCTGAATGCCCCGGTAATCTCCCCCAGGGCCTGCTGCGCCTGGCGCAGGTCTTCCGCCAACAGTTCACCCGCACCAGCCAGGGTCAGTTGTGCACGGCCGTGCTCCAGGTGCTCGCTGGCCTGGCGCAGGGCATCCAGATGGCGCCGGCGGGCGCTGAAACCACTCTCAGCGGTCTGTTCATAACCCATGCAGGCCTTCAGGTGGTCGCGCAGCAGCTGCAGCCCTGCGTCATCCCCTTTGGCGCTGAGAGTGATCGTCACATGGCCGTCATCACACTGTTCCAGCGCGACCCGCTCACCACTCAGGTCGGCCTTGTTGCGAATCAGCGTGACCTTGCCCGGGTCCGGCCGCTGGTCGAGAAATTCCGGCCACAGGGCAAACGGGTCGCTGGCCTCGGGCGCGGTGGAGTCCACCACCAACAGCACGCGGTCTGCCTCGCCAATGGCCTTCAGCGCGCGTTCCACGCCGATCTTTTCCACATGGTCATCGGTATCGCGCAGGCCGGCAGTATCGACCACGTGCAGCGGCATGCCGTCGATGTGGATATGTTCGCGCAGGATGTCCCGGGTGGTACCGGCAATATCGGTGACGATGGCTGCTTCCCGCCCGGCCAGCTGGTTCAGCAGGCTCGACTTGCCTGCATTCGGCCGGCCGGCGATGACCACGGTCATGCCATCACGCAGCAAGGCCCCCTGCCCGGCTTCACGCTGTACTCTGGACAAATCTCCCCGCACTGTATCGAGCATCGCCAGCACGTGGCCATCGGCGAGGAAGTCGATTTCCTCCTCAGGGAAGTCGATCGCCGCCTCGACGTAGATGCGCAGCGCAATCAACGCCTCGGTCAGGAAATGCACGCGCTTGGAGAACTCCCCCTGTAGCGAACGCAGGGCATTGCGCGCGGCCTGGCTGGAACTGGCCTCGATCAGGTCGGCAATGGCTTCGGCCTGGGCCAGGTCGAGCTTGTCGTTGAGGAACGCACGCTCGCTGAACTCCCCCGGGCGGGCCAGCCGGCAACCCACTTGTACACAGCGCTGCAGCAGCATATCCAGCACCACCGGGCCGCCGTGGCCCTGCAGTTCCAGCACGTCCTCGCCGGTGAACGAGTTCGGCCCGGGGAAGAACAGCGCAATCCCTTCGTCCAGCACCAGCCCTTCCTCGTCGCGGAACGGGCCGTAATGGGCGTGGCGCGGGGTAAGCGTACGGCCGGTGATCAACTGGCCGGCCTGGGCAGCCAGAGGGCCGGACAACCTGACAATACCCACACCGCCGCGGCCCTGGGCGGTGGCGATGGCGGCGATGGTTTCACGCACAGTGTTCATGCTCGAAAGCCTCTACGACAAAAACGACAGATAGCAAAAACGCCCCACTAGGGGGCGTTTTTATTCACAGGCTAGCGTAGCAGCCTGTCAAGCAGCAGCTTTTTTGCTGGCTGCTTCGATGCTGCGGGTGATGTACCACTGCTGTGCAATCGACAGGCAGTTGTTCACAACCCAGTACAGCACCAGACCAGCCGGGAACCACAGGAAGAAGAAGGTGAAGATGATCGGCATCATTTTCATCACCTTGGCCTGCATCGGATCTGGCGGCGTCGGGTTCAGGCGTTGCTGGATGAACATGGTGGCGCCCATGATGATCGGCAGGATGAAGAACGGATCCTTGATCGACAGGTCGGTAATCCACAGCATCCATGGGGCCTGGCGCATTTCCACGCTTTCCAGCAGTACCCAGTACAGGGCCAGGAACACCGGCATCTGCACCAGGATCGGCAGGCAGCCGCCCAGCGGGTTGATCTTCTCTTTCTTGTACAGCTCCATCATCGCCTGGGACATCTTCTGGCGATCGTCACCGAAGCGTTCCTTCAGTGCAGCGAGCTTCGGCGCAACGGCACGCATGCGCGCCATCGAACGGTAGCTGGCAGCCGACAGCGGGAAGAACAGGCCTTTGATCAGCATGGTCAGCACGATGATCGACCAGCCCCAGTTACCCAGCAGGCTGTGGATATGTTGCAGCAGCCAGAAGATCGGCTGGGCAATGAACCACAGGAAGCCGTAGTCGACGGTCAGTTCCAGGCCTGGGGACAACTCTTTCAGCTTGGACTGGATTTTCGGGCCGGCGTACAGCATGGCACTGGTTTCGACCTTGCCGCCAGCAGGCACGCTGATGGCCGGGCCGGTGTAGCCGATGATGTAGTTGCCCTGGCTGTCCTTGCGGGTCTGAACAACATTGTTGTCCGACTTGGCCGGAATCCAGGCGGTCACGAAGTAGTGCTGCAACCAGGCAACCCAGCCGCCGGACACATTTTCTTTCAAACTACCTTTGTCGATGTCCTTCATCGAGACCTTTTTGTAAGGCTCGGAAGCTGTCCACAGGGCGGCGCCCAGGTAGGTAGCGGTGCCGGTGGCGGTGCTCGACGACGGATCGGAGCTGGCGTCACGCTTGAGCTGGGCAAACATGTTGCCGCTCCAGGCCTGGCCGCTCTGGTTGTCGATCAGGTAGCTGACGGTCAGGTCGTACTCGCCGCGCTTGAAGCTGAAGCGCTTGATGTAGTTGACGCCGTTATCGCTGAACTTCAGGTCGACCACCAGTTGCTGCTGGCCATCGGCCAACTGGTAAGCCTTCTTGTCGGCAGCGTACAGCGGGCGACCGGCAGGACGGGCATCCGGACCGTTGGTGCCGGTCAGGCCGCTTTGTGCCAGGTAGACACGTTCGCCACCGTTGTCGAACAGCTGGAACGGAATGTCCGGATGATCCTGGCGACGTGGGTACTGCGGCAGGTTCAGCTGGACGATGTCACCACCGACCGGATCGATAGCCAGTTCCAGAACATCGGTCTTGACCCGGATCAGGTCCTTGCTGACCGCGACCGGCGCCAGTTCGGCTGCGCTGGTTTCGGCGTTGGCACTTGGTACATCGGCGCTGGCGCCGGCATTACCGGCCGGTACGCCGTCCGGCAAGCCCGGGGCAACAGTGCTGGCAGCAGTATTCTGAGTCGGCAGGGCAGCCTGGCCGTAGTCCTGGTTCCACTTGAGGACCATGACGTAGGACACGATTGCCAGGGCGACGATCAGGATCGTGCGTTTAATATCCATGATTACTCGGCTATCGAAGAAGTTCGGGAGGAAGGAGCGGGAGGAACGGGATCGAAACCGCCGTCGTTCCACGGATGACAACGCCCCAGGCGACGAACGGCTAGCCACCCACCACGCCAGAGGCCGTGGTTTTCGATGGCTTCATAAGCGTAACAGGAGCAACTGGGGAAGAAACGACAGTGATTGGCCATCAGAGGACTAATGGCATAACGGTAAAACTGGATCGGAACGAGCGCCAGTTTACGCATCTTGACTGTCTACCCCTGCGGAATTGGCAGTCGCTGCTGGAGCGGGCCGGCTGCGCGCCAGGCGTTTCCAGAGTTTGCCAAAGTGTTGGTGCAATTCCGGGTTTTCTATCTCACCCAATCCCTTGCGCGCGACGATCACGATGTCCAACCCGGCAAGCAATTGCTGGTTCAGACGAAAGGAATCGCGCATCAAGCGCTTGAGGCGGTTGCGTTGAACGGCGAGCTTGACGCTCTTCTTGCCGATCACCAGGCCAAGGCGTGGGTGATCGAGGCCGTTCTCGCGAGCAAGGATCAGCAGGTTTTTCCCTGGAACCTTGCCGGTTGGGGAGTCGAAGACCGCTTTGAAATGTCGGGGTGTAAGCAGTCGCTTTTCCCGACTGAAGTCCTGACTCACCACCTGTGCCGAAAAATCAAATGGCCAGACGCTTACGGCCTTTGGCACGACGACGCGACAGAACAGCGCGGCCGTTCTTGGTAGCCATACGGGCACGGAAGCCGTGGGTGCGCGCGCGCTTGATGGTGCTTGGTTGGAAAGTACGTTTCATGGCGTATTACCTGGTTTGTCGACGACGGGCCGGGATGGCCCCCTTTTTAAGAGACCGGCGATTCTAGAGAAAGCAAGCCCGTAGGTCAATTTCCAACCAGTCTTTCCATATAGAGCACGTGATGGACGGTGCGTGCTTGTCCATCACCACGGGGTGCTTGATCGGACACACGAATTGGGGACAACATGAAAAAAAAGAAGAGACATATAAAAAGCTTTTCTGAAGAATCTATAAATCTTAAGTGGATAACCTTCTGTGGATAACCTTCTTGAGGCCATAAAATACGCGCTGTACAGAGTTTTACAACTGTGTTCTCAACCGGTGCTGCGCTTGTTTCCTTCATGGTCAAAAGCTGTGGATGAAAACAACGCTTATCCACAGTTGAGTTATCAACAGGGCTGACCCCAGGGTTGTGCATAGCGCTCATGGTCGCTTATCCACAGGGCTTATTCACAGCGCCGCGAAGCCGTTTCGGTCGATAAATGGCTGTTTTGTCATGGTTCCTAGCGTGTCCACATGTGGATAACTGAACGCTCGACCGGTACAATGGCGGTTTGTTTTTGCCTCATCCGGCTTTCAAACTCAGGGGATATCCGTGTCAGTGGAACTTTGGCAGCAGTGCGTGGAGCTTCTGCGCGATGAACTGCCTGCCCAGCAATTCAACACCTGGATCCGTCCGCTACAGGTCGAAGCCGAAGGCGACGAGTTGCGCGTCTATGCGCCTAACCGTTTCGTTCTCGATTGGGTCAATGAAAAGTACCTGGGTCGCTTGCTCGAGCTGTTGGGCGAAAACGGCAGCGGTATTGCGCCTGCCCTTTCCTTGTTGATCGGCAGCCGCCGCAGCTCGGCACCACGTGCGGCGCCCAACGCACCTGTGAGTGCCGCCGTGGCCGCTTCGCTGGCGCACACCCAGGCGCAGAGCCAGACACAGAAGGCAGTGCCGGCAGTGGTCGAACCGGTAGCTGTGGCAGCGGCCGAGCCTGTGCTGGTCGATGAACTGGCCGAGCCATCTTCGCGTGACAGCTTCGATGCCATGGCCGAGCCGGCTCCGGCGACGGCCGGCAGTGCCCGGACAGAACAGCGCACCGTGCAAGTTGAAGGCGCGCTCAAGCACACCAGCTACCTGAACCGCACCTTCACCTTCGACACCTTCGTCGAAGGTAAGTCGAACCAGCTGGCGCGCGCGGCTGCCTGGCAGGTGGCCGACAACCCCAAGCATGGCTACAACCCGCTCTTCCTTTATGGTGGTGTGGGCCTGGGTAAGACCCACCTCATGCATGCTGTGGGTAACCACCTGCTGAAGAAGAACCCGAACGCCAAGGTCGTGTACCTGCATTCGGAGCGCTTCGTCGCGGACATGGTCAAGGCGCTGCAGCTCAACGCCATCAACGAATTCAAGCGCTTCTACCGTTCTGTGGATGCGTTGCTGATCGACGATATCCAGTTCTTCGCCCGTAAAGAGCGCTCGCAGGAAGAGTTTTTCCACACCTTCAACGCCTTGCTCGAGGGCGGCCAGCAGGTAATCCTTACCTCTGACCGCTACCCCAAGGAGATCGAAGGCCTGGAAGAGCGCCTGAAGTCGCGCTTTGGTTGGGGCCTGACGGTGGCCGTCGAGCCACCAGAGCTGGAAACTCGCGTGGCGATCCTGATGAAGAAGGCCGACCAGGCCAAGGTCGAACTTCCGCATGACGCAGCCTTCTTCATTGCCCAGCGTATCCGTTCCAACGTCCGCGAACTGGAAGGTGCATTGAAGCGGGTGATCGCTCACTCGCACTTCATGGGCCGCGACATCACCATCGAGCTGATCCGTGAGTCGCTCAAGGACCTGCTGGCGCTGCAAGACAAGCTGGTCAGTGTGGATAACATTCAGCGTACCGTCGCCGAGTACTACAAGATCAAGATCTCCGATCTGTTGTCCAAGCGTCGTTCGCGTTCCGTGGCGCGTCCACGTCAGGTGGCCATGGCCCTGTCCAAGGAGCTGACCAACCACAGTCTGCCGGAAATCGGCGACATGTTCGGTGGGCGCGACCATACGACCGTGCTGCATGCCTGCCGCAAGATCAACGAACTTAAGGAATCCGACGCGGACATCCGCGAGGACTACAAGAACCTGCTGCGGACGCTGACGACCTGATGGCCGTCTGCGCAGCTAATTGAAGGCAAGGGACTAGACCATGCATTTCACCATTCAACGCGAAGCCCTGTTGAAACCCCTGCAACTGGTCGCCGGTGTCGTCGAGCGCCGTCAGACCTTGCCGGTCCTGTCCAACGTATTGCTGGTCGTGCAAGGCCAGCAACTGTCGTTGACTGGTACCGACCTGGAAGTCGAGCTGGTAGGCCGCGTGCAACTGGAAGAGCCGGCCGAGCCTGGCGAAATCACTGTCCCGGCGCGCAAGCTGATGGACATTTGCAAAAGCCTGCCGAACGATGCCCTGATCGATATCAAGGTTGACGAGCAGAAACTGTTGGTCAAGGCCGGTCGCAGCCGCTTTACCCTGTCGACCCTGCCAGCCAATGACTTCCCGACCGTGGAAGAAGGCCCGGGCTCGCTGACCTGCAACCTGGAACAGAGCAAGCTGCGCCGCCTGATCGAGCGCACCAGTTTCGCCATGGCCCAGCAGGATGTGCGCTACTACCTCAACGGTATGCTGCTGGAGGTTTCCCGCAACACCCTGCGTGCTGTGTCCACCGACGGCCACCGCCTGGCGCTGTGCTCCATGAGCGCGCCCATCGAGCAGGATGATCGCCATCAGGTCATCGTGCCACGCAAAGGTATCCTCGAACTGGCGCGCCTGCTGACCGACCCGGAAGGCATGGTGAGCATCGTCCTGGGCCAGCACCACATCCGCGCCACCACCGGTGAGTTCACCTTCACCTCCAAGCTGGTGGACGGCAAGTTCCCGGACTACGAGCGTGTACTGCCCAAGGGTGGTGACAAGCTGGTGGTCGGCGACCGCCAGGCGCTGCGTGAAGCCTTCAGCCGTACTGCGATTCTTTCCAACGAAAAGTACCGCGGTATCCGCCTGCAACTGGCTGCTGGCCAACTGAAGATCCAGGCCAACAACCCCGAGCAGGAAGAAGCTGAAGAAGAAATCAGCGTGGACTACGAAGGTAGCTCGCTGGAAATCGGATTCAACGTCAGCTACCTGCTGGACGTGCTGGGCGTGATGACTACCGAGCAAGTTCGTCTGATCCTGTCCGACTCCAACAGCAGTGCCCTGCTGCAGGAAGCCGGCAATGACGATTCTTCCTACGTTGTCATGCCGATGCGCCTGTAACCGTAGCAGGCGAAATGTCCCTTCGACGTATCATTGTCACCGCGGTGCGCAACTTGCACCCGGTGACACTCTCACCCTCCCCCCGCATCAACATCCTTTACGGCGCCAACGGCAGCGGCAAGACCAGCGTGCTTGAAGCCGTGCACTTGCTCGGGCTGGCGCGCTCATTCCGCAGCACCCGCCTGAACCCGGTTATCCAGTACGAACAGCCTGCCTGTACCGTGTTCGGCGAAGTGCAATTAGCCGAGGGTGGCAGCAGCAACCTGGGTGTATCCCGGGAGCGGCAAGGGGAGTTCACTATTCGCATCGATGGGCAGAACGCGCGCAGCGCGGCGCAGCTGGCTGAGTTGCTACCGCTCCAGCTCATCAACCCAGACAGTTTCCGCCTGTTGGAAGGTGCTCCGAAAATACGCCGCCAGTTCCTGGATTGGGGAGTGTTCCACGTGGAACCTCGTTTCCTGCCTGCCTGGCAACGGCTGCAGAAGGCACTGCGGCAGCGGAACTCATGGTTGCGGCATGGTACACTTGACCCAGCTTCGCAAGCCGCCTGGGACCGGGAATTGTGCCTGGCCAGCGCGGAAATAGATGAATACCGTCGCAACTACATCAAGGCCTTGAAGCCCGTCTTCGAGCGAACCCTGAGCGAACTGGTCGAGCTGGACGGGTTGACCCTGAGCTACTACCGAGGCTGGGACAAGGACCGGGAACTGCAAGAAGTACTCGCCTCCTCTCTCCTTCGCGATCAGCAGATGGGCCATACCCAGGCCGGTCCGCAGCGTGCTGATCTGCGTCTTCGTCTGGCTGCCAACAACGCAGCCGACATCCTGTCGCGTGGTCAGCAAAAGCTGGTGGTGTGTGCATTGCGCATTGCCCAAGGCCACCTCGTTAGTCAGGCTCGCCGCGGTCACTGTATTTATCTCGTGGATGACTTGCCGTCCGAGCTGGACGACCAGCATCGCCGCGCGCTGTGTCGCTTGCTTGAAGAATTACGCTGCCAGGTGTTCATCACCTGTGTAGATCACGAATTACTGAGGGAAGGCTGGCAGACGGAAACGCCAGTTGCTTTGTTCCACGTGGAACAAGGCCGTATCACCCAGACCCACGACCATCGGGAGTGAATGCATGAGCGAAAATCAAACGTACGACTCCTCCAGCATCAAGGTGCTGAAAGGTTTGGATGCCGTGCGCAAGCGCCCCGGCATGTACATTGGCGACACCGATGATGGCAGCGGCCTGCACCACATGGTCTTCGAGGTGGTCGACAACTCGATCGACGAAGCCCTCGCCGGTCACTGCGATGACATCACCGTCATCATCCACCCGGACGAATCCATCAGTGTGCGCGACAACGGTCGCGGCATTCCGGTCGACGTGCATAAAGAAGAAGGCGTTTCGGCAGCCGAGGTCATCATGACCGTGCTGCACGCTGGCGGTAAGTTCGACGACAACTCCTACAAGGTATCCGGTGGTCTGCACGGCGTAGGTGTTTCTGTTGTGAACGCCCTGTCCGAGAAACTGGTACTGACCGTTCGCCGTAGCGGCAAGATCTGGGAACAGACCTATGTTCACGGTGTTCCACAGGCGCCGATGGCGGTTGTCGGTGACAGCGAAAGCACTGGTACCCACATCCACTTCAAACCATCGGCTGAAACCTTCAAGAACATCCACTTCAGCTGGGACATCCTGGCCAAGCGTATCCGCGAGCTGTCGTTCCTCAACTCGGGCGTTGGCATCCTGCTGAAGGATGAGCGCAGTGGTAAAGAAGAATTCTTCAAGTACGAAGGCGGCCTGCGTGCATTCGTCGAATACCTGAACACCAACAAGACCCCGGTCAACTCCCAGGTATTCCACTTCAACGTCCAGCGTGACGATGGCGTGGGTGTTGAAGTCGCCCTACAGTGGAACGACAGCTTCAACGAAAACCTGCTGTGTTTCACCAACAACATTCCGCAGCGCGACGGCGGTACTCACCTGGTGGGCTTCCGTTCCTCGCTGACCCGTAGCCTGAACAGCTACATCGAACAGGAAGGCCTGGCCAAGAAAAACAAGGTCGCGACTACTGGCGACGACGCCCGTGAAGGCCTGACCGCGATCATCTCGGTGAAGGTACCGGACCCTAAGTTCAGCTCGCAGACCAAAGACAAGCTGGTCTCCTCGGAGGTGAAAACCGCCGTGGAACAGGAGATGAACAAGTACTTCGCCGACTTCCTGCTGGAAAACCCGAACGAGGCCAAGGCCGTCGTTGGCAAGATGATCGACGCGGCACGTGCCCGTGAAGCGGCACGTAAAGCTCGTGAGATGACTCGCCGCAAAGGTGCGCTGGATATCGCCGGCTTGCCAGGCAAACTGGCGGACTGCCAGGAAAAGGACCCTGCCCTTTCCGAACTGTACCTGGTGGAGGGTGACTCCGCGGGTGGCTCGGCGAAGCAAGGCCGCAACCGTCGTACTCAGGCGATCCTGCCGTTGAAGGGTAAAATCCTCAACGTCGAGAAAGCGCGCTTCGACAAGATGATCTCGTCCCAGGAAGTGGGCACGCTGATCACTGCGCTGGGCTGTGGTATCGGCCGCGAAGAGTACAACATCGACAAGCTGCGTTATCACAACATCATCATCATGACCGATGCTGACGTTGACGGTTCGCACATCCGTACACTGCTGCTGACCTTCTTCTTCCGTCAGCTGCCGGAGCTGGTCGAGCGTGGCTACATCTACATTGCCCAGCCACCGCTGTACAAGGTGAAGAAAGGCAAGCAGGAGCAGTACATCAAGGACGACGAGGCCATGGAAGAGTACATGACCCAGTCGGCCCTGGAAGATGCCAGCCTGCACCTGGACGAGTCGGCGCCAGCGGTTTCCGGTGTGCAGCTGGAAGCACTGGTGAATGAATTCCGTAGCGTCATGAAGACCCTCAAGCGCCTGTCGCGCTTGTACCCGGAAGAGCTGACCGAGCACTTCATCTACCTGCCGGAGGTGAGCCTGGAGCAGCTGGGTGACCACGCTGTGATGCAAGCCTGGTTGGCCCAGTTCCAGGAGCGTCTGAACAACAGCCAGAAGTCCGGCCTGGTTTACAAAGCCAGCCTGCGCGAAGACAAAGAGCGCAACGTATGGTTGCCAGAAGTGGAAATTACCTCCCACGGCCTGGCCAGCTATGTCACCTTCAACCGGGACTTCTTCGGCAGCAATGACTACCGTACCGTAGTCAACATTGGTGCCAAGCTTTCCAGCTTGTTGGGCGAAGGTGCTTACGTGCAGCGCGGTGAGCGCCGCAAGGCAATCGTCGAGTTCAAGGAAGGCCTGGATTGGCTGATGAACGAGACCACCAAGCGACACACGATTCAGCGATACAAAGGGCTGGGTGAGATGAACCCGGACCAGCTGTGGGAAACCACCATGGACCCGACCGTTCGCCGTATGCTCAAGGTCACCATCGAGGATGCGATCGCTGCCGACCAGATCTTCAACACCCTGATGGGTGATGCAGTCGAGCCGCGTCGTGACTTCATTGAAAGCAACGCGTTGTCGGTGTCGAACCTGGACTTCTGATTCGCGTAGATCTACAGGCACTAAAAAGCCCGCGAAAGCGGGCTTTTTAGTGCCTGTAGAAATCAGTAACCGCTTAGGACGTTGACGATCACACCACTGGCAATAGCCACCAGCACATAGTCCCCGTTCACATACAACCAGCGGTGATCACGGGGTGGAGCATACAGGTGGCGTGCTTTCCAGTCGGTCACCCAGTAACGGTCGCCACGGTAATGCGGGTCAACCACATGACCGCGATGCCACTGTTGATGCGGAACCGGCATGCCCGGTTGTGGGCGGAAGTTCGGGTCGCGGTAGGCGGGACCGCGGCCATTGTCATGGCGGCCTTGGTGCTGTGGCTGACCATGGGGCGGGTTGCCTTGGTGTGCAGGGCCGCCATCATGCCGATCAGGTGGGCCCGGCTGCGCGAAGCTGGCCAAGGGGGCGCTGAGCATGAGCGCGGCGCAGATCACGGTTAGGGTCTTTTTCATTTGATGCGGTCCTCTGCATGTTAACGCCTGGCGGGAGCTGACAGGTTGCCAGGTTCGGTTAACTGATCAGACCACAATCCTTCCCGCTTAATGTCAGTGCAGAGGTAAAGGTCCGGTAAAGGTCCGTGAAGCGCCATCCCTATGGGAGCGGGTGTGGTGCTGTATTCAGGTCCTGTGACGTACCTGTGGGAGCCGGCTTGCCGGCGATAGGGCCGGCGCAGCCCACGCGTCAATTCAGGCCAAGTTCCTTCAACCGGCGATACAGCGTGCGCTCACTCAGGCCAAGGTGACGGGCCAGTTCACTGCGCGAGCCCTTGAACTGTTCCAGTGCCTGCGCCAGTTCACCCAGGTGATTGCGCCGGCCACCTGCCTTGATCGCCCCCGCCGGTCCGATATCCTCCGGCAAATGCTCCGGCCGGATCAGCCCGTCATCGGCAAACAGGCGTGCCCTTTCCAGAATGTTGCGCAGCTCGCGAATGTTGCCCGGGAATGGATGCAGGCCAAGCTGCTGCAAGGCATCGTCGCTCAGCCTGGGCGTCGGCTTGCCTGCCATGCGTTGCAACAGGCTCTGCGCTAGCAGGGGTAAATCTTCCACACGTTCGCGCAATGCCGGCAGGCGGATCGGGAAGCCGCTGATGCGGTAATACAGGTCTTCGCGGAAGGTACCATCCGCCACCATTTGCCGGAGGGGTTTGTGCGTCGCTGAAACAAGACGAAAATCCGAATGCACCGTGCGCAGGCTACCCACCGGGCGGAAGCTGCCGGACTCGATCAGGCGCAGCAGCTTCACCTGCATCGCCAGCGGTACTTCGCCAATTTCATCGAGGAACAGGGTGCCGCCATGCGCCGCTTCGGCGAGGCCGATCTTGCGCTGGTTGGCGCCAGTGAACGCGCCCTTCTCGTAGCCGAACAGCTCGCTCTCGAACAACGACTCGGTCAGGCCGGTACAGTCGACCACCACCAATGGGCCGTTGGCCCTTGGGCTGCCCATGTGCACCGCGCGGGCGAACAGTTCCTTGCCGGTACCCGACTCACCCTGCAGCAACACCGGGATCTGCGCCGGCGCAGCACGCTGCAGGCTGGCCAGGGCCGCCTTGAACGCTGGCGCCCGGCCGACCAGCCCTTGCTCCTGGGGCTGCGCCGATGCGAGGGTGATGCTGGTCAGGCGTTCGACAAAGGCCACCACCCTGCCCTGTTCATCCAGGATCGGCCGCAGCTCGACATCCACATGCTCGGGGCCGCGTGGCGTGTGATGAATGTGCAGCACCCGCTCCGGTATCTTGCTGTGCCATGCCTTGCGCATCGGGCAATGCTCGCCGGCCTGGTCGCAAGGTACGGCATAGTGGTGCGAGACCCTGTGGCATTTTTCGCCCAGCGGCGCCTGCTCATGGCGACCGAACTGGCGGCGATAGGCAGCGTTGGCGGCCAGGATGTTGTAGTCGGTATCCAGCACGATGGTTGGCAGGGCATCGTGCTCAAGGTAGGAAACCAGGGCTAGGATGAGGGGATGGGCTTCAGGCATGACGGCACCGATTGGATGACCGGCGCAGGGTAACAAGGACTGCCAAACACTGCCATTGGCTGACAGTCGACTGCCAGCCGCGCTGCCACTGTCATCGGCAACTGTCAGCAACGGGCCGGTTTCATTGGCCCGCTCGCGAGAAAATGCCTGGCATGCATCTTGATAAACCTCCTGGCACTGCCTGCGCCTGTACAAGGCCGGGTGGATAAATTGGAGAACGTGATGATCATCGGCAACAACCTGCACGTGGACGCCTTTTACGACCAGGCGACCTCGACCATCAGCTACCTGGTCATGGACCTTGAAACCCACCAGTGCGCATTGATTGACAGTGTGCTGGATTACGACCCCAAGTCCGGGCGCACCTGCACTGCCTCGGCCGACCGCCTGATCCAGCGAGTGGCCGAGCTTGAAGCCAGCGTGCAGTGGGTGCTGGAAACCCATGTGCATGCCGACCACCTTTCGGCAGCGGCTTATTTGAAGGAAAAGCTCGGCGGCCATACCGCCATCGGCGCCCACATCACCCAGGTACAGAAAGTGTTCGGCGCCTTGTTCAATGCCGAGCCTGGCTTCGCCCGCGATGGCAGCCAGTTCGATGTGCTGTTCGAAGACGAGGAAGGTTTTCGCATTGGCAACCTGCATGCCCGCGCGCTGCACACCCCAGGGCACACGCCTGCGTGCATGAGCTTCATGATCGAGGACGCCGGCGAGACCGCGGTGTTCGTCGGCGACACCTTGTTCATGCCCGATTACGGTACTGCTCGCTGTGACTTCCCGGGGGCCGATGCTCGCACCCTGTACCGCTCGATCCGTCGCTTGCTGGCCTTCCCCGACCAGACCCGGCTGTTCATGTGCCACGACTACCTGCCAGGTGGCCGCGACATGCAGTACGTCACCACCGTGGCCGAGCAGCGCGCCAGCAATATTCATATCCATCAGGGTGTCGATGAGGACAGCTTCGTCGCCATGCGTGAAGCCCGCGACAAGACTCTCGACATGCCCGTGCTGATCCTGCCTTCGGTGCAGGTGAACATGCGCAGCGGCCAGTTCCCCGCGCCGGAAGAGAACGGTGTGAGCTACCTGAAGATTCCGCTGAACAAGCTGTGACCGCCCTGCCCCATAACCAGATTTCCAGGATTTACCGCCATGTCTGCCTTGTTGTCCCCTGCCAATACCGACCACCACAAAGTGGTCATCGTCGGTGCCGGTGCCGCCGGCATCGCCACTGCTTCCAGCCTGATCAGCCGTGACCCGTCGCTGGATGTGACCTTGATCGACCCCGCCGAGGTGCACTACTACCAGCCTGGTTGGACCATGGTCGGTGCCGGCGTGTTCAAGGCACCCAGCACTGCTCGTACCATGGCCTCGATCATCCCGCGGGGTGTGCGCTGGATAAAGGCACGGGTGCAGGGGTTCGACCCGCTGGGCCAACTGGTCCTCCTCGAAGGCGGCCGCGCCATCAGTTATGAACAGCTGGTGGTCTGCCCTGGCCTCAAGCTGGATTGGGCGGCCATTGATGGCCTCAGCGAGACCTTGGGCCGCAACGGCGTCACCTCCAACTACCGCTACGACCTGGCGCCCTATACCTGGGAGCTGGTGCAGAAGCTCAAGCAAGGTCGCGCCCTGTTCTGCCAGCCACCCATGCCGATCAAGTGCGCGGGCGCGCCGCAGAAGGCGCTGTACCTGTCTTGCGACCACTGGCTGCGGCACGGTCACCTGGGGGCCGTAAAAGCCAGCTTCTTCAATGCCGGCGCGGTGTTGTTCGGTGTGGCGGACTACGTGCCCGCCTTGATGAAGTACATCGAGAAGTACGCTGTGGACCTCAATTTTTCCCACCGCCTGGTAGCCGTGGATGGCCCGAACAAGCGCGCCACCTTCGCGCGTACCTTGGCCGATGGCAGCAGCGAAACCCGTATCGAGGCGTTCGACATGCTGCACGTGGTACCGCCGCAGGTGGCACCGGACTTCATTCGTGAAAGCCCATTGGCCGACAGCGCCGGCTGGGTCGATGTCGATCCGCACACCCTGCGCCATCGCCACTTCACCAATGTCCATGCCTTGGGGGACGTGGCCAACACCAGCAATGCCAAGACCGCCGCCGCTGCCCGCAAGCAGGCGCCGGTCGTGGCCAACAATGTGCTGGTGGCCCTGGGCAGGCTACCCACCCTGGCCCGATACGATGGCTATGGCTCGTGCCCGCTCACCGTCGAGCGCGGCAAGATTGTCCTGGCCGAATTCACCTATGGCGGCAAGCTGGCACCGAGCTTCCCCAGCTGGTTGCTGGATGGCCGTAAACCGACGCGTCTGGCCTGGTTGCTCAAGGCACAGGCGCTGCCACCCTTGTACTGGAAAGGCATGCTCAAGGGCCGCGAGTGGCTGGCGCGCCCGCAGTTGGTCGCCGAGGGTGGGCAGTGATCGAACATCAATTATTAGGCGCGGGCCTGGGCGCGATCATCGGTGCCGTGCTGGCGTTGACCGGTGCCGGCGGTGGCATTCTCGCTGTCCCTTTGCTGGTGTTCGGCCTGGGCCTGTCGATGGTCGAGGCGGCACCGGTCGGCCTGCTGGCCGTAGGCATGGCAGCGGCGGTGGGGGCTGTGCTGGGCTTGCGTCAGGGGCTGGTGCGCTACCGGGCGGCGCTGTTCATCGCATTGATCGGTGTGGCAGCGGCGCCGTTCGGGCTGATGCTGGCGCACCGCCTGCCGAACACGCCACTGCAATTGGTGTTCGCCGGGGTGCTGGTGTACGCCTGCGTGCGTATCTGGCGCAAGGCGGCCAAGGAACTGCGCGGCGCAGGCAATGACGCCCATCGCTACATCGAGCCCTGTGTGTTGAACCCGCTGCAGGGCCGTTTGCGCTGGACCCTGCCCTGCGCGCGCGCCCTGGCCTTCACCGGCGCATTGTCCGGGCTGCTGTCCGGCTTGCTGGGCGTGGGTGGTGGTTTTGTCATCATCCCGGCCCTGAACCGCTACACCAACCTGCGCATGACCAGCATCGTCTCCACCTCGCTGGCGGTGATCGCCCTGGTGTCCACCGGCAGTGTGGTCAGCGCCAGCCTGGCAGGGGTGATGCACTGGCAGGTTGGCGCCCCGTTCGCCGGCGGCGCGGTGCTCGGCCTGCTGCTGGCGCGGCCATTGGCGGCCAGGCTGGCCGGGCCGCGCTTGCAGCAGATGTTTGCCGTGGCCGGTTGGGCTGCGGCCTTGCTGCTGGCCGGCAAGGCGCTACTGGGCTAACAGCTCGCCCTGTTCTGCCGCACACAGCGCCAGCAGGTAGTCCCACACTACCCGCAGGCGCACCGACTTGTGCAGTTCGCGGCGGGTGCAGATCCAGTAGCTACGCTGGATGGTTTCGCCAGGCAGCACGCGCACCAGCGTCGGGTCGTGGCGGGCCATGTAGTTGGGCAGTACGGCAATGCCCAGCCCGGCGCGGGCGGCGGTTTGCTGGGCGATTACGCTGGTACTGCGAAACACCACGTTGGGGGCCCGGCAGAAGCTGTTGAGAAACAGCAGTTCCTGGCTGAACAGCAAGTCGTCGACGTAGCCGATCCAGCTGTGCCGGGCCAGGTCCTCGCGGTTGCGCAGCGGTGGCGCGCGGTCCAGGTAGGCCTGGCTGGCGTACAGGGCCAGGCGATAGTCGGTGAGCTTGCGGGTGATCAGCAGGTCGGCGTTGGGCCGTTCCAGGTGGATGCTGATCTCTGCCTCGCGGTTGAGGATGCTGACGAAGCGCGGCACCGCCACCAGCTCCACTTCCAGGCCGGGGTAGCGGTCGAACAGCGCATTCATGCGCGGGGTGAAGAACATGATGCCGATGCCTTCGGTCACCCCCAGGCGAATCTTGCCCAGCGGCGTGATGGCCTGGGTGATTTCTTCCTGCGCCAGCAGGGCGACGTTTTCCATGGCCTCGGCGTGCTTGAGCAGAGCCTGGCCCGAGGGGGTCAGTTCATAGCCCTGGGCATGCTGCACGAACAGCGCAGTACCCAGGCTTTGCTCGATGCTCTCGATGTGCCGGGCCACGGTGCTGTGGGTGGTGTTGAGGCGCTTGGCGGCGGTAAGCAAGCGGCCGCTGCGCTGCAACTCGAGGAAAAACCGCAGATCGTTCCAGTCGAACATGCTGATCCTTTTTGGCAGTTCGTTCCGGCCTCTTCGCGGGCACGCCCGCTCCCACAAGGTAACGCGATCCCTGTGGGAGCGGGCGTGCCCGCGAAGAGGGCGGTACAGGCTTACCCCTGTGCTAAAACGCACAGCGGCTGCGCGAAATCTCGTGTTTCCTCCACGAAATTACTCACTAAGATGGATCGGGACAAGAATAATAATCAGGCCCGAGGTTGCACATGCCATCAGCCGATTCTGTCTTCGACTACGTGGTCGTAGGGGCCGGTCCCGCCGGTTGCCTGCTGGCCAATCGTTTGTCCGCCGACCCTTCCTGCCGCGTGCTGCTGCTGGAAGCGGGTGGCCGTGACAACTATCCCTGGATCCATATCCCCGTCGGTTATCTCTATTGCATCGGCAACCCGCGCACCGACTGGTGCTTCAAGACCGAGGCGCAGCCTGGCCTGGGCGGTCGTGCGCTGGGCTATCCACGGGGCAAGGTGCTGGGTGGCTGCTCCTCGATCAACGGCATGATCTACATGCGCGGCCAGGCCGCCGACTATGACCGTTGGGCCGAGCAAGGCAACGACGGCTGGGCCTGGAAGGATGTCCTGCCACTGTTCAAGGCCAGCGAAAGCCACTTTGCCGGCGCCAGTGAGCACCACGGCGGTGACGGCGAATGGCGGGTCGAGCGCCAGCGTTACAGTTGGCCGATCCTCGATGCTTTCCGCGATGCCGCCGAACAAAGTGGTATCGGCAAGGTCGATGACTTCAATACCGGCGACAACCAGGGTTGTGGATATTTCCAGGTCAACCAGCGCGGTGGTGTGCGCTGGAACGCCTCCAAGGCCTTCCTGAGGCCGATCAAGGACCGCCCCAACCTCACTGTGCTGACCAGCGTCCAGGTTGACCAGGTGCTGCTCAACAACACCCGAGCACGGGCGGTGAAGGCGTTCTGGCAAGGTGCCTGGCACGAGTTTGCGGCGCGTCGCGAGATCATCCTCTGTGCGGGTGCGGTGGGCTCACCCGGTATCCTGCAGCGCTCCGGCATCGGCCCGCGCCAGTTGCTGGAAAGCCTGGGCATTGGCGTGCGTCACGACATGCCAGGCGTTGGCGGCAACCTGCAGGATCACCTGCAACTGCGCCTGATCTACCAGATCCGCAATACCCGCACCTTGAACCAGATGGCCAACAGCCTGTGGGGCAAGATGGGCATGGGCCTGCGCTACCTCTATGACCGCAGTGGCCCGCTGGCCATGGCGCCGAGCCAACTGGGCGCGTTCGTGCGTTCCAGCCCGGAGCAGGCCACCGCCAACCTGCAGTACCACGTGCAGCCGCTGTCACTTGAACGCTTCGGCGAGCCACTGCACAGGTTCCCGGCCTTTACTGCTTCGGTGTGCAACCTGCGCCCGGCCAGCCGCGGGCGTATCGATATCCGCAGCAGCGACATGAACAGCACGCCGCTGATCGACCCCAACTACCTCAGCGACCCCCAGGACCTGCGCGTCGCCGCCGATGCCATTCGCCTTACCCGGCGCATCGTCCAGGCCCCTGCCCTCGCTGCGTTCGACCCAAGGGAATACCTGCCGGGCCCAGCCCTGCAAACCGAGGAAGAGCTGTTCGAAGCCGCCGGCAAGATCGGCACCACCATCTTTCACCCGGTCGGCACCTGTCGCATGGGCAATGGCGAACTGGACGTTGTGGATAACCAGTTGCGCGTGCACGGCATCCCCGGCCTGCGCGTGGCTGACGCCTCGATCATGCCGCAGATCACCTCCGGCAATACCTGTTCACCCACCCTGATGATCGCCGAGAAAGCGGCGCAACTGATTCTCAAAGGAGCTGCTACCCAGACCTATCTGAACGAAGACGCGATACCGACGCCCTGACCCCGGGGTGCGTGCAGTACCGGCAGCTAGCGGTCAGAAGCTGCCGACAGTGGAACAACAAGAATAATCACTGTGGCCTGCGGGCCGAGGACAGCAACGATGTCGGATTACATCCAAGAGCAGGGTGCGGCGGCCAGCAGCGCCAGCGGCCGTGAAGAACGCAAGATCATTTTCGCGTCATCCCTCGGGACAGTTTTCGAGTGGTATGACTTTTTTCTCTATGGTGCGTTGGCAGCGGTCATCAGCAAGCAGTTCTTCGCTGGCGTGAACGATACCACCGCCTTCATCTTCGCCCTCATGGCCTTTGCCGCCGGCTTTCTGGTGCGGCCGTTCGGCGCGCTGGTGTTCGGCCGCCTGGGCGACATGATCGGGCGCAAGTACACCTTCCTGGTCACCATCGTGCTGATGGGCCTGTCCACCTTCGCGGTGGGGCTGTTGCCCACCTACGCCAGCATTGGCATCGCAGCACCGATCATTCTGGTGGTCCTGCGCATGCTGCAGGGGCTGGCGCTGGGCGGTGAGTACGGCGGTGCGGCCACCTATGTGGCAGAGCATGCGCCGCCCGGCAAGCGCGGCTTCCACACGGGCTTCATTCAGTCCACCGCCACCCTCGGCCTGCTGCTGTCTCTGGTAGTGGTGCTGGGCAGCCGCTATATCAGTGGTGACCAGTTCGAAACCTGGGGCTGGCGCCTGCCGTTCCTGCTGTCGATCGTGCTGCTGGCGATTTCCACCTGGATCCGCATGAGCATGCACGAGTCGCCGGCCTTCGTGAAAATGAAGGCCCAAGGCAAGGTCAGCAAGTCGCCGATCCGTGAGTCGTTCACCTCCTGGCCGAACCTGAAAGTGGTGCTTACCGCCTTGTTCAGCATTAACGCCGGGCAAGCCGTGACCTTCTACACGGCGCAGTTCTACGTGCTGTTCTTCATGACCCAGATGCTGAAGATGGACCCGGCACAGGCCAATACCTTGCTGATCATCAGCGTGGTCATTGGTGCGCCGTTCTTTGTGTTCTTCGGCTGGTTGTCCGACCGTATTGGCCGCAAGCCGATCCTGATGCTCGGCCTGCTGCTGGCCACGTTGCTGTACTTCCCGCTGTTCAAGGCGCTGAGCCACTACGCCAACCCACAGATCGACGCGGCCAGCCGCCAGGCGCCGATCGTGGTCACTGCCGACCCACAAGGCTGTACCTTCCAGTTCGACCCGGTGGGCAAGGCGCGTTTCGACAGCCCGTGCGACAAGGTCAAGACTTTCCTGGTCAAGCAGGGCCTGCCCTATAGCTCGGTGGATGTGGCCGGTAGCGATGTGGTGGTGAACATCGGTGACAAGACCATCAACGGCTTCGACGAAGCGGCCATGCGTGCAGCGGTGGAACAGGCCGGCTACCCGGCCAAGGCCGACCCTGCTCAGGTCAACCAGGTGATGGTGGTGGTGCTGATCGTGGCGATGATCCTGATCGCGACGATGACCTATGGGCCGCTGGCGGCGGTAATGGTCGAGCTGTTCCCGACCCGTATCCGCTACACCTCGATGTCGCTGCCCTACCACATTGGCAACGGCTGGTTCGGTGGCTTCCTGCCAACGGTGTCGTTCGCGCTGGTGGTGTATACGGGGGATATCTTCTACGGGCTGTGGTACCCGGTGCTGGTGACCGGGGTCAGCCTGGTGGTGGGGATCTTCTGCCTGAAAGAAACCAAGGATGTGGATATCGACAAGATCTGACGCAGCTCAAGGCCTGCACCAAATGCTCAGGCGCTGAAGCGCTTGTTGTGGGAGCGGCCTTGTGTCGCGATTGGGCTGCCCAGCGGCCCCAGGATTTCAGCTGTGATGCATGAATTGCCGGGGCCGCCTTGCGGCCCTTTCGCGACGCAAGGCCGCTCCCACAGTCTTCTCCCACAGAGGGTGCAATCCTGCTACCGAGCCCATAAAAAAACCGGCTGTAAAAGCCGGTTTTCTTATGCCCCAAAAAAACTTATGCACGATTTTCAGAAAAATGTCATACACAGAAATAAACAGCTAATTCAAACACTTAGCTATCACTTCAGGCATTTAATCCAAAAACAGTTCACAAGTTATCCACAGATGGTCAGGCCATCTGCTCCTGGGGTTTTTCCTCTGCTGGCGGCAGCGAACCCATGGCCCGCTGGGTCGCTTCGTTCCACGCCGCGGCGCGGTCGTTGAGCTCGGCAATGGCCCGTGGCCCGGTGCCGTTGGCGTACATCGGCTTGCCAATCACCACCTCGATGGTGCCAGCGCGCTTGCCCCAACCGGTTTTCGGCCAGAACTTGCCGGCGTTGTGGGCAATCGGCAGCACTGGCAGCCCGGCATTCACCGCCAGCGCGGTACCGCCACGGGAGAACTTGCCCATGGTGCCGAACGGCACACGGGTCCCTTCCGGGAAGATCAGCACCCAGATCTTCTGCTTGAGCAACTCATCACCCTTGCTGGCTACCTGGCGCAGGGCTTCCTTGGGGTTGTCACGGTTGATCGCGATCGGCCGCAGCATGGCCATGGCCCAACCGAAGAACGGCACGTACAGCAACTCGCGCTTGAGCACCTGGCTCAGCGGCGAAAAGTACTGGGAAAGGAAGAAGGTTTCCCAGGTGCTCTGGTGGTTGGACAGGATCACGCAAGGCTCATCAGGCACGTTCTCGGCGCCAGTGACCTTGTAGTCGATACCCAGGATGGTGCGCACCAGGAACAACGCGCAACGGCACCAGTACACGTTGATGAACTTGTAGCGCTTGGGGAACGACAGGAACGGCGCGACGAAGAAGCTCAGCGAGCACCACAGCAGCGAACTGGTGCCCAGCAGCAGGTAAAAAAGAAAGATTCTGATCGCCTGCAGGATCGACATAGTGGCTTGTACCATTGCGGGGCATGCCCGCCTGAGAAAAATGCGCCCGAAGGCGCACTGTTTAAATTAGTTCTCTGGCGATAGCTGCCAGATCGTCGAAAATCAGTGTAGTTTCCGGGACGCCTTTTTCCAGGGTCCGCTCGCCCTTGCCGGTTTTCACCAGCACGGGTTGTGCACCGACGGCCAGGGCGGCCTCCAGGTCACCTTTGCTGTCGCCAACGAACCAGACGCCTTCCAGGCCGACCTGGTAATGCTCGGCGATCGCCCGCAGCATGCCAGGCTTGGGCTTGCGGCAATCGCAGCCTTCGTCCGGCCCGTGCGGGCAATACACGATGTGGCCCACCTCGCCACCCTGCTCGGCCACCAGCGCGCGCAGGCGCGCGTGCATGGCCTCGAGGGTTGCCAGCGCATAGTAGCCACGGGCAATGCCGGACTGGTTGGTGGCAACGGCCACCGTCCAGCCCGCCTTGCTCAACTGCGCGATCGCTTCGACCGAGCCAGGGATCGGCACCCACTCGTCCAGCGTCTTGATGTAGGCGTCGGAGTCGTGGTTGATGACTCCGTCACGGTCGAGAATCAGCAGTTTCAAGGCTTACCCCAGCAGCGAAATGTCGGCCACGCCCAGGAACAGGCCGCGCAGGCGGCTGAGCAGGGCATAACGGTTGGCGCGTACCTTGGCGTCCTCGGCGTTGACCATCACTGCCTCGAAGAAGGCGTCGACCGGGTCACGCAGGGCCGCCAGGCGGGCCAGCGATTCGCTGTACTGGCGTGCAGCTGCCATCGGTTGCACGGCCTGGTCGGCCTGCTGGATGGCCGAGTACAGGGAGAACTCGTTGGCATTGTCGAAGTACTTCGGCTCGACGTGATCGGCGATGGCGCCTTCGGCCTTGCTCAGCAGGTTCGACACGCGCTTGTTCACCGCCGCCAGGGCCTCGGCTTCCGGCAGCTTGCGGAAGGCTTGTACAGCCTGCACACGCTGGTCGAAGTCCAGGGCAGAACCTGGCTGCAGGGCACGTACCGACAGGTAGGTGGCCACGTCGATGCCTTCGTCTTCGTAGCGTGCACGCAGGCGGTCGAAAATGAACTCCAGTACCTGCTCGGCCAGGCCGGCGGCCTTGACCTTGGCGCCGAACTGCTTGACTGCGAACTCGACCGCGCCGGTCAGGTCCAGGTCCAGCTGCTTCTCGATCAGGATACGCAGCACGCCCAGGGCAGCACGGCGCAGGGCGTACGGGTCCTTGCTGCCGGTCGGCAGCATGCCGATGCCGAAGATGCCGACCAGGGTGTCGAGCTTGTCGGCGATGGCCACGGCAGCACCGGTGAGGGTCTGCGGCAGCTCGGCGCCAGCACCGCGCGGCATGTACTGCTCGTTCAGGGCCAGGGCCACGTCTTCCGGCTCACCGTCGTTGAGCGCGTAGTAGTAACCGGCAACCCCCTGCATCTCAGGGAATTCGCCGACCATCTCGGTGGCCAGGTCGCACTTCGACAGCAGGCCGGCACGGCCGGCGCGCTGGGCGTCGCCGCCAATCAGCGGGGCGATGAAGGCGGCCAGCCGGGAAACGCGCTCGGCCTTGTCGTACACGGTGCCCAGCTGAGCCTGGAACACCACGTTCTTCAGGCGCTCGTTGAAGGTTTCCAGCGGCTGCTTCTTGTCCTGCTTGAAGAAGAACTCGGCATCGGTCAGGCGTGGGCGCACGACCTTCTCGTTGCCTTGCACGATCTGCTTCGGGTCACGGCTTTCGACGTTGGCCACGGTGATGAAGCGCGGCAGCAGCTTGCCTTCGCTGTCCAGCAGGCAGAAGTACTTCTGGTTGTCCTGCATGGTGGTGATCAGGGCTTCCTGCGGCACTTCGAGGAAACGCTCCTCGAACGAGCACACCAGCGGCACTGGCCACTCCACCAGAGCGGTCACTTCGTCCAGCAGCGCCGGTGGCACGATGGCTGTGCCTTCCTGCTGCATGGCCAGCTCGGCGGTACGCTTGCTGATCAGCTCGCGGCGCTCGGCGAAGTCGGCCAGCACGTACGCTTTGCGCAGGTCTTCGACGTAGTTGGCCGGGGTGGTGATGACCACGTTTTCCGGGTGGTGGAAGCGATGGCCACGGGATTCACGGCCGGCCTTCTGCGACAGGATGGTGCAGTCGACCACCTGGTCGCCCAGCAGCATCACCAGCCATTGGGTCGGGCGCACGAACTCTTCACGGCTGGCCGCCCAGCGCATGCGCTTGGGGATCGGCAGGTCGTTGAGCGAATCTTCGACGATGGTCGGCAGCAGGCCAGCGGTGGCCTTGCCCGGGATGTGCTGGGAGAAGCGCAGCTTGGGGCCGCTCTGGTCGATTTCCGACAGCTCCACACCGCATTTCTTGGCAAAGCCCAAGGCAGCCTGGGTCGGCTCGCCGTCTTTGAAAGCAGCCTGCAGGGGCGGGCCGTCGATGTTGATGCTGCGGTCAGGCTGCTGCACGTCCAGCTGGCGGATCAGCACGGCCAGGCGACGCGGCGCGGCGTATACCTGCTTGCCGGTGTAGTTCAGGCCAGCGGCCTGCAGGCCTTTCTCGATACCGGCCAGGAAAGCTTCGCCGAGGCTGGCGAGGGCCTTCGGCGGCAGCTCTTCGGTGCCCAGTTCTACCAGGAAATCTTGAGCACTCATTGTGCAGCCTCCAGCTTAGCCAACACTTCGTCACGCAGTTCAGGGGTAGCCATCGGGAAGCCCAGGCGTGCACGGGCTTGCAGATAGCTTTGCGCCACGTCCCGGGCCAGGGTACGTACACGCAGGATGTAGCGCTGGCGCTCGGTTACCGAGATGGCGCGGCGGGCGTCCAGCAGGTTGAAGGTGTGCGAGGCCTTCAGGACCATTTCATAAGTCGGCAGCGGCAGCTCAAGCTTGATCAGGCGGTTGGCTTCGCTTTCGTAGAAGTCGAACAGTTCGAACAGCTTCTCGACGTTGGCGTGTTCGAAGTTGTAGGTCGACTGCTCCACTTCGTTCTGGTGGAACACGTCACCGTAGGTGACCTTGCCGAACGGGCCGTCGGCCCACACCAGGTCGTACACCGAGTCGACGCCCTGGATGTACATGGCCAGGCGCTCGAGGCCGTAGGTGATTTCACCGGTGACCGGGTAGCACTCGATGCCGCCTACCTGCTGGAAGTAGGTGAACTGGGTGACTTCCATGCCGTTGAGCCAGATTTCCCAACCCAGGCCCCAGGCGCCGAGGGTCGGCGATTCCCAGTTGTCTTCGACGAAGCGAATGTCGTGGACCAGCGGGTCCAGGCCGATGGCTTTCAGCGAGCCGAGGTACAGCTCCTGGAAGTTGGCCGGGTTGGGCTTGAGTACCACCTGGAACTGGTAGTAGTGCTGCAGGCGGTTGGGGTTTTCGCCATACCGCCCGTCGGCAGGGCGACGGCTAGGCTGCACATAGGCGGCGTTCCAGGTTTCTGGACCCACGGCGCGCAGGAATGTAGCGGTGTGGAAAGTGCCGGCGCCTACTTCCATATCGTAGGGCTGAAGCACCACACAACCTTGCTCGGCCCAGTAGTTCTGCAGGGCGAGGATCAGGTCTTGGAAGGTACGCACGGCTGGCGTAGGCTGGCTCACGAAATTCACCTGTATCTGGGGATGCGGATGTAAAGAGCGGGAGTATAACCTGATTCGCCTCGCCCTCTACTCATTGGAGCCTTATGCCACGCTGCTTTTGGTGTACCGACGATCCGTTGTACCAGGCCTACCATGACCAGGAATGGGGAACGCCACAGCGTGACCCGGCGTTGCTGTTCGAGATGCTTTTGCTCGAAGGGTTCCAGGCGGGGCTGTCGTGGATCACCGTATTGCGCAAACGCGAGCGTTATCGCGAGGTGATGCACGGCTTCGATCCGGTGAAACTCGCCGTCATGAGCGACGAACGCATCGAGGAGCTGATGCAGGATGCCGGTATCATCCGCAACCGCCTCAAGCTCAAGGCTGCCAGGCGTAACGCGCAGGCCTGGCTGGCTGTGGATAACCCCGCCGAATGGCTGTGGTCGTTTGTTGGTGGGGCGCCGAAGATCAACCACTTCACGGGGCGCAGCGAGGTACCAGCGGTTACCGATGAAGCCAAGGTAATGAGCAAAGCCCTGCAGAAAGCCGGCTTCACCTTCGTTGGCCCGACCATCTGCTATGCCTTCATGCAGGCCACCGGCATGGTCATGGACCACACCACCGATTGCGATCGCTACGCCGCCTTGTTGCGTTGAGGGGTTACAATGCGCGCCTTGCTGAAATAAGGAATTCGCCTGTGGAAAAGTTCAAGGGCGCCCTGATGGTCGGGGTGCTGCGTCTGTTTGCCAAGCTGCCCTGGGGCGCTGTGCAGCGCGTTGGCGCCGGTATCGGCTGGCTGATGTGGAAGATCCCCAACGGCTCGCGCAATGTCGTGCGTATCAACCTGGCCAAATGCTTCCCGGAGATGGACCCGGTCGAACGCGAGCAACTGGTGGGTCGCGCGTTGAAGGATATCGGTAAATCCTTCGTCGAAAGTGCCTGTGCCTGGATCTGGCCGCCGCAGCGCTCGCTGGAGCTGGTCAAGGAAGTGCACGGCCTGGAAGTGCTGGAGCAGGCCCTGGCTTCGGGCAAGGGTGTGGTCGGTATCACCAGCCACCTGGGCAACTGGGAGGTGCTGAACCACTTCTACTGCAACCAGTGCAAACCGATCATCTTCTACCGCCCGCCGAAGCTGAAGGCGGTGGATGACCTGCTGCGCGAGCAGCGCGTGCAGATGGGCAACCGCGTGGCGCCTTCGACCAAGGAAGGCATCCTCAGCGTGATCAAGGAAGTGCGCCGTGGTGGCCAGGTGGGTATTCCTGCCGACCCGGAGCCGGCGGAGTCGGCGGGGGTGTTCGTACCGTTCCTGGGCACCCAGGCGCTGACCAGCAAGTTCGTGCCGAACATGCTGGCCGGGGGCAAGGCGGTGGGGGTGTTCCTGCATGCCCTGCGGCTGCCGGATGGTTCGGGCTTCAAGGTGTTCCTGGAGGCGGCGCCGGAAGAGATGTACAGCACCGACGTGACGGTGTCGGCGGCGGCAATGAGCAAGGTGGTCGAGCGCTATGTGCGCGAGTACCCCAGCCAGTACATGTGGAGCATGAAGCGCTTCAAGAAGCGCCCGGCCGGCGAGCCACGCTGGTATTGATTGTTTCACTGTCCCCCTGTGGGAGCGGGTTTACCCGCGAATGCGTCGGTGAATCCAGCATCGCATTCGCGGGTGAACCCGCTCCCACAGGGATCGCGTCAACCTGATGTCTTGTTGAGTTTCTTCAGGAACACGGTCATCTCTTTCTCGGCCTGCTTGTCGCCATGGGCCTGCGCCGCGACGATCCCCTCCTCCCAGGCCTTGCGCGCCGCCGCCAGGTCACCCTGCAGCTGATGCGCCTTGCCCAGCAGCTTCCACGCCGCCGAGTACTTCGGGTCCTGTTCCACGCAGCGCGCCAGGTGTACCGCCGCTTCAGCGCCATTGCCTTCATCCAGCCAGGCCTTGCCCAGCCCGAACCTCAGCAACGGGTTATCCACACCCTTGGCCAGCATTTTCTCCAGCGATTCGCGCATGCCCTGTGCTCCTAGAAGAAACTCAAGCCGACGTGGAACAGCTTCTCCACATCCCGAATATGCTTTTTATCCACAACGAACAGGATCACATGGTCGCCCGACTCGATCATGGTGTCATCGTGGGCGATCATCACCTCTTCATCACGGATGATCGCGCCGATGGTAGTGCCTGGCGGCAGGGCGATGTCTTCGATCGCCTTGCCGACCACCTTGCTCGATTTCGAATCGCCGTGCGCCACCGCTTCGATAGCCTCGGCCGCGCCGCGGCGCAGCGAGTGCACGCTGACGATGTCGCCACGGCGTACGTGCGCCAGCAGGGTGCCGATGGTCGCCAGCTGCGGGCTGATGGCGATGTCGATGTCACCACCCTGCACCAGGTCGACATAGGCCGGGTTGTTGATGATGGTCATCACCTTGCGCGCACCCAGGCGCTTGGCCAGCAGCGACGACATGATGTTGGCTTCGTCGTCGTTGGTCAGGGCCAGGAAGATGTCGGCGTCGGCGATGTTCTCCTCGAGCATCAGGTCCTTGTCCGAGGCGCTGCCCTGCAGCACCACGGTGCTTTCCAGGGTGTCGGAGAGGTGTCGGCAACGGGCCGGGCTCATCTCGATGATCTTCACCTGGTAACGGCTTTCGATGGCCTCGGCCAGGCGTTCGCCGATCTGCCCGCCACCGGCGATGACCACACGCTTGTTGGTTTCGTCGATACGGCGCAGCTCGCCCATCACCGCGCGGATGTCCTTCTTCGCGGCGATGAAGAACACTTCGTCGTCGGCTTCGATCACCGTGTCGCCCCGCGGGGTGATGGGACGGTCGCGGCGGAAGATGGCCGCCACGCGGGTGTCGACGTTGGGCATGTGCGCGCGGATCTGGCGAAGTTGCTGGCCCACCAGCGGGCCACCGTAGTACGCCTTCACTGCCACCAGCTGGGCCTTGCCTTCGGCGAAGTCGATCACCTGCAGCGAGCCCGGGTGCTCGATCAGGCGCTTGATGTAGTTGGTCACCACCTGCTCGGGGCTGATCAGCACATCGACCGGGATATGGTCGTTGTCGAACAGCTCTTCGCGGGTCAGGTAGGCCGACTCGCGCACCCGGGCGATCTTGGTCGGGGTGTGGAACAGCGAATAGGCCACCTGGCAGGCGACCATGTTGGTCTCGTCACTGTTGGTTACTGCCACCAGCATGTCGGCGTCGTCGGCACCGGCCTGGCGCAGCACCGTAGGCAGCGAGCCGCGGCCTTGCACGGTGCGAATGTCCAGGCGGTCGCCCAGGTCGCGCAGGCGGTCGCCATCAGTGTCGACCACGGTGATGTCGTTGGCTTCGCTGGCCAGGTGCTCAGCCAGCGTACCGCCTACCTGGCCTGCGCCGAGGATGATGATCTTCATCCGCTACTCCCTACCTTTTGTTCTTATCCGCGCGAGGCGGCGATCTTGATCAGCTTGGCATAGTAGAAACCGTCGTGGCCGCCCTCCTGGGCCAGCAACTGGCGGCCGTGGGGCTGGCGCAGGCCGGCTTCGGTGGCCAGGTCCAGCTCACGGGCGCCCGGGGTGCGGGCGAGGAAAGCGTCGATCACTTCGGTGTTCTCGGTCGGCAGGCTGGAGCAGGTGGCATACAGCAGCATGCCGCCCACTTCCAGGGTCGGCCACAGGGCATCGAGCAGCTCGCCTTGCAGCGTGGCCAGGGCCGGGATGTCGTCGGCCTGACGGGTCAGCTTGATGTCCGGGTGGCGGCGGATCACGCCAGTGGCCGAGCATGGTGCGTCGAGGAGGATGCGCTGGAACGGCTTGCCGTCCCACCAGCTGGCGGTGTCACGGGCATCGCAGGCAATCAGCTCGGCGTCCAGCCGCAGGCGGTCGAGGTTCTCGCGCACACGGGTCAGGCGCTTGGCTTCGAGGTCGATGGCCACCACGTGGGCCAGGCCGGCTTCGGCTTCCAGCAGGTGGCAGGTCTTGCCGCCCGGTGCACAGCAGGCGTCGAGCACGCGCTGGCCGGGGGCCAGTTCCAGCAGGTCGGCGGACAGCTGCGCGGCTTCGTCCTGCACGCTCACCCAGCCTTCGGCAAAGCCTGGCAGGCCGCGCACGTCGCAGGCTTCGGCCAGCACGATGCCGTCACGGCTGTACTGGCAGGCGCTGGCGCCAACGCCCGCTTCGGTCAGCAGTGCCAGGTAGGCGTCGCGACTGTGGTGGCGGCGGTTGACCCGCAGGATCATCGGCGGGTGGGCATTGTTGGCGGCGCAGATGGCCTCCCATTGCTCCGGCCAGAAGGCTTTGAGCGACTTCTGTAGCCAGCGCGGGTGGGCAGTGCGTACCACCGGGTCGCGCTCCATGCCGGCCAGCAACTCTTCGCCCTCGCGTTGGGCGCGACGCAGCACGGCATTGAGCAGGCCCTTGGCCCATGGTTTCTTCAGCTTGTCGGCGCAGCCAACGGTCTCGCCGATGGCGGCGTGGGCCGGGATACGGCTGTAGAACAGCTGGTACAGGCCGACCAGCAGCAGCGCCTGCACATCGGCATCGGCGGCCTTGAACGGCTTCTGCAGCAGTTGCGCGGCCAGCAGGTCGAGGCGGGGTTGCCAGCGCGCGGTGCCGAACGCCAGGTCCTGGGTCAGGCCGCGGTCGCGTTCATCGACCTTGTCCAGTTGCGCCGGCAGCGAGCTGTTCAGCGAGGCCTTGCCGCTGAGCACAGCGGCAAGGGCACGGGCGGCGGCGAGGCGAGGGTTCATTGGCCCAGCACCTTGCCGCTGGCGAATTTCTCGCGGCGGCTGTTGAACAGGTCACTGAAGTTCAGCGCCTTGCCGCCAGGCAGTTGCAGGCGGGTCAGGCTCAGCGCCTGGTCACCGCAGGCGACCACCAGGCCGTCCTTGCTGGCGGAGAGGATCTCGCCAGGGGCCCCTGCCGCTGTGGACAAGTTGGCGGCCAGCACTTTCACGCTTTCGCCATCGAGGGTGCTGTGGCACACCGGCCACGGGTTGAAGGCACGGATCAAGCGCTCCAGTTCGACGGCCGGGCGGCTCCAGTCGATACGCGCCTCGTCCTTGTTCAGCTTGTGCGCATAGGTGGCCAGGGTATCGTCCTGCACTTCACCGTGCAGCGAACCGTCGGCCAGGCCGGCGATGGCCTGGACTACAGCCGGCGGGCCCATTTGTGCGAGGCGGTCGTGCAGGCTGCCGCCGGTGTCTTCGGCGCTGATCGGGGTGGCTACCTTGAGCAGCATCGGGCCGGTGTCCAGGCCTGCTTCCATGCGCATCACGGTCACACCGCTCTCGGCGTCGCCGGCTTCCACGGCGCGCTGGATCGGTGCGGCACCGCGCCAGCGTGGCAGCAGCGAGGCGTGGCTGTTGATGCAGCCCAGGCGCGGGATATCCAGCACCACTTGCGGCAGGATCAGGCCATAGGCGACCACCACCATCAGGTCCGGCTGCAGCGCGGCCAGTTCGGCCTGGGCTTCGGCGTTGCGCAGGGTCGGCGGCTGGAACACCGGGATGTCATGGGCCACAGCCAGTTGCTTGACCGGGCTCGGCATCAGCTTTTGGCCGCGGCCGGCTGGGCGGTCGGGCTGGGTGTAGACGGCCACGATCTCGTAGGGGCTGTCGAGCAAGGCCTTGAGGTGTTCGGCGGCAAACTCTGGAGTGCCTGCAAAGACGATGCGCATGGAGTTCTCGCTTCAAAAAAGAAAAAGGCTTGCCGGAGCAAGCCTTCTGGAAGGTGGGGATCAGGCTTGCTGGCGGTGCTGCTTTTCCAGCTTCTTCTTGATCCGGTCGCGCTTGAGTTGCGACAGGTAGTCGACGAACAGCTTGCCGTTGAGGTGATCGAATTCGTGCTGCACGCACACCGCCAGCAGGCCTTCGCATTCCAGCTCGTACGGCTTGCCGTCGCGGTCCTGGGCCTTGACCCGCACACGCAGCGGGCGGTCGACGTTCTCGTAGAAGCCAGGTACCGACAGGCAGCCTTCCTGGTACTGGCCCATGTCGTGGGTCAGCTCTTCGACCGTGGGGTTGATGAAGACGCGCGGCTCGCTGCGGTCTTCACTGAGGTCCATGACCACGACCTGCTTGTGCACGTTGACCTGGGTGGCAGCCAGGCCGATGCCAGGGGCTTCGTACATGGTTTCAAACATGTCGTCGATCAGCTGACGCAGGGCGTCGTCGAACTCCGTCACCGGTTTGGCGATGGTGCGCAGGCGCGGGTCCGGGAATTCGAGAATGTTCAAGATGGCCATAAGGTCAGGCAGTCACTGTGCGTTCGGTTGAAAACTGAGCACACATAATAAAGGGAAACGGGGATTTCAGCACCTGGCAAAGCTCGGCTAGGGTTTCCAAGGGCTGCTTATAGCCCATTCGATGGACAGGTTGTCAAAGCGTTATCAACAAAGTTATCCACAGCTTGTGCCACGTCGATGGCCCTATTTCGATCAAGGATGATCCATATGCAGAGCTACCATTTGTCGCCTCTTCCGCCTGCCGAACTGGAGGCGCGATTGCGCCTGCACCGGCTGCCGGAAACAGGATTGCGTCGCTTTAACACCTTGCTGGAAGCCTTTGGCAGTGCTTCGTCGGCACTGTGCGCACCGGCCGGCGCCTGGCGCGCATTGGGCATACCACAGGCCACCATCGATGCCCGCCGCAGTGCCGAAGTACGTGAAGGTGCACTGGCCGCAATGGCCTGGCTAGAGCGCCCGGGCCAGCATTTACTGATGTGGGACGACCCTGGCTACCCGCCACTATTGGCGGAAATCGACGATGCCCCACCGCTGCTTTTCATCGCTGGCGAGCCGGCCTTGCTCGAGCGCCCACAGCTGGCAATTGTGGGCAGCAGACGTGCTTCACCCCCGGCGCTCGACACCGCTGCGGCATTTTCCCGTTACCTGGCGCAGGCCGGTTTCACCATTACCAGCGGCTTGGCCGTGGGCATCGACGGTGCCGCTCATCGGGCCGCACTGCAGGCGGGTGGCGGCACGATTGGCGTGCTCGGCACGGGGTTGCAAAAACTTTATCCACAGCGCCACAAGTCGCTTGCGCAAGCGATGATCGACAATGGCGGCGCGCTGGTTTCCGAGTACCCGCTGGATGCCGGGCCACTGCCCGGCAACTTCCCGCGGCGCAATCGCATCATCAGTGGCCTGTCGCTGGGCGTGCTGGTGGTCGAGGCCAGCCTGGCCAGTGGTTCGCTGATCACCGCACGCCTGGCCGCCGAGCAAGGCCGTGAGGTGTATGCCATACCGGGCTCCATTCACCACCCCGGGGCCAAGGGCTGCCACCAGTTGATTCGTGACGGTGCGCTGCTGGTGGAGAGCGTGGAACAGATCCTGGAAAGCCTGCAGGGCTGGCAGAACCTGCCGCCTGCGGTTGTGGACAAATTCGACCATCCCCTGCTTGCCCTGCTGCATGCCGCGCCGCAGACCAGCGAAAGCCTGGCCCACTGCAGCGAGCAGCCGTTGGCCGATGTGCTGGCACAGCTGACCGAGCTTGAACTGGAAGGCCGGGTCAGCAATGAAGCCGGGCGTTGGTTTGCCCGCGCGGGCTAAGTACACTGCTCACCAGCAAGGTATTTAGGCGGAGTAACAGAAATGGTGAGCAGTTTTCGTGTGCAACAAGCCGCACGTGAGATCCGGGCGGGCGCAGTGATTGCCTACCCGACGGAAGCGGTCTGGGGCCTGGGCTGCGACCCGTGGAACGAGGACGCGGTGTATCGCCTGCTGGCGCTGAAGTCCCGGCCTGTGGATAAAGGCCTGATCCTGGTCGCCGACAACATCCGCCAGTTCGACTTTTTGTTCGAGGATTTCCCCGAGGACTGGATTGATCGCATGGGCAGCACCTGGCCGGGGCCGAATACCTGGCTGGTGCCGCACCAGGACCTGTTGCCCGAGTGGGTGACCGGGGAGCATGACACCGTGGCGTTGCGGGTCAGCGACCATCCGGTGGTGCGTGAGCTGTGCGCGCTGGTGGGGCCGTTGATTTCCACTTCATGCAACCCGGGCGGGCGCCCGGCGGCGAAGACCCGGTTGCGGGTGGAGCAGTACTTCCATGGGCAGCTGGATCTGGTGCTGGGCGGGGCGTTGGGTGGAAGGAAGAACCCGAGTGTGATTCGCAACCTGGCCACTGGCGAAGTCGTTCGGCCAGGCTGATACATATCCACTGGCCTGGTCGCGACCTCCTGTGGGAGCGGGCGAGCCCGCGAAGAATCCAACGCGGTGCCTGGCACGGGCTGCGCCCGTGTTCGCGGGCATGCCCGCTCCCACAGGTCAGGGCCAAGCCCCCCAGATTTTTCTGATTTTGTCCGGAATGGCTGTCCGGTTTGAGGATTGGGAAATATCCTACGAGCCGCGTCACCACCCCGCGTACAGCTGCCACCTATTCGCGTGGTAACGAATGGGCGCGGCCATGAACCGCTGTTCACCGTAAACCCGAACATTTCCGCCGAAGACGCTCTGGTCCACGTGGCCCTGTACCTGCGCAGCGCCTACTAGACCGGCTACAAAGCCCTGGACTACATGCGTGAAGAAGGCCGTGGCATGTTCTGGTCGAACCTGCATGCGATTGAAATGGCAGAGGGTGTGGTGGAGGCGATACTCGATGGCATCGAGTCGGCCCTACCACCGACAAGCCGACCCTCACAGGCATAGCGCTGCCCTCAAGGCCGACGCAAATCCCTGTGGGAGCGGGTTTACCCGCGAACACCGGCGAAGCCGGTGCCATCAACCGCGTTGTCTTCTTCGCGGGTAAACCCGCTCCCACAGTTATAGTGGTTGACCCCAGTTCATAGGAAACCTGTGGGAGTAGGCTCAGGGGATCAGTACAGTCGACCCCACAGTCCTGCGCGTACCATTCACCGCGGTGTACGACCGGAGACATCCTTTGAACTGGTTTTCGCTGACCGATCCGGCGATGGAAAAATCATTGTACGAGTTCACCCCTATGCGCCAATTTGCTCGACTCACGCACCGCGCGCCGACTCCCTAGCTGTTTTCGGCCAACTGTATTGACTCTGCGCTAACACAATACTTGAAAATACAAAACTATTAGAAATACCAGTTGTTTTGTCTTGTTTTATTAGGCACCGTTGACCTGCACTTACAACTGAGGTGTTTTGAAATGAATTATGAATATAGTGTGCTGGTGTTGAGTGGTGGAGTACCAGGAACGCCGCTTCCGGTCAATGATGCGGAATTCCTGTTCAAGCATCTAGAGAAAGACTCTAACTTACATGTTTCTGGAAAAAATTACGTAGTTTCTGGTAAGACTGTAATGATTGGGGAGAGAAGTACTTATAAGTGCGCCCTGGGTGTAAAAGAGGTCTGAAGGCAATTATCTGAAATTTGCTTTCGCCTGATTATCGATATGAAGTTTTCTTGTCAAAGAATTATGGCAATGGTATTGCTGCGCTCGCCTGTTTTAACGATCTAACGCAGCAATACCACTGCCAAAATTCTTATTCTATGTATAGGCTTGATCTACTTCTCTCAAGGTAAGAGAACCGTCGACCCCACCGTACGCCGTGCCGACAACTCGCTCTGTGCCTTGGCCGCCTCACTCAGCGGATACCGCTGCTGGATATCCACTACCAGTTTCCCACTACCAATCATCGCAAACAGGTCATCGGCCATGGCCTGGGTATTCTCGGCATTGTTGGCATAGCTCGCCAGGGTCGGCCGGGTCACATACAGCGAACCCTTCTGCGCCAGAATTCCCAGGTTCACCCCGCTCACCGCGCCTGAGGCATTGCCAAAGCTCACCATCAACCCACGAGGCTGCAGGCAGTCCAGCGAGGTCAGCCAGGTATCGGCACCCACACCGTCATACACCACCGGGCATTTCTTGCCGTCGGTCAGCTCCAGCACCCGCTTGACCACGTCCTCATGGCTGTAGTCGATGGTCGCCCACGCCCCTAGCGCCATGGCCCGCTCGGCCTTCTCGGCAGAACTCACGGTCCCGATCAGCTTGGCGCCCAAGGCCTTGGCCCACTGGCACGCCAACGAACCCACGCCGCCAGCTGCTGCGTGGAACAGGATCACGTCACCCGCCTTCACCTCATAGGTCTGCTTCAGCAGGTACTGCACGGTCAAACCCTTGAGCATCACCGCCGCCGCCTGCTCGAAGCTGATGTTGTCGGGCAACTTGACCAGGTTGGCTTCCGGCAGCGTATGCACTTCGCTGTACGCGCCCAGCGGGCCGCCGGCATGGGCCACGCGGTCACCCACTTTCAACCGGGTCACGCCCTCGCCCACGGCCTCGACCACGCCAGCCGCTTCAGTGCCTAGCCCCGAAGGCAGGGACGGCGGCGCATACAGCCCGCTGCGGAAGTAGGTATCGATGAAGTTCAGGCCGATCGCATGGTTACGCACACGTACCTGCTGTGGCCCGGGTGGGGCTGGTTCGAATTCCACAAACTGCAGCACTTCCGGGCCGCCATGCTGGCTGAACTGGATACGCTTGGCCATCTCGCACTCCTGTCGTCGGGATCGGGAAAGGCCTTCTATCGGACGCCTTTGCATGATCGCCGTCAACTGCGGCGCGTGGGTTGGCGGTGGTATGCTACGCGGCGAATTCTTCCCTGCCCGTTCCTGGTGACCCGATGACTAGCCGCACCGAGGCCGTGAAAGCCTACCTGCTCGACCTGCAAGATCGCATCTGCTCTGCCCTCGAAACAGAAGACGGCGGCGCCCGCTTCGTCGAGGACGCCTGGGTGCGCGAAGCCGGTGGCGGGGGCCGCACGCGGGTGATCGGCGACGGCAAGGTGATCGAGAAAGGCGGGGTCAACTTCTCCCATGTGTTCGGCGCCGGCCTGCCGCCGTCGGCCAGTGCCCACCGCCCCGAGCTGGCGGGCCGTGGCTTCGAGGCCCTGGGCGTGTCGCTGGTGATCCATCCGCACAACCCGCATGTGCCCACCTCCCACGCCAACGTGCGTTTCTTCATCGCCGAAAAGGAAGGTGAAGAGGCTGTCTGGTGGTTCGGCGGCGGCTTCGACCTGACCCCGTACTACGGCAATGAAGAAGACTGCATCCACTGGCACCGCGTGGCCGAGCAGGCCTGCGCGCCGTTCGGCGCCGACGTGTACCCGCGCTACAAGGCCTGGTGCGACCGCTACTTCCACCTCAAGCACCGTGGCGAGCCACGCGGCATTGGTGGCCTGTTCTTCGATGACCTGAACGAGTGGGACTTCGACACCTGCTTCGCCTTCATCCGCGCCATCGGCGATGCCTACATCAATGCCTACCTGCCAATTGTCCAGCGCCGCAAGGACACGCCCTACACGCCGCAGCAGCGCGAGTTCCAGGAATACCGCCGTGGCCGCTATGTGGAGTTCAATCTGGTCTATGACCGTGGCACCCTGTTCGGCCTGCAGTCCGGTGGCCGCACCGAGTCCATCCTCATGTCGCTGCCGCCGCAGGTGCGCTGGGGCTACGACTGGAAGGCCGCGCCCGGCAGCGAAGAAGCGCGCCTGACCGAATACTTCCTGCAGGACCGCGACTGGCTCGGTCAGTAAGCCTGTGGATAACCTAGGAGCCGTCATGGACCAGTACGTCGTTTTTGGTAACCCCATCGGCCACAGCAAGTCGCCGCTGATCCATCGCCTGTTCGCCGAACAGACCGGGCAGGACCTGGAGTACGCCACGCTGCTGGCGCCACTGGACGAGTTCAGCGACTGCGCACGCGGCTTCTTCAAGCAAGGCCGCGGCGGCAACGTCACCGTGCCGTTCAAGGAAGAGGCCTATCGCCTGTGCGACAGCCTGACTCCGCGTGCCCGGCGCGCTGGCGCGGTGAACACACTCAGCAAGCTGGCCGACGGCACCCTGCAGGGCGACAATACCGATGGCGCTGGCCTGGTGCGCGACCTGACGGTGAATGCCGGGGTCGAGCTGGCGGGCAAACGCATTCTGATCCTGGGTGCTGGTGGTGCGGTGCGTGGCGTGCTGGAGCCGATCCTGTCGCACAAGCCGCAGTCGCTGGTGATTGCCAACCGTACCGTGGAAAAGGCCGAGCAGCTGGCGCGTGAGTTCGATGAACTGGGGCCGGTGGTGGCCAGCGGGTTTGCCTGGTTGCAAGAGCCGGTGGATGTGATCATCAATGCCACTTCGGCGAGCCTGGCCGGTGAGTTGCCGCCGATTGCCGACAGCCTGGTCGAGGCCGGGCGCACGGTTTGCTACGACATGATGTATGGCAAGGAGCCTACGCCGTTTTGCCAGTGGGCAGAGAAGCTGGGGGCGGCCAAGGTGCTGGATGGGCTGGGGATGCTGGCTGAGCAGGCGGCTGAGGCTTTCTTTATCTGGCGTGGGGTGCGGCCGGATACGGCGCCGGTTTTGGCAGAGTTGCGCCGGCAGCTGGCTCGGGGCTGAGATTGTCGGGGCCGCTTTGCGGCCCTTTCGCGACACAAGGCCGCTCCCACATTGGATCTGTGGGAGCGGCCTTGTGTCGCGATGGGCTGCAAAGCAGCCCCAGGATCTCAGCTATCACTCCTCAAACCGGATCGGACACATCTCCACCCCTTCCAGCTTCTGCAATTCCTCGATCACCTGCGGCCTGGCCCGATGCAGGGTCAGACTCCCCCCCGCCCGCCGCAACCGCCGCGCCTCGCGGTGCAACATATCCACACCCGAGTAATCGATGAAGTTCACCTGCCGCGCATCGATCACCACATGCGGCCCCTGGCAGCGCTGCAAGCGCACCTGCAGGTAATGCGCCGCACCAAAGAAGATCGAACCGCCCACCCGCAATACATCCGCATCACCTTCACGGCTCTGCTGTACCCGTGGCCGTGACGTTCGCTTCAGATAGAAGAACAGCGACGCCAGCACCCCGGCATAGATCGCCGTCTGCAATTCCAGCAACAAGGTCGCCGCCGCCGTCAGTGCCATTACCAGAAACTCCGAGCGGCTCACCCGGAACAGCGCGCGAATTCCCCGGTGGTCCACCAATCCCCAGCAGATCAACAGGATGCTGCCGGCCATGGCCGGAATTGGCAGGTGCGCGATCAGCCCGGCCCCGGCAACGGCGAACACCGCCACCCACAGCGCCGAGAATACCCCGGCCATGGGCGAGCGGGCGCCGGCGTCGTAGCTCAGCCCGGAGCGGGTGAAGGAGCCGGAAGACAGGTAACCGGAGAAAAACGCACCGACGATGTTCGACAGGCCCTGTGCGCGTATTTCCTGGTCTGCGTCGATCAACTGCTCCGAACGTGCCGACAACGAGCGGGCGATCGACAGACTGGTGACCAGCCCGAGCATGCCCACCGCCACGGCGCTGGGCAGCAGGCGCAGGATCAGTTCCACATCCAGCAAGGGCAGCGGGCTGAAGGGTGGCAGCTGCCCGGTGAATGCCGGCACACGCGGCACATGGCCAAAGAACCCGGGCAGCAACCAGGCCAGCAGGCTTACCAAAATCAGACTTATCAACAGGCTGGGCCAGCGTGGGCGCCAGGCTTTGAAGGCCACGCCGATCGCTACTGTGGCCAGGCCCAGAATCAAGGAAGGCAGGTCGACCTCGCCGGCATGGCTGGCCAGGTCCTGCACGGTCTTCAGCGCCGTGGCCTGGCTGGGCAGGTCCATGCCCAGCAGGTTGGGCAGCTGGCCCAGGGCAATGACGACAGCGGCGCCCAAGGTGAAGCCGAGCACCACGGAATGGGAGACGAAATTGACCAGTGCACCGAAGCGCAAAAGCCCCAGCAGCAACTGGAAGATGCCGCCGAGGAAGGTCAGCAGCAGCACCAGGGTGACGTAGTCGGCGCTACCGGCCACGGCCAGCGGGCTGATGCTGGCATAGAGGACGATGGAGATGGCAGCGGTCGGGCCGCAGATCAGGTGCCAGGACGAGCCCCACAGGCAGGCGATCAGCACTGGCACGATGGCGGCGTACAGGCCGTATTCGGCGGGCAGGCCGGCGATCAGGGCGTAGGCAATGGATTGCGGCAGGGCGAGGATTGCGCCGCTCAGGCCCACCAGCAGGTCCTGGCGCAGGCTACGGCCCGATTGGCGGGGCAGCCAGGTGAGGAAGGGCAGCAGGTGAGTGAGGCGATGCATGGGTTATCCACAATCCTGAAATTGCACTGTCCCCTGTGGGAGCGGGTTTACCCGCGAATGCTGCAGTGAATCTACCGACGCATTCGCGGGTGAACCCGCTCCCACAGGGATAGAGGTTTGCTTGTCAGGTTACAGTTTGGCTTTGACAGCCTCCAGGGCATTGCCATCGGCCTTGGTAGTCACCCCGGCCAGCCACCCTTCCAGCAACTCGGGATGTGCCTTCACCCAGGCCTTGGCCGCATCATCGAAGCTGATCTTCTTGTCCACAACCTCGGCCATGATGCTGTTTTCCATGTCCAGCGTGAACTTCAGGTTACCTAGCAGCCTGGCCGCATTCGGGCAGGCTTGTGGATAACCCTTGCGGGTCAGGGTATACACCTCGCCCTTGCTGCCAAACCACTGCTCCCCGCCGCTCAGGTAGTGCATCTTCAGCTTTACGTTCATCGGGTGCGGGGTCCAGCCGAGGAAGGTGATGAACTGCTGTTTCTTCACCGCACGGTCGACCTGCGCCAGCATCGCCTGCTCGCTGGACTCCACCAGCTTCCACTGGCCAAGGTTGAACTCATTCTTGTCGATGATTTCCTTCAACGACAGGTTGGCGGGTGCCCCGGAGCCAATCCCGTACAGCTTCTTGTCGAACTGATCGGCGTGTTTCTGCAGGTCGGCGAAGTCCTTCACCCCGGCATTCCACACATAGTCGGGCACTGCCAGGGTGAATTCGGTTCCTTCCAGGTTGCGCGCCAGTTGCTGCACATCGCCATTGGCGATGAACTTGTCATGAAAGCCCTGCTGCGCCGGCATCCAGTTGCCGAGGAAGGCATCGACCCGGCCATCCTTGAGGCCGCCGTAGATGATCGGCACGGCCAGGCTATCGATTTTTACCTGGTAACCCAGGCTTTCCAGAAGCAGGCGGGTCACGGCGTTGGTGGAAGCGATATCGCTCCAGCCGGGGTCGGCCATCTTCACGGTACTGCATTGCGCGTCGCTGTCGGCGGCGTGGGCCGTGGCGGTACCCAGGCTCAGGGCCAGGGCGAACACGGCGGCGGAGAACTTGTGCATGGCGGCCTCTCTTCTCAATCCAGGGGGGCGGGCTGTGGATAACGTGCCTTGCGCTCGAGGTCGTCGAGATCGATATGGTTGCGCATGTACTGTTGGCTGGCGTCCACCAGCGGTTGGTGGTCCCAGCTTTTCAGCTTGCCGATGGCCAGCGCCTCGGCCACCAGGCGGCGGCGCCGCTGGCTGGTCAGTACCTGCTGGCGCAAGCTGGGGATATCCCAGCGCTGCTGTGCTTCATCGACAAATGCCTGCAGCAGCGCCTGGTGCTCCGGGCTGTCGGTGAGGTTCTCCCGCTCGTGCGGGTCGCGGCTCAGGTCGTAGAGTAGGCACGGGTCGTCTTCGCTGTACACGAACTTGTAAGGCCCGCGGCGGATCATCATCAGCGGGCCGACGGTGCCTTCGGCCATGTACTCGCCGATCACTTCGTCATGGCCGCCCTGCCCTTGCAGGTGGCCGACCAGTGAGCGGCCATCCAGGTGCAGGTGGTTATCCACAGCGCCGCCAGCCAGCTCGACCAGGGTTGGCAGCAGGTCGCAGGTCGACACCGAGGCGCTGACCCGGGCTGGCACGAAGCGCTTCGGCGCGTGCACCAGCAGCGGCACCCGTGCCGACATCTCGAACCAGTGCATCTTGTACCAGAGGCCGCGCTCGCCAAGCATGTCACCGTGGTCACCGGAGAACACGATCAGGGTGTCTTCGGCCAGGTTGCATTCCTCCAGGGTCTGCAGCAGCAGGCCGATGTTGTCGTCGATGTAGCTGCAGGCGCCGAAGTAGGCACGGCGGGCGTCACGGACCTTGTCCACAGGCAGCGGCTTGTCCCACAGGTCGTAAACCTTCAGCAGACGCTGCGAGTGCGGGTCGAGTTCTGCCTGGCCGGGTTCGGCGCGGGGCATGGGGATATCCACACCCTCGTAGCGATCCCAATAGCGCCTGGGGATGGTGTACGGGTCGTGCGGGTGGGTCATCGACACGGTCAGGCAGAACGGCCGGCCATCGTTTTCGCGCACATGGTCGTACAGGTACTGGCGCGCCTTGAACACCACTTCCTCGTCGAAATCCAGCTGGTTGGTGCGTACGCACGGGCCGGCCTGCAGCACCGAGGACATGTTGTGGTACCAGCTAGGGCGCACGTCTGGCTCATCCCAGTTCACCGCCCAGCCGTAGTCGGCCGGGTAGATGTCGCTGGTCAGGCGTTCTTCGTAGCCATGCAGCTGGTCCGGGCCGCAGAAATGCATCTTGCCCGACAGCGCGGTGCGGTAGCCCAGGCGGCGCAGGTAATGGGCGTAGGTCGGTACGTCGGCGGGGAAGTCGGCGGCGTTGTCGTAGGCGCCGATGCGGCTGGGCAGCTGGCCGCTGACCAGGGTGAAGCGCGACGGCGCGCACAACGGGCTGTTGCAGTAGGCCGAGTCGAACACCACCGCCTGTTCGGCAAGGCGGCTCAGGTACGGCATCTGGATCGGCGAAGGGGCGTAGATCGGCAGCAAGGGTGCTGCCATCTGGTCGGCCATGATGAACAGGATATTCGGGCGCGTCATGGTAGCTTCCATCGTTGAGGGTTATGCGAACCGCTTGCCTATCAAGATGCGACTGTGGATAACATGGGTAAAGCCCATGGCGGGCAATGACTGGGATTAGCCAAGCTTATGTTTGAGCACCTTGCCGAGCTGTCGCTGGATACCTTGCGCGTGTTCGAGGCCGCCGCACGCCTGCGTGGTTTTACCGCTGCGGCGTTGGAGCTGGGTACCACGCAGCCGGCGGTGAGCCAGCAGGTCAAACGGCTGGAGTCACAGCTGGGCACGCGCCTGTTCGACCGCATCTACCGGGGTATCGAACTGACCGAGGCTGGCCAGGTGCTGTTCGAACAGGTGCATCAGGGCTTGCAGGCCATGGAGGACGGCATTGCCCAGGTCAGTGGGCGTGGCCAGCGCGAAGTGCTGCAGGTGGCTACCGACTTCGCCTTTGCGGCGTTCTGGCTGATGCCACGGCTACAGCGTTTTCACGAGGCTTATCCACAAGTGGACGTGAGCCTGGTGACCGGTGAGCGCAGCCAGGGCATGTTGCGCCCGGACATCGACGTGGCGGTGCTGTTTGGCGACGGGCGCTTTCACCAGGGCGAGAGTCGCTGGCTGTTCGATGAGGAAGTTTTCCCGGTATGCAGCCCCCGGCTGATTCATGGCAAACCCTTGTCAGCCGTGGCTTTGCAACGATTGCCCTTGCTGCATTTGAAGGGCGAGCAGGCTAGCCGCTGGTTTGACTGGGCGGGGGTGTTCCGCGGGTTTGGCGTGGCCAGCCCGCCGCCGGCGGGGCAGTTGCGGTTCGATAATTATACGTTGCTGATCCAGGCGGCGATTGCCGGGCAAGGGGTGGCGATTGGCTGGGGGCACCTGGTGGATGGGTTGGTGGAGCAAGGGTTGTTGTGCCGGCCGTTGGAGGGGAGTTTGCGTTCGGCGCGCGGGTATTACGCGGTGTTGCCGCCACGCAAGCGGCGTGGGGCGTTGATCCAGCGGTTTGTGGATTGGCTGGAGCGCGAGCGCAGCCTGTGACATCCCCGGGGCCGCTTTGCGGCCCATCGCCGGCAATCTAGACCACGAAGGTCAGATGCTCGCCCCGGTGCAAATCCAGCTCCAGCATATCCACCATCCCCGCCGCGACCCTGGCCAGGCGCCGCAACGGCTCAGCCAACCCCGGCTCCAGCGTACCTTCGGTGCTGCGAAAATGCTCCATCCCCAACCCAGGGACCTCGTGTGGTGCATTGATCAGGGTCCAGCGCAACGCACTGCGCTGTAACCCGTCGACCACCTGATCCACACATTCCCGCTCTACCTCGCTGTATTTGCCTGGCTCATCCAGCACATCGAAATCGCCCACCAGCAACAGCCGGCGTATAGTCGTACGCTTCAGCCCTGCCACCAGCGCTTCGCTCATGCGGGCTTGCCCGGGCAGATCGCCCGGCGCCAGCGTCGATAACAGGGCAATGACCGCCGAACCGCCTGCCGCGCCCTGCTCCGCCTGGTCGGCATCGCCCAGCCCGCCTATCTTGAAGTGCAGGCCGGGGCGCGGCGCATGGCGGTTCAGGTCGTCTACCACGGCGGTGACTTCGTGCTGGCGTGACAGCAGCTCTACCATCAGGGCATTACCCAGGCTGCTTTCAGGCCCGAACAGGACCAGTTTGAACACTGGGGTTTCGGCGTTTTTCACGGCATCACTCCCCTTGCTGGTGGTGATGATTGGACCACAATCAGGAGTTATCGTGCAGAGGATCAAGGGTTACCACGCCCACGTCTACTATGACGCAGCGACCATGGAGCAGGCCCGCGAACTGTGCGAGGAGGCCTCGCGGTTATTCCCCGTGACCATGGGGCGCATGCACCAGCAACCGGTCGGGCCGCACCCGGACTGGAGCTGCCAGCTGGCGTTCGGGCCGGAGGTGGTGGGGGTGGTGTTGCCTTGGTTGGCGTTGTATCGCAAGGGGCTGGTGGTGTTCATGCACCCGCTGACCGGGGATGAACTGGCAGACCACCGGGACCATGCGATCTGGATGGGGGCTGTGCGGCCTTTGGACCTGTCGATTTTTGGGGGATAGGCCGCTATAGCCTGTGCCGGCCTCTTCGCGGGCACGCCCGCTCCCACAGGGACCACACAGATGCTGAAAACTGTGGAGGACCTGTGGGAGCGGGCGTGCCCGCGAAGATGGCGACGCGGTTCAACGGCGGGCGCCGCGCACCCCTTCAGCCAGTGCCGAGCACAGGCTCAATACATCGTTCACGGCCTGATCGGCATCTTTGGCCTGGGCAATCTTGTCGACCAGCGCCGAGCCCACCACCACGCCGTCCGACAGGCGGGCAATGGCCGCAGCCTGCTCCGGCGTACGAATGCCAAAGCCAACGCTGATCGGCAGGTCGGTATGCCGACGCAGGCGGGCAATGGCTTCGGTCACGTGCTCGGTGGTCGCCGAGCCAGCACCGGTCACACCGGCCACCGACACGTAGTAGACGAACCCGGAGCTGCGCTCCAGCACGCGCGGCAGGCGCGCGTCGTCGGTGGTCGGGGTGGTCAGGCGGATGAAGTCGATACCCGCGGCCTGGGCCGGGGCCGCCAGCTCGGCATCATGCTCGGGCGGCAGGTCGACGATGATCAGGCCATCGACGCCGGCTTGCTTGGCTTCGGCCACGAACTTTTCCACGCCAAAGCGGTGGATCGGGTTGTAGTAGCCCATCAGTACGATCGGTGTGGTCTGGTTTTCCACACGGAATTCGCGAACCATCTGCAGGGTCTTGGCCAGCGTCTGGCCAGCTTCCAGGGCGCGCAGGGTGGCCAGCTGGATGGCCACGCCGTCGGCCATCGGGTCGGTGAACGGCATGCCCAGTTCGATCACGTCGGCACCGGCTGCCGGCAGGCCCTTGAGGATCTGCAGCGAGGCGTCATAGCCCGGGTCGCCCGCGGTGACGAAGGTGACCAGTGCCGAGCGGCCTTCGGCCTTCAGCTCGGCGAAGCGTTGTTCAAGACGGCTCATGCCTGTTTCTCCTGGGCGGCCATGTGGTTCATGACGGTTTGCATGTCTTTGTCGCCGCGGCCCGACAGGCACACGACCATCAGGTGGTCCTTGGGCAGCTTCGGTGCGCGCTTGATTGCCTCGGCTAGGGCGTGGGAGCTTTCCAGGGCCGGGATGATGCCTTCCAGGCGGCAGGTGGCGTGGAACGCATCCAGCGCTTCGTCGTCGGTGATGCTGACGTACTCGACACGCTTCACTTCGTGCAGGTAGGCGTGCTCCGGGCCGATGCCCGGGTAGTCCAGGCCGGCGGAAATCGAGTGGGCGTCGGTGATCTGGCCGTCTTCGTCCTGCAGCAGGTAGGTGCGGTTGCCGTGCAGCACGCCCGGCACGCCGCCGTTCAGGCTGGCGGCGTGCTTGTCGGTGTGCACGCCGTGGCCACCGGCTTCGACGCCGATGATCTGCACGCTTGGCTCTTCGAGGAACTCATGGAACAGGCCCATGGCGTTGGAGCCACCACCGACGCAGGCAACCAGGCTGTCTGGCAGGCGGCCTTCCTTCTCCTGCAGCTGGGCGCGGGTTTCCTTGCCGATGATCGACTGGAAGTCGCGGACCATGGCCGGGTACGGGTGCGGGCCGGCCACGGTGCCGATCAGGTAGAAGGTGTCTTCGACGTTGGTGACCCAGTCGCGCAGGGCTTCGTTCATGGCGTCCTTCAGGGTGCCGGTGCCGGCGGTGACCGGGACGATCTCGGCGCCCAGCAGCTTCATGCGGAACACGTTGGCCTGCTGGCGCTCGATGTCGGTGGCGCCCATGTAGATCACGCAAGGCAGGCCGAAGCGCGCGGCAACGGTGGCAGTGGCCACACCGTGCATGCCGGCGCCGGTTTCGGCGATCAGGCGCTTCTTGCCCATGCGCTTGGCCAGCAGCACCTGGCCGATGCAGTTGTTCACCTTGTGCGCGCCGGTGTGGTTGAGCTCTTCACGCTTGAAGAAGATCTTCGCGCCACCGCAGTGCTCGGTCAGGCGCTCGGCGAAGTACAGTGGGTTGGGGCGGCCGATGTAGTCGCGCTGGAAGTAGGCCAGCTCTTCGAGGAACTTGGGGTCCGCCTTGGCCGCTTCGTATTCGCGGGCCAGGTCCAGCACCAGTGGCATCAGGGTTTCGGCCACGTAGCGGCCGCCGAACGAGCCGAACAGGCCGTTGGCGTCGGGGCCGGGGCGGTATTGGGACTGGGTCATGGGGCGCTCCAGGGCGTAATGAATGAGTGATGGGCTTTACTCTAACCACGGCAAGCCCGGCTGAAAACCGATAAGATTGCGCAAACTTGTCAGAAAAACTCACAGGTAAAATGGCCCACGACCTCCCTCCCCTCAACGCCCTGCGGGCTTTTGAGGCCACCGCACGGCTCAATAGCGTCAGCCAGGCGGCCGAAGCGCTGCACGTCACCCATGGCGCCGTCAGCCGGCAGATCAAGGTGCTCGAGGAACACTTGGGCGTAGCGCTGTTTGTCAAGGACGGGCGCGGCATCAAACTCACAGATGCCGGTGTGCGTCTGCGCGATGCCAGTGGCGAAGCCTTCGACCGGCTGCGCAGCGTGTGTGCCGAGCTCAGCCACGATGTCAGCGAGGCGCCGTTCGTGCTGGGCTGCTCGGGCAGCCTGCTGGCGCGCTGGTTCATCCCGCGGTTGGGGCGGCTGCAGGCGGACTTGCCAGAGCTGCGCCTGCACCTGTCGGCGGGCGAAGGCGACCTCGACCCGCGGCGGCCGGGGCTGGATGCGCTGCTGGTATATGCCGAGCCACCGTGGCCGGCGGACATGCAGGTGCATGTGCTGGCCGAGGAACGCATCGGGCCGGTGCTCAGCCCGCATTTCGCCGGTTTCGAGCGCTTGCAGGGTGCGCCGGCCAAGGCCTTGCTGGGCGAGGCCTTGCTACACACCACCTCGCGCCCGCAGGCCTGGCCGACCTGGGCGCTGGAGCAGGGGCTGGAGCCGGCGGCCCTCCACTATGGCCAGGCTTTCGAGCACCTGTATTACCTGCTGGAAGCGGCCGTGGCCGGGCTGGGTGTGGCGATTGCACCGCAGCCGCTGGTCGCCGATGACCTGCGGGCGGGCCGTTTGAGTGCGCCGTGGGGCTTTTCACCAACCCCTGCAGCGCTGGCATTGTGGGTGCCCCGGCGCGCCGCGGACGGGCGCGCCGAGCAGCTGGCGCAGTGGTTACGGGCGGAGCTGGCGCGGCAGGGCGCCTAGTCTAGTTGCGCTTGCACAGCAGGTAGGCTGCCAGCAGGCCCAGTGCACCAATAGCAACGCCCGCCGTGGTGTAGGGGTGTTCCTGAGCGTAATCGCGTGTGGCGATGCCAGTCTGGCGGGTACGGTGTTTCACTTCTTCGTAGGCATCGCTCAGCAGGCTACGGGAATGGCGGAGGGCGCTTTCGGCGTTGCTGCGGATGGCCTTCACCGACTTCTGGGATTCCTCGGAAGCATCATGCTTGAGGTTCTCCAGGGTCTTCAGAAGGCTCTCGATTTCGGCTTCCATGCTTTCCAGGGACGTTTTACGCAGCGAATTGCGGTGCATGTTGACTCTCCTTCGCGTTGTGGGCTGTAGAAGTTGCGACTGCCTGGCGAAGCGAAAGTGCGATCGAACTTTCACCTGCGGTGACAGCTCGCAGGTAAACCCGGCCTGCGCTGCTAGGCTGAATCTCACCGTTATCCAAGGAGAGCGCTCATGACCGACCATCACACTTACAAGAAGATCGAACTGGTGGGGTCGTCGACCACCAGCATCGAAGAGGCGATCAACAATGCCCTGGCCGAAGCCGGCAAGAGCATCAAGCACCTGGAGTGGTTCGAGGTGATAGATACCCGTGGTCATATCCGTGACAACAAGGCGGCGCACTTCCAGGTCACGCTGAAGGTCGGCTTCCGTATTGCCAACAGCTGAAACACCGTCGGGCTGGATGAGCCCGGCATGATGGGGTATTCAGGAAGGGGGCGCCTTGGCGGGCGCCCTTTCTGATTTCATCTGCACAAGGAAAGCGAGTGATGAACAAACTGATTCTGGCGCTGGGCCTTATGACCCTGGCGGGTGGTGCACTGGCAGCGGGCAAGCCGTGCGAGGAGCTCAAGGCGGAGATTGCGGCGAAGCTGGATGCCAAGGGGGTTACCGGCTACAAGCTGGAGATCGTCGACAAGGGCGACCCGGCTGGCAAGGTGATTGGTAGTTGCGAGGCTGGTACCAAGGAAATTGTGTACCGTCGCGGTTAACGGGTTGGATTCTTCGCGGGTAAACCCGCTCCCACAGGTACGGTGCCGGTCTCAGGCCCTGTGATACCCCTGTGGGAGCGGGTTTACCCGCGAAGAAGGTCACTCAGTCTTGAGAGCCTGCGCCATCAGTTCATAGGACCGGATCCGGTCCGCATGCTCATACAGATCACAGGTAAAGATCAGCTCATCGGCGCCGGTCTGCTCCAGCAGCACTTCCACCTTGGCCCGCACCTTCTGCGGGCTGCCGATCATCGCCAGGCCGAGGAAGCTGCCCACCGCATCCCGCTCATGGGGTAGCCACAGCCCATCCATGCTTTCCACCGGCGGCTTCTGCATCAGGCTCTGCCCGCGAATCAGCGCGAGGATGCGCTGGTACACCGAAGTGGCCAGGTACTCGGCCTTTTCATCGGTTTGCGCCACCACCATGGGGATGCCCAGCATTACATACGGCTTGTCCAGCGTGGTCGAGGGCTTGAAGTGGTTGCGGTATACGCGGATCGCCTCGTGCATGTAGCGCGGCGCAAAGTGCGAGGCGAAGGCGTAAGGCATGCCGCGCATGCCGGCCAGCTGGGCGCTGAACAGGCTGGAGCCGAGCAGCCACATCGGCACCTCGGTGTCGTGCCCTGGCACTGCGATCACTTTTTGGTCATCAGTACGCGGGCCGAGGTAGCGTGACAGTTCCTCGACATCGTCCGGGAAGTCATCCGGGCCGCCGGCGCGGTCGCGGCGCAGGGCGTAGGCGGTCATCTGGTCGGAACCCGGCGCGCGGCCCAGGCCCAGGTCGATGCGCCCCGGGTACAGGCTGGCCAGGGTGCCGAACTGCTCGGCGATCACCAGCGGCGCATGGTTGGGCAGCATGACCCCGCCAGAGCCCACGCGAATGCTCGAGGTACCACCGGCCAGGTAGCCGATCAGCACCGCAGTCGCCGAACTGGCGATGCCGTCCATGTTGTGGTGCTCGGCCACCCAGAAGCGGTTGTAGCCAAAGCGCTCGACGTGCTGCGCCAGGTCCAGCGAGTTGCGCAGCGACTGCGCCGGGCCGGCGTCGGCGCGTACCGGTACCAGGTCGAGGGTGGAAATCTTCAGGTCACGCAGCTGCGTCATGGAGCCTCCGCAAAGGTGTTTGGCCACAGGCCTTTTCAACTCTGTATGGGCACATTCGATGGATTCAATGCTTGCCTTGCGATTATGAGCTTGCCGTTGGCGGCTGGGCTCTTATTGGGGAAACGGTGCAATGAGAGCGGTTTGCTGTAGTCTAAACAGCGTCGGCAGCACGCTGCCCTTTCAGGAGCCGTTTCATGATTCGCGTAGCATTCGCCGTGTTGGCTTCCCTGGTCGCCACATCTGCGCTGGCGGCGGTCAAGCCGTGCGAGGAGCTCAAAGCCGAGATCGAGGCCAAGATCCAGGCCCAAGGGGTTTCGTCCTATACCCTGGAAATCGTGCCCAACAGCGAGGTCAAGGACCAGAACATGGTCGTCGGGACCTGCGATGGTGGAACCAAGAAGATCATTTATCAGAAGAATGATCAGTAAGTTCTAGAGCCCGGGGCTGCAAGGCAGCCCCAGGTCACGGAATGCAGAACACCTCGCTAGGCTCGTTCACCACTACCTTGCGGCTGCCGTCATACAGCAGCACCTGCGGCTCCATCACCGGCGCCCGAGCCTCCAGGCGGTAGCGTTCACCGGCCCGGAAGTTGTCAAAGCGTACGGTCAGGTAGCAGGTACGGTCCCTGGGTTGGGTCATGGGGCCGCCCCCGTAGATCTCATAATCGAAGCGCACTACCAGTTCGTGCTTGCCCGGTGTCACCTGGAAGTAACGGCCATCCTCCAGGCGCTGGCCATCGAGGCGGTCGGCCATGATCGTCCTGCCGGGAGTCATGGTGTACAGGTCGACCCAGGCCTGTTTGGGGTCGACGGGGGGCAAGGGGCTAGCGCAGGCCCCCAGTGCACTGAGGGCAATCAGCATCATGGGCTGGCGCATGGCAAGTCTCCACTTGCGGTTTACACGCTACAAGCATAGCGCCGTTTGTACGGTTCAGGTGCGCTGGCAGCCTGCAGGCAAGCCCTGGCCAACCAGTTTCTGCTGATGGTCGTAGAGTTTGATCCAGGGGCGGAAACCGATGCTGCCAGCCTGCATCTGGTAGCGCTGGCCGGCACTGAAATCCTTGAAGGTCAGCTTGACCTGGCAATCACGCCACAACGGCTCCTTGACCGGGCCGATATTGCTGGGGGTAACCGGAAACTGGTAGCGCACCGTCAGCTCGTGGCTGCCGGGCTGTACTTCGAAATAGCGGCTGTCGGCCCAGTCGCGTTCATCTACCTGCACGGCGTGCAGCGAGGTGTTGTCGTAGGGCGTGAGGTCGATCCAGGCCTGGTTCGGGTCTGGGTCTGGCAAGGTCGAACAGGCGGATATCAGCAGCAGTGAGCCGATGACCAATAGTGCACGCATGGCGAAACGCCCCCTTGGCGAGATAGTCTTGGAGTGAATCGGCCTTGAGCGAGTCAGACAGTCCCGGATGCTTCGACTTATTCTTATGCAGCGCTCAGGTCCTGGGCCACTCGACCTTCTTTTCACCCGTTTGGTTCCGCTGCTGGCGGTGCTCCTGCTGAACGGTTGCAGCAGTGCCGCCTACTATGGGCAGTTGGCCGAGGGCCAGTGGCAGTTGCTGCGTGCACGGCAGCCGGTGGAGCAGGTAGTGGCCGACCCGGCCACCTCCGCGCAACTGCGCGCGCGCCTGGAACATGCCAGTCAGGCACGGGTATTTGCCAGCCAGCAGCTGAAGCTGCCGGACAACCGCAGCTACCGGGTATATGCCGACATTGGCCGGCCCTACGTGGTGTGGAATGTGTTCGCCACCCCCGAGCTGTCGTTGCAGCCGGTGACTCACTGTTTCCCGATCGCGGGGTGTGTGGCCTATCGCGGCTATTACCAGCAAGGCGCGGCGCGTGGGGCGGCGGCGTTGATGCGCCAGGAAGGCATGGATGCATACGTGGGTGGCGTGGAGGCCTATTCGACCCTGGGCTGGTTCGACGACCCGATCCTGTCGTCGATGGTGGGCTGGAGCGAAGAGCGCCTGGCCACGCTGATCTTCCATGAGCTCGCCCACCAGCGCTTCTATGTGCAGGACGATACCGAGTTCAACGAGTCGTTTGCCTCCTTCGTCGAGCAGGAAGGCACGCGGCAATGGCGCATGGCGCGTGGGCTTGCTGCGGTTGGGGGGAAGCAGGGGCAGCAGCGTGAGCAGTTCACCCGCTTGGTGCTGGCCAGCCGCGAGCGGCTGCAGGCGATATATGCCGGGCCTCTGGATGATGTGCAGAAGCGGGCGGCCAAGCAGGCGGAGTTTGAGCGCTTGCGGCGTGAATACCGGCAGCTGCGGGATGGCCAGTGGGGTGGCGACAAGCGTTATGACGCCTGGATGTATGGGCCGATGAACAATGCCAAGTTGTTGCCGTTCGGGCTGTATGACCAGTGGGTGCCGGCGTTTGCGGCGGTGTTCCGCGAAGTGGGTGGGGATTGGGCGCGGTTTTATCAGAGGGTGGAGCAGTTGGGGCGGTTGCCGATTGAAGAGCGGAAGGCGGCGTTGCGGCGGTTGATGGTTAGCCGGTGAGATTCTGGGGCCGCGTTGCGGCCCATCGCCGGCAAGGCAGCCCCAATGGCCATCAAGCCTTGAGAAATGCCTGATGCATCTCGGCCAAGGTAGCAAAGTGGAATGCCGGTTCTTCCGCCATCAACTCCTCCTGGCTACCAAACCCATACCCCACCGCCACTGCCTGCAACCCATTGCTGCGCGCACCGATCAGGTCATGCTTGCGGTCGCCGATCATCAGGGTCTGCGCCGGGTCCAGCCCTTCTTCATCAAGCAGATGGCGAATCAGCTCGACCTTGTTGGTGCGCGTGCCGTCCAGCTCACTGCCGTAGATCACCTTGAAGTGGTGGTCAAAGGCGAAGTGCCGGGCGATTTCACGGGCGAACTCCCACGGCTTGGAGGTGGCGATGTACAGCGTGCGGCCCTGGCCGTTCAGGGCCTCGAGCAGCTCCGGTACACCGTCGAACACCAGGTTTTCGTACAGGCCGGTGACGCTGAAGCGTTCCCTATAGAAGTTCACCGCATCCCAGGCCTTGGCTTTGTCGAAGCTGTAGAACTGCATGAAGGCCTGCAGCAGGGGTGGGCCGATGAAGTGCTCGAGGCGGGTGAGGTCCGGCTCGTCGATGCCCAGTTTGGCCAGTGCGTACTGGATCGAGCGGGTGATGCCCAGGCGAGGGTCGGTCAGGGTGCCGTCGAGGTCGAACAGGATGTTTTGCTGGTGCATTTACTGAGTTCCACTTGAGTGCTGCGTGGTCTTCTTCGCGGGTAAACCCGCTCCCACAGGGATATCACAGGGCCTGAGGCCGGCGCCGTACCTGTGGGAGCGGGTTTACCCGCGAATGCGGTCATTCAGGTTGGTCGTAGCCTTCGGCCAGGTGCTGGTCCTTGAGCTTCACGTAGTTGTTGGCGCTGTAGGCGAAGAATGCGTGTTCCTGGTCGTTCAGCAGCCGGGCCTGTTTCACCGGGCTGCCCATGTACAGGTAGCCACTGACCAGGCGTTTGCCTGGTGGCACCAGGCTACCGGCGCCAATGATCACTTCGTCCTCGACGATGGCGCCGTCCATGATGGTGCTGCCCATGCCGACCAGGATGCGGTTGCCCAGGGTGCAGCCATGCAGCATGACCTTGTGGCCGATGGTCACTTCGTCGCCGATGATCAGCGGGAAACCGTCCGGGTTGAAGGGACCTGCGTGGGTGATGTGCAGCACGCTGCCGTCCTGCACGCTGGTGCGAGCGCCGATGCGGATGCGGTGCATGTCGCCGCGTACCACGGTCAACGGCCAGACCGAGCTGTCTTCACCGATTTCCACGTCGCCCAGCACTACCGCCGACCGGTCGACGAAGGCCCTGGGCCCAACTTTCGGAGTGTGTTGCTGGAAGCTTCGGATGGCCATGATAGCGTCTCTCATCTGTGCCGATAGGCAGGCTGCCTGCTGCGGTCGGCGTCGATTGTAATTAAGATGGGGCAGTGTTTCTTCTGCCAAGGTATCCAAACCGTGAGTGCGAACAACCCGCTTCTGCAGTCCTACGATCTGCCGCCCTTCTCGCAAATCCGTGCCGAACACGTGTTGCCGGCGATCGAAGCGATCCTGGCCGACAACCGTAAAGCCATTGCCGAGATCCTCGAAAAGCAGGGCAAGAACCCGACCTGGGCCGGCCTGGTGCTGGCCATGGACGAACTGAACGACCGCCTGGGCGCCGCCTGGAGCCCGGTCAGCCACCTCAATGCGGTGTGCAACAGCGCGGAACTGCGCGAAGCCTACGAGTCGTGCCTGCCGGCGCTGAGCGCCTACTCTACCGAACTGGGCCAGAACCGTGCGCTGTTCGAAGCCTACCAGGCGCTGATCGATAGCCCGGAGGCCGCCGGCTTCGACGTGGCGCAAAAGACTATCCTCGAGCATGCCCTGCGTGACTTCCGCCTGTCGGGTATCGACCTGCCTGCTGATAAACAGCAGCGCTACGCCGAAGTGCAGAGCAAGCTCAGCGAGCTGGGCAGCCGTTTCTCCAACCAGCTGCTCGACGCCACCCAGGCCTGGACCAAGCACGTTACCGACGAAGCCGCGCTGGCCGGCCTGACCGATTCGGCCAAGGCGCAGATGGCCGCCGCCGCCCAGGCCAAGGGCCTCGACGGCTGGCTGATCACCCTGGAATTCCCCAGCTACTACGCGGTAATGACCTACGCCAGCGACCGTGCCCTGCGCGAAGAGTTGTACGCCGCCTACTGCACCCGTGCTTCGGACCAGGGCCCGAATGCTGGCCAGTTCGACAACGGCCCGGTGATGCAGGAAATCCTCGGCCTGCGCCAGGAGCTGGCCGAACTGCTGGGCTACAAGAACTACGCCGAGCTGAGCCTGGCCACCAAGATGGCCGAGTCCAGCGACCAGGTGCTGAGCTTCCTGCGTGACCTGGCCAAGCGTTCCAAGCCGTTCGCCGCCCAGGATCTGGAGCAGCTCAAGGCCTACGCCGCTGAGCAGGGCTGCCCTGAGCTGGCCAGCTGGGACGCCGGCTACTTCGGCGAGAAGCTGCGCGAGCAGCGTTACAGTGTTTCGCAGGAAGCCCTGCGCGCCTACTTCCCGATCGACAAGGTATTGGGCGGCCTGTTCAGCATCGTGCAGCGCCTGTACGGCATCGAAATCGCCGAACTCAAGGGCTTCGACAGTTGGCACCCGGACGTTCGCCTGTTCGAGATCAAGGAAAACGGCCAGCACGTCGGCCGCTTCTTCTTCGATCTCTATGCCCGCGCCAACAAGCGTGGCGGCGCCTGGATGGATGGTGCGCGTGACCGTCGCCGCACCGCCGCTGGCCAGCTGCAGAGCCCGGTGGCCAACCTGGTGTGCAACTTCACCCCGGCCGCCCCTGGCAAGCCGGCGCTGTTGACCCACGATGAAGTCACCACCTTGTTCCATGAGTTCGGCCATGGCCTGCACCACATGCTGACCCGCATCGAGCATGCCGGCGTATCCGGCATCAACGGCGTGGCCTGGGACGCGGTCGAACTGCCGAGCCAGTTCATGGAAAACTGGTGCTGGGAGCCGGAAGGCCTGGCACTGATCTCCGCCCACTACGAAACCGGTGCACCCCTGCCCCAGGACCTGCTGGACAAGATGCTGGCGGCGAAGAACTTCCAGTCGGGCATGATGATGGTGCGTCAGCTGGAGTTCTCGCTGTTCGACTTCGAGCTGCATGCCACCCATGGTGACGGCCGCAGCGTGCTGCAGGTGCTCGAAGGCGTACGCGACGAGGTGTCGGTCATGCGCCCACCGGCGTACAACCGCTTCCCCAACAGCTTTGCGCACATCTTCGCGGGTGGTTACGCGGCGGGCTACTACAGCTACAAATGGGCCGAGGTGCTGTCGGCTGACGCCTTCTCGCGCTTCGAGGAAGAAGGCGTGCTGAACGCCGAGACCGGTCGCGCCTTCCGCGAGGCGATACTGGCACGCGGTGGCTCTCGCGAGCCGATGGAGCTGTTCGTCGACTTCCGTGGCCGTGAGCCTTCCATCGATGCCTTGCTGCGCCACAGTGGCCTGAGCGAGGACGCTGCAGCATGAGCGAGGTAGGCGTGAACAAGACCAAGAAACGCTTCATTGCCGGGGCGGTATGCCCGGCGTGCAGCGAGACCGACAAGTTGATGATGTGGAACGAAGACGGCGTACCACACCGCGAGTGCGTGGCCTGCGGCTTTACCGACACCCTCAACGAGCAGGGCATGTCGGTGCCGAAGGAACTCGGCACCCGGGTCAACCATCTGCAACCGAAAGCCGCGCCGGCCAAGGTACAGACGGTGCAGTTCTTCCCCAACCCGAAGCTGAAGAAACCGGCTGAATAAAGCCTTCGTGCCGCCCGGGCGCCGTGCCCGGGCCGGTATGCCCAGGTGGTAGATAGTCAGGCCACCTGCTGTACGCTGGCCATGCAAGCTCGCCTGCTCTTTTCTACGAGCAAGGTGTTGCACCATGGACAACCCACTTCTGCAAAATAGCCATATCCCCGTCGATTATCCGGCGATCACCATCGAAAACATGCAAGTCGCCTTTGAACACGTGCTGTTGGCGCACGAGCAAGGCATCGAACGCATCCTCCTCGATCAGCAGGCCATGCCAACCTGGGATGACATGGTGCTGGCGGTTGACGGGCTGGATAGCCAGCTGCTGGCGGTGTTGTATGCTGCCTCGCCATTGGTTGACCGGGATGAAGCCTGGGCCGCGGCCATTATCGACTTCTTTGCCAAGACCACGGAGCGGTTCGACCAGAAATTCACCAACGCCGCACTGCAGGCCCTGTATGAGCGCTTGGCCAACAGCGACATCGGCAAGCAGCTGGATGCCCAGAAACGCGCCACATTGCGCTGGCATCTGGACAAGTTCAGCGCCAGTGGTGCATCGCTCGCCCCTGCAGGCAAGGTACGCCTGGCCGAACTCCTGAAACAGATTAGCGCTGCGCGGGAGGCGTTTCGCAGCAACATCAACCGGCCAGGGCTGAGCGTCACGGATGAATCCGAACTGAGCGGTATACCTCAACGCATCCGTGATGAGCTGGCTACAAGGGCACAGGAGGCGGGAGAGCCAGGCTGGTTGATTGCGTGCGAAAGCGTGACCACCGATGCCGTGCTCAAACATGCTGACAACCGGCAGCTGCGTGAGCGCGTGTACCGGGCTTACAACACCCGAGGCGTCGGCCTTGGCCTGCAGCAGGACAATCGCTCGCTCCTGGAGCAACTGGCGAGGCTGCTGGAAGAAAAGGCTCACCTGCTCGGCTTTGCCAGCCATCTGGAGCAGAGCCTGCATGTGAAGAGCGCGGGTTCGGTTACCCATGTGCGCGGCTTTCTTCATGACCTGGCCGAGCATGTGCGGCCGGCCATGCTGCAGTGGCGCGCAGACATGCAGCGCCAGGCCGCAGCCAAGGGGCTGGGGAATATTCAACCCTGGGACATTGCCTACCTGCAGGCCTCGTCGCGCACGGTGCTGCCCACCGAAGCCTTGCGCGAATACTTCCCGCTGAATGCTGTGGTCAGCGCATTGCAGCAACTGGCGGAAAAGCTGTTTGACGTGACGCTGCAGGCCAGGCCGCTGGCAACCTGGGATGACAGCGTGCAACCGTTCGAGGTGTGGCAGGACAACGCCTTGATCGGCTTCTTCTACCTGGACGCCGTACAGCATGCCGGCAAGCAGCCTGACTCGGTGTTCACCACCTACATTCGCAACCGCCGGGTCGATGCCGAGGGGATCTACCAGGCGGCCTCGGTGGTGGTCTACAGCGACGTGCCAGCAGCGCTGCCGGGTAGCCAGCCGTTGCTGGGCCATCTGTCACTGCGCAAGCTGTTCCACGAGTTTGGCCATGCCTTGCACCACTTGCTGGTGCGCACGACCAACCACGTGATGTCCAACGTCACCGAACTCGGGACCGATGGCGTGGAGCTGTTCGGCAAGCTGTTCGAGCGCTGGGTCTGGGACGCTGATTACCTGGTGGCGATCTCGTCGCACCAGCACGATGGCAGCCAGCTTGACCGGGCGCGGGTCGATGAGTGCCTGCGCCGCATGCGGCAGCAAGGCGTGGAGGAAACCGCGCGCGATCTGAGCCTGGCGCTGTTCGACCTGGACCTGCATGGTACGCCGAACGATGGCCGGTCCCTCGAACAGCGCCTGAGCGATGCCCGTGAGCATTCTGGCTACTGGCCCCTTGCCGATTTCGAGCACCCGGCGCACGCCTTCGACCATCTGGTGAACGGCTATGATGCCGGCTATTACGCCTATCTGTGGTCGGATGTGCACGCCTTTGACCTGTTCACCCGCTTCGAGGCCCAAGGCCTGCTGGATCGGGCCACAGGCCGGGCGCTGCAGGAGACATTGCTTGCCCCGGGGGCATCGCGCCCGTTGCGGGAAGGCATCGAGCTGTTCCTTGGCCGGCAGCCGAGCCAGCTGCCCTACCTGCGTTGGCATGGCCTGAAGTGAGGGGACGCTGACCGGAGGTGCTGGAAAGATTATGGCGCGCACGATACTGTATATGAATACAGTATACGGGGTGGGCCATGATTCCTCCAGCACCGCAAAAGGGCCGTGGCACGGCACATAATCCGCACAATCGCTTTGCCCCCAGCCATTCGGTGGCGGAGGATGATGGCTGGTGCCAGGAGGTGCCGCAAACCCAGGGCACCGAGGTGCGAGTCGAGACGGCCAAGTCGGTGATCAGCCGCAACACTTCGCCCGACCTGCCCTTCGACCGCTCCATCAACCCTTACCGTGGCTGCGAGCATGGTTGCATTTACTGCTATGCCCGCCCTTCCCACGCCTACTGGGACCTTTCCCCCGGCCTGGATTTCGAGACCAAGCTGATAGCCAAGACCAATGCCGCCGAGGTGCTCGCGCAACAACTGAGCAAACCGGGTTACGTGTGCGCACCGATCAACCTGGGCTCCAATACCGACCCGTACCAGCCGATCGAGCGGGAGCAACTGCTGACCCGGCGCCTGCTCGAAGTGCTGCTGCGTTTTCGCCACCCGGTGACCATCGTCACCAAGGGTTCGCTGGTATTGCGCGACCTTGACCTGCTGGCCGAGATGGCCCGCCAGCGCCTGGCGCGGGTGATGATCAGCCTGACCACGCTGGACGATGACCTGAAACGGGTGCTGGAACCGCGTGCGGCGTCACCCAAGGCGCGCTTGCGAGCGATCCGCGTGTTGCGCGAGGCGGGGGTGCCAGTGGGCGTGTTGTGTTCGCCGATGATTCCAATGATCAACGACAGTGAACTGGAGCGCCTGCTGGAGGCGGCCAGGGAGGCTGGCGCGCAGAGCGCGGCCTACATGATGTTGCGCCTGCCGCTGGAGGTGGCGCCGTTGTTCGAGCAATGGCTGCAGGACCATTACCCGCAGCGGGCGGCGCATGTGTTGAGCCTGATCCGCCAGAGCCGCGGTGGCGAGCTGTATGACAGCCGGTTTGGTGTGCGCATGCGCGGTGAAGGCGTGTTTGCCGAGTTGCTGGCGCAGCGCTTTGCCAAGGCCATGAAGCGGTTGGATTTCGAAGGGCGAGAAGCGCAGGCGCTGGATTGTTCGGCGTTTTGCCCGCCGGGTGGGCAGATGGCGCTGTTCTGATGCTTGAGCAGAGCACGGCCAGGTTCCGGGTTCCTGCATGGGGCGCAATGCCAGCCATCAATACAACTAATCCAAGTTGATAATTGGACTAATGGCTCTTGGCAGTTGATGTTTTTTTGCTATTATCCAGTTCCCGCCTCTTTCATCTGGAACCCCCGTTCTAGAGCCTTCGAATTAAGCTTCAGTTAAGTTTTCCTCGCTAGCGTAGGAAATCAGTCCACACCGACTGTGATCTATGGCCCGTGCGTGTCATCTAAATCCCTGCATAGCCAGAATCTTTCACCGGTAAAATGGATTTACCTATACACCGTCAAGAGGATGAATCATGCCCATCAAGGACCCATCCAAGGTCGTACCGCAGGTCCCCGCGGAGAGCGCCGATGCCGCCCTTAAGCACATCGTCGACGGCTTCCTGCGTTTTCACCATGACGTTTTCCCCGAGCAGCAAGAGCTGTTCAAGAAGCTCGCCACCGCGCAAACACCGCGTGCCATGTTCATCACCTGCGCCGACTCGCGCATCGTTCCCGAGCTGATCACCCAGAGTTCGCCTGGCGACCTGTTCGTGACCCGTAACGTCGGTAACGTGGTACCGCCTTATGGCCAGATGAACGGCGGCGTTTCCAGCGCCATCGAGTACGCCGTACTGGCGTTGAAAGTGCATCACATCATCGTCTGCGGCCACTCCGACTGCGGCGCCATGCGCGCGGTACTCAACCCGCAATCGCTGACCAAGATGCCGACCGTATCCGCCTGGTTGCGCCACGCCGAAGTGGCCCGTACCGTGGTCGAGAACAACTGCTCGTGCGGCAGCGAACACGAAACGATGCAAGTGCTGACCAAGGAAAACGTCATCGCCCAGCTGCATCACCTGCGCACCCACCCTTCGGTGGCTTCGCGCCTGGCCGCCGGTGAGCTGTTCATCCATGGCTGGGTCTACGACATCGAGACCAGCAAGATCGAAGCCTACGACGCCGCCAGCGATAGCTTCCTGCCCCTGGCCGCCGGCGAGCCGGTCCCCTGCGCTACTCCGAGAGGCCGCTACTAAGCGACCCATCCGCCCGCTGAAACCTTGATAGCCGGCTGCACCCCCTAGGGTGTGGCGCGGCCTTCGGCTGCCTTGAATTCCCTGACTGCCTGCCGGCACGCCCGCTGGCGGCCCGCGCCTGCGCGCTCGTCAGGGGCAAACGTGCCCACGGCCAGGGGAATGGCTGTGTGACAGAGAAAGGAGAAACACGGTGAACATTACACAGTTGAAAACGGCCCTGCCGCGTGAGTTGCTGGCGTCGGTGGTGGTCTTCCTGGTTGCCCTGCCGTTGTGCATGGGCATTGCGATCGCCTCGGGCATGCCGCCAGCCAAAGGCCTGATTACCGGCATTATCGGCGGCATTGTCGTGGGTTTCCTCGCCGGTTCGCCGCTGCAGGTCAGTGGCCCTGCAGCGGGCCTGGCGGTACTGGTGTTCGAGCTGGTGCGCCAGCATGGCATGGCCATGCTCGGGCCGATCCTGCTGCTGGCCGGCTTGCTGCAATTGCTGGCTGGGCGCTTGCGCCTGGGCTGCTGGTTCCGGGTTACCGCGCCGGCGGTTGTGTACGGCATGCTGGCCGGGATTGGCGTGCTGATCGTGCTGTCGCAGGTGCATGTGATGTTCGACACCGCGCCGCAGCCTTCCGGCATGCAGAACCTGCTGGAGTTCCCGGCGACGGTGGCCGCAGCCCTGCCACATGAAAACGCCGGCTCCGGCTGGGTGGCCGGTGCGCTGGGCCTGGGCACCATCGCCATCATGTGGGGCTGGGAGCGCCTGCGGCCGCAGCGGCTGCGCTTCGTCCCGGGTGCCCTGCTGGGCGTGTCGGCCATGACGGCAATCAGTATGTGGCTGGCCTTGCCGGTGAACCGCGTACAGGTGCCGGCCGACCTGTCCGAGGCCATCGACTGGATCCGCCCTGGTGACCTGATGCAACTGGCCGACCCTACCCTGCTGGTTGCCGCGTTTGCCCTGGCCTTCATCGCCAGTGCCGAAACCTTGTTGTCGGCTGCAGCGGTTGACCGCATGCACAGCGGCCAGCGTTCGGACTTCGACCGTGAGCTGTCGGCCCAGGGCATCGGCAACATGCTGTGCGGGGTGTTGGGCGCGTTGCCGATGACCGGGGTGATCGTGCGTAGCTCGGCCAACGTGCAGGCGGGTGCACAGACCCGGGCTTCGGCAATCTTCCATGGCCTTTGGTTGCTGGCATTCGTGGTTGCGCTGAGCAGCGTTTTGCAGCAGATCCCGGTGGCGAGCCTGGCGGGTGTGCTGGTGTTTACCGGGGTCAAGCTGGTGGATTTCAAGGCGTTTCGCGGCCTTGGCCGCTATGGCCGTATGCCGATGTTCACCTACGCGGCGACGGCGTTGGCGATCATCTTTACCGACCTGCTGACCGGCGTGCTGCTGGGCTTTGCCCTGACCTTGCTGAAGCTGGCTCTGAAGGCGGCGCGGTTGAAGATCAACCTGGTCAGCCTGGAGAAGGCTGGGCACATGGAACTGCGGCTTAGTGGTGCCGCCACCTTCCTCAAGGTGCCGGCGCTGACTCAGGTGCTGGATAGCGTGCCGGCGGGGACCACGCTGCACGTGCCGCTGGGTAACCTGAGCTATATCGACCACTCGTGCCTTGAGCTGCTGGAGGACTGGGGTCGCAGCAATTCGGCCAATGGGTCGCGGTTGCTGATCGAGCAGCGGCGCCTGAAACGGCGGATCGAGGGGCGGATGCGGACTACGGCGGGGGTTGGGGCTTGAAGCTGAAAGCCTGTATCGCCTGAACTGGCCTCTTCGCGGGCACGCCCGCTCCCACAGGTACTGCACAGGCTTTGAACCCTGTGCAGTACCTGTGGGAGCGGGCGTGCCCGCGAAGAGGCCGGGACAGGAAATCAGGCCGGCTGGCCCAACTCCACACCCAGCTGACGAGACAGGCACGGCCAGCGCTTCCACGCCGCACCGGTTTCCGGGCTGCTCAGTTTCTCGCGGTAGGCCTCCACCGACTCCACCGCGAAGCTTTCGTCGTTCAACATTTCGTCCACCGAATGGTGCACCACTTCATCCAGCTGGTTGGCAAAGGTCTCGCCAATCAACTGGTGGGCAATCAGGTTGGCGACGGTGGTGTCGACCGGGATCAGCGGCTGCTGGAAGTGACGGATGTACAGGTCGTTCACCTCTTCCACCAGGCGGTGCGCCAGGTAGGCCTCATCCAGCAGGCAGTCCAGGCCCACATGCCCTTGCATCACGCTGGGTGGCTGCAGGAAGTAGGCTTCGGCAATTTTCAGTACAGGTTTGATCTGCGATTCGATCCCGGCCTCGCGGGCAACCGCGTGGGCGGCCTCCAGCAGTTCCGGAACCTGGTCGATGTAGGCGCTGACGAAGCGCGCCAAAGTACCCTGGGCGTCCTGCTCAGGCAGTTGGATCGAGGGGTGCAGGTGGGGCAGTTGCAGCTCGAGACGCTTTTTCAGTTGGCCGGTCTGGCCTTCGTGTTGATGGGCTTGGCTTACCTGCTCGCGTACAGCAGCGATGTTCATGACAACTCCAGGGACATTACGTTTCAAACGGAAGACACTAAATTAGCTCGGTATACAGAATACCTAAGACGCATTTGTTATAAGTCGCGCAAACGTGTGCATGCTCAGGCATATCGAAACGCCATTATTGTGCCATGCCGTGTCAAGCGCGCGGTTTTCAGGCTATTCAGCCATTTCATCGAGTTCATTTCACGGGCTTCGTTGCGTGCCGTTGGTCGCTGTCTATACTCCCGGTGAACGTGATTCGTTGATGAGGCCCGACTGCTTTTAGCAGGGGCTCGGTCGTCGAAGCCAGGCAGTCTTGACCACCGTTCCCTCTTGCCGCAGGCCACGCCTCCGGGACTACAAGAACGAGAAGGGGAACCCGCAATGATGCGACATCCACATGTCTGGATGGGCCTCCTGTTGTGGTCGGTTTTTGGTCAGGCCAACGCCGCCTGGACCGTGAACATGCACCCGGGGGCGACGGAAGTCTCCAACGCCGTCTTCGACCTGCACATGACCATCTTCTGGATCTGCGTGATCATCGGTATCGTGGTGTTCGGTGCGATGTTCTGGTCGATGGTCATCCACCGCCGCTCCACCGGCCAGCAGGCTGCGCATTTTCACGAGCACACCTGGGTGGAAATCCTCTGGACCGTGGTCCCCTTCCTGATCCTGGTGGCCATGGCCATCCCGGCCACCAGGACCCTGATCGACATCTACGATGCCAGCGAGTCGGACATCGATATCCAGGTTACCGGCTACCAGTGGAAGTGGCACTACAAATACCTGGGCCAGGACGTGGAGTTCTTCAGCAACCTGGCCACCCCCACCGAACAGATCCATAACAAGGCACCCAAGGACGAGCACTACCTGCTCGAAGTCGACCAGCCGCTGGTGCTGCCGGTGGGCGCCAAGGTGCGCTTCCTGGTGACCGCTGCCGACGTCATCCACTCCTGGTGGGTGCCGGCCTTCGCGGTCAAGCGTGATGCCATCCCCGGCTTCGTCAACGAAGCCTGGACCCGTATCGAGAAGCCAGGCATCTACCGCGGCCAGTGCACCGAGCTGTGCGGCAAGGACCACGGCTTCATGCCGGTGGTGGTCGAGGTCAAGTCCAAGGCCGACTACGACACCTGGCTGGGCGAGCGCAAGGCTGAAGCTGCCAAGCTCAAGGAGCTGACCAGCAAGGAATGGACCCTGGAAGAACTGGTGGAACGTGGTGACAAGGTCTACCACACTACCTGCGTGGCCTGTCACCAGGCCGAAGGCCAGGGCCTGCCGCCAATGTTCCCGGCGCTCAAGGGCTCGAAGATCGCCACCGGGCCGAAGGAAGCCCACCTGGGCATCGTCTTCCACGGCAAGCCCGGCACCGCCATGGCCGCGTTCGGCAAGCAGCTCTCGGAAGTCGATATCGCCGCCGTGGTCACCTACGAGCGCAACGCCTGGGGCAACAACAAGGGTGACATGGTCACGCCGAAGGACGTGCTGGCGCTGAAGCAGGCAGAAGCGCAATGAACCGGGTTACTCGCGGCAATCAATGGATTGCAGGAGACAGGACATGAGTGCAGTGATCGACGACCACGCCCACGGCCATGAGCATGCACACGGCCCGGCCAAGGGCCTGATGCGCTGGGTGCTGACCACCAACCACAAGGACATCGGCACGATGTACCTGTGGTTCAGCTTCCTGATGTTCCTGCTCGGTGGCTCGTTCGCCATGGTGATCCGCGCCGAGCTGTTCCAGCCCGGCCTGCAAATCGTCCAGCCGGAGTTCTTCAACCAGATGACCACCATGCACGGCCTGATCATGGTGTTCGGTGCGGTGATGCCGGCCTTCGTCGGCCTGGCCAACTGGATGATCCCGCTGATGATCGGCGCGCCCGACATGGCCCTGCCACGGATGAACAACTTCAGCTTCTGGCTGCTGCCGGCGGCTTTCCTGCTGCTGGTCTCGACCCTGTTCAGCCCGGGCGGCGGGCCCAACTTCGGCTGGACCTTCTACGCCCCGCTGTCCACCACCTATGCGCCGGCCAGCGTCACCTTCTTCATCTTTGCCATCCACCTGATGGGCATCAGCTCGATCATGGGCGCGATCAACGTGATTGCCACCATCCTCAACCTGCGTGCCCCGGGCATGACCCTGATGAAGATGCCGCTGTTCGTCTGGACCTGGCTGATTACCGCGTTCCTGCTGATTGCGGTGATGCCGGTGCTGGCTGGCGTGGTGACCATGATGCTGATGGACATCCACTTCGGCACCAGCTTCTTCAGTGCCGCCGGCGGTGGTGACCCGGTGCTGTTCCAGCACGTGTTCTGGTTCTTCGGCCACCCCGAGGTGTACATCATGATCCTGCCGGCCTTCGGCGCGGTCAGTTCGATCATCCCGGCGTTCTCGCGCAAACCACTGTTCGGCTATACCTCGATGGTGTACGCCACCGGCGCCATCGCCTTCCTGTCGTTCATCGTCTGGGCCCACCACATGTTCGTGGTCGGTATCCCGGTGGTCGGCGAGCTGTTCTTCATGTACGCCACCATGCTGATCGCCGTGCCTACCGGGGTGAAGGTGTTCAACTGGGTCAGCACCATGTGGGAAGGCTCGCTGACCTTCGAGACGCCGATGCTGTTCGCCATCGCCTTCGTCATCCTGTTCACCATCGGCGGTTTCAGCGGGCTGATGCTGGCGATCGCCCCGGCGGACTTCCAGTACCACGACACCTACTTCGTGGTGGCGCACTTCCACTATGTGCTGGTGCCTGGGGCGATCTTCGGCATCTTCGCCTCGGCCTACTACTGGCTGCCGAAATGGACCGGCCACATGTACGACGAAACCCTCGGCAAGCTGCACTTCTGGCTATCGTTCGTCGGCATGAACATGGCCTTCTTCCCCATGCACTTCGTGGGGTTGGCCGGCATGCCACGGCGGATTCCCGACTACAACCTGCAGTTCGCAGACTTCAACATGGTGTCGTCGATCGGCGCGTTCATGTTCGGCGCCACGCAGATCTTCTTCCTGTTCATCGTCATCAAGTGTATTCGTGGCGGCGCGCCGGCACCGGCCAAGCCCTGGGATGGCGCCGAGGGCCTGGAGTGGTCGATCCCTTCGCCTGCGCCGTATCACACCTTCCAGACGCCACCGGAAGTGAAATAGGAACCGTGCCATGAACGGCCTTTCGCTGAAGCGCCTGGTGTTGCGCCTGCTGATGCTGACGGTGGTGATGTTCGCCTTCGGCTTTGCCCTGGTGCCTATCTATGACGTGATGTGCAAGGCCTTCGGTATCAACGGCAAGACCGGTGGGCAGTATGAAGGCAGCCAGATCAGCGACCCCACGCGGTCGGTGCGGGTGCAGTTCATGTCGACCAATGCCAGCGACATGGTCTGGGACTTCTACTCCACCGCCGATCAGTTGGAGGTCAACCCGGGGGCGGTGAACCAGATGATCTTCATCGCTCACAACCCGACCGACCGGCCGATGAGTGCGCAAGCCATCCCCAGCATCACCCCGGCCGAGGCCGCGGCGTACTTCCACAAGACCGAGTGCTTCTGCTTTACCCAGCAGGTGCTGCAGCCCGGCGAACGCATCGAGATGCCGGTGCGCTTCATCGTCGACCGCGACCTGCCGGCCAGCGTGAAGCACCTGACACTGGCCTACACCTTGTTCGACATCACCGCTCGCCACCCGCCGGTCGCGCATGTCGCGGCCCAGGACGTCCAGGGCGCCCGTTAAGGGAAGGAGAACAGCAATGGCAAGTCATGAGCACTACTACGTCCCGGCGCAGAGCAAGTGGCCGATCATCGCCACCATCGGCATGTTCATCACGGTGTTCGGCCTGGGTACCTGGTTCAACGACATGAAGGCTGGCCATCCCGAGTCGCACGGGCCGCTGATCTTCTTCATCGGCGCGTTGTTCCTGGCCTACATGCTGTTCGGCTGGTTCGGTTCGGTGGTACGGGAGAGCCGCGCGGGGCTGTACAGCCCGCAGCTGGACCGCTCGTTCCGCTGGGGCATGAGCTGGTTCATCTTCTCCGAGGTGATGTTCTTCCTGGCCTTCTTCGGTGCGCTGTTCTACGTGCGCGTGCTGGCCGGGCCGTGGCTTGGCGGTGAAGGGGCCAAGGGTGTTGCGCACATGTTGTGGCCGACCTTCGAATTCACCTGGCCGCTGCTGCACACGCCCGACCCGAAACTGTTCCCGCCGCCCAAGGAAGTGATCGACCCGTGGCACCTGCCGCTGATCAACACCATCTTGCTGGTCAGTTCCAGCGTGACCATCACCATCGCCCACCATGCCCTGCGCCGTGACCACCGTGGCCCGCTGAAATTCTGGATGGCGCTGACCATCATCCTGGGCGCCAGCTTCATCGCGTTGCAGGCCTACGAGTACCACGAGGCCTATACCAAGCTGGGGTTGACCCTGGGATCGGGGATCTATGGCGCGACGTTCTTCATGCTAACCGGCTTCCACGGCGCCCACGTTACCTTGGGCACGATCATCCTGATCGTGATGTTCGTGCGCATCTTGCGCGGGCATTTCAACCCGGAGAAACACTTTGGTTTCGAGGCGGCCAGTTGGTACTGGCATTTCGTCGATGTGGTGTGGGTGGGGTTGTTCATCTTTGTCTATGTGTTGTGAATAAAGAACCCGCTCCCACAGGGGTAGGTGAGAACTTCAGAAGGGGGCGTGCGAGACGAGCTGACCGCTGATGAAGCCCCAGGCCACCAGGCCGATGGTCAGGGCCGCCAGGGTCACCCGCACGGTCAGCGCTTTCAGCAAACGGGTCGAGTTTTCATCGTCCTTGACCAGAAACACCAGGCCACTGAACAGGCTGGCAATCGTGGCCAACAGCATCAGGACAATCGCGGCCTTGAGCATGGCGATACTCCGGGGGGATGCGGTGATGTGGATAAGTATAGCGATCGGCCCGGCGAGGCTCCGATGAGGCCGTTTCGTCCGGGCTGGGTACCAACCCTGGTGGTGCTTGCGCTGCTGCCGGGGTTGATCGCGCTTGGCTGCTGGCAACTCGGCCGTGCCGAGGAAAAGCGCGTACTGCTGGCCGCCTATGCCGAGCGGCGGATCGAAGCGCCCTTGGCCACCGCCCAGCTGACCGCGAACCAGGACAATGCCTTCCGCCGCGTGCATCTCCATGGCCGCTTCGACGCCGGGCACAGCCTGTTGCTGGACAACCGCATGCGCGATGGCCAGGCCGGTGTCGAGCTGCTGCAACCCTTCCACGACCAGGCTAGCGGCCTGTGGCTGTTGGTCAACCGCGGCTGGCTACCCTGGCCGGATCGCCGCGTGCCTGTGCATTTCGATACCCCTGCCCAGGCGTTGGCGCTGGATGCCTCGGTATATGTCGCGCCTGGCAGCACATTCCAGTTGCATCCCGACCCTGCAGGCGGCCAGTGGCCGCACCTGCTGACCGCCGTGGATGCCGCCCAGCTATGGCAACAGCTCGATCGCGAAGGCTTCGCCCATGAGCTGCGCCTGGAGCCCGGCCCGGCGACCTATCGCCTGGACTGGCCGGTCGTTGCCATGGGCCCGGAAAAACACCTGGGCTACGCCGTGCAATGGTTCGCCCTGGCAACCACTTTGGTACTGCTCTACCTCTACTTCGGCTGGCACCACAACAAGGAGAAACCTCATGGCCACCGCCACTCCACTGGAAGTGCCTGAACGTAGCAAACCCAGAGCCCGCGGGCGTTTGCAGCTTTTCCTGATCCTGCTGGTGGTGCTCGGGCCGATGGTCCTGGCCACCAGCATGTACAAGCTCAAGTTCTGGGTGCCGGAAGGCCGCAGCTACCACGGCGCCATGATCGGCAACGGTGAAAGCCGCGCCGATCTCGGCGTGGCAGGCCAGGACGAGCACTGGCAGCTGCTGGTGAGCGCGCCCGAGGTGTGTGCCGAGGACTGCCAGCGCCTGGTGTACCTGGCCCGGCAGATCCAGGTTGGTCTGGGCCGCGATGCCAGCCGTGCCAGCCATGCGCTGGCGACCGCCCAGCCGCTGAGCGCCGACTACCAGGCGCTGATTGGCCGTGAGTATCCGCAGCTGCAACGCTACCCGCTGGATGCGCAACGCTACCTGCAGCAGGTCGGTGAGGCCGGCCCGCAGCTGTGGATCGTCGACCCGCACGGCAACCTGGTGCTGCGCTACGACGCCAAGGTCAACGGCAAGCATGTGCTGGACGACCTGCGCCACCTGCTCAAGCTGTCCAACATTGGCTAGGAGCCTGCCATGGCCAGACCCGGATTCCGCCTTGCTGTGTTCGCCACCCTGCTGGCACTGCTGGTCGTCCTGCTCGGTGCCTATACCCGCCTGACCCACGCCGGCCTCGGCTGCCCTGACTGGCCGGGTTGCTACGGCTTCATCAGCGTGCCCAAGAGCGAAGCGCAGCTGGCCCATGCCGAGCTGCATTTCCCCGAGCACCCGGTGGAAGCTGCCAAGGGCTGGGCCGAGATGGTCCACCGCTACTTTGCCGGCACCCTGGCGATGGTCATAGCCCTGCTCGCCGTGCAGGCGCTGCGCCGGCATACACGCGATGGCCAGCCTTATCGCCTGCCCTTGCTGTTGCTGGGCGTGGTGCTGGCCCAGGCCGCCTTCGGCATGTGGACGGTCACCCTCAAGCTGTGGCCGCAGGTGGTCACCGCGCATCTACTCGGTGGCTTCACTACCCTGAGCCTGTTGTTCCTGTTGTCCCTGCGTCTGTCCCGGGCCTTTGCGCCCTTGCCCAAGCTGCCATTGAGCCTGCGCCGGATCGCCGCGCTGGCCTTGCTGGTGGTGATCGGCCAGATCGCCCTGGGCGGCTGGGTCAGTGCCAACTACGCGGCCGTCGCCTGCATCGACCTGCCCACCTGCCACGGCCAGTGGTGGCCGGCGGCGGACTTCAGCAACGGTTTTCACCTGACCCAGCACGTCGGGCCCAACTACCTGGGCGGGCAGCTGGACAGTGATGCGCGCACGGCCATCCACATCAGCCACCGCCTGGGTGCATTGCTGGTGACCTGCGTGCTGCTGATGCTCAGCTGGAAGCTGCACCGCTGCGGCCTCCCTGGCCTGGCGCGGCTGGTGCTGCTGGCGCTGCTGGTGCAAGTCGGCCTGGGCATCAGCAATGTGCTGCTGCACCTGCCGCTGGCCGTGGCCGTGGCACACAACGCGGGTGGGGCGCTGTTGTTGCTGAGCATGGTGCTGGTGAACTACCGCATCCGCGTGGTCGACAAGGTTCGCGTGGGTGTCGGCCATGGCTGGCGCCTGCGACCTGTGGCTGGCGTGGGTATCTCCCACCACATGAGGAATGATTCGTGGCGACGCTTCTGAGCGCACGGCGGGCCAGCTGGCGTGATTACCTGGAGCTGACCAAGCCCAAGGTGGTGGTGCTGATGCTGATCACCTCGCTGGCGGGCATGTTCCTGGCCACCCGTGCAGGTGTCAGCTGGAGCGTGCTGCTGTTCGGCAACCTGGGCATTGGCTTGTGTGCAGGCGGCGCGGCGGTGGTCAACCATGTGGTGGACCGACGCATCGACGCACTGATGGCGCGTACCCACAAGCGGCCCCTGGCCCAAGGCCGGGTCGAGCCGCTGCCGGCGCTGCTGTTCGCCTTGGCGCTGGCGCTGCTGGGCATGGCCCTGCTGCTGGTGTTCACCAACTCCCTCACCGCCTGGCTGACGCTGGCCTCATTGCTCGGCTATGCGGTGCTCTATACCGGCTTTCTCAAGCGTGCCACGCCGCAGAATATCGTCATCGGTGGCCTGGCCGGTGCCGCCCCGCCGTTGCTGGGCTGGGTGGCGGTCAGTGGCCATGTCAGCGCCGAGCCCCTGCTGCTGGTGCTGATCATCTTCGCCTGGACCCCGCCACACTTCTGGGCCTTGGCCATTCACCGCAGGGAGGAATACGCCAAGGCCGATATCCCTATGCTGCCGGTGACCCACGGCGAGCGCTACACCAAGCTGCATATCCTGCTGTACACCCTGGTATTGCTGGCGGTGAGCCTGCTGCCCTACGCCATCCACATGAGCGGCCCGCTGTACCTGGCCTGCGCCCTGGTGCTGGGCCTGCGCTTCCTGCAATGGGCCTGGGTGTTGTACCGTGGCAGCCGGCCGCACGCGGCGATCGGCACCTTCAAGTACTCTATCGGGTACCTGTTCGCGCTGTTCATCGCGTTGCTCCTCGACCACTACCTGTTGCTGAACCTATGACCCGAACCCAGAAAACCGTCTTCATCCTCGTTGCCCTGGTCGCGTTGATCCTGGGCCTGACCGTCAACAAGGTGCTCAATGGCCGCGACCAGCCCAACCCCACCGAGCTGATCGATGCCGGCATCATCCTGCTGCCGCAGAGCCGTACCGTGGCTGACGTGACCATGACCAACCAGGACGGCCAGCCGGTGCAGCTGGATGACCTGAAGGGCAAATGGTCGCTGCTGTTCTTCGGTTATACCTACTGCCCGGACATCTGCCCGACCACCCTGGCCCAGCTGCGCCAGGTGAAGAGCGAGTTGCCCAAGGAGGCCATCGACCGGCTGCAGGTGGTGCTGGTGAGCGTAGACCCGAACCGCGACACGCCGAACCAGCTGAAGCAGTACCTGGGTTATTTCGACAAGGATTTCGTCGGGGTGGTGGGGTCGATCGAGGATACCCAGAAGCTGGCCAATGCCTTGAGCATTCCGTTCATTCCGGCCGATACCAGCAAGCCGGGGTATACCGTGGATCACAGCGGCAACCTGGCGGTTGTGGGCCCGGACGGGCGTCAGCGCGGGTTCATTCGGGCGCCGTTCAACAACCAGAAGCTGGTGGCGCAGTTGCCCGGGCTTGTGAAGCGGGATTGAGTTAACCCCAAAAGCTTCGCGGGTAAACCCGCTCCCACAGGTACAGCGTAGGCCGTGAGCCTTGCGCTATCCCTGTGGGAGCGGGTTTACCCGCGAAGAGTCCAGCGCGATGTGACGGCTTAGAACGCCGGCACCACAGCGCCTTTGTACTTCTCGACGATGAACTGCTTCACCTCAGGCGAGTGCAGTGCAGCGGCCAGCTTCTTCATCGCGTCCGAGTCCTTGTTGTCCGGGCGGGCAACCAGGATGTTCACGTAAGGCGAGTCGCTGCCTTCGATGACCAGGGCGTCTTTCTCCGGGTTCAGCTTGGCTTCCAGCGCGTAGTTGGTGTTGATCAGGGCTGCATCGACCTGGGTCAGCACGCGTGGAATGGTGGCTGCTTCCAGCTCACGGAACTTCAGGCTTTTCGGGTTCTCGGCAACATCCTTCACGGTGGCCAGGATGTTCTTGTTGTCCTTGAGCTTGATCACGCCGGCCTTGTCCAGCAGCAGCAGCGCGCGGCCGCCGTTGGTGGCGTCGTTGGGGATGACCACGGTGGCGCCGGAGGACAGCTCGTCCAGCTTCTTGATCTTGGTCGAGTACACGCCCAGCGGCTCGATGTGCACGCCAGCCACGCTCACCAGGTTGGTGCCCTTGGCCTTGTTGAACTCATCCAGGTACGGCTGGTGCTGGAAGAAGTTGGCGTCCAGGCGCTTTTCGGCAACCTGCACGTTCGGCTGGATGTAGTCGGTGAATTCCTTGACCTTCAGCTCCACGCCCTCTTTCGCCAGTGCAGGTTTGACGAAGTTGAGGATTTCGGCGTGCGGCACCGGGGTGGCGGCGACAGTCAGCGATTCGGCGTGGGCCGAGAAGGCCGCGACAGCGGCGACAACAGCAAGCAGCTTCTTCATTGATCACTCCTTGTGAGGGCCGCGACGGCCCCCGAACGGGGGTTACTTACGGGAAAAATGCACGACCAGTTTGTCGCCCACGCTCTGCAGGACTTGAACCAGTACCAGCAACAGCACCACGGTGACGACCATCACGTCGGTCTGGAAACGCTGGTAGCCGAAACGGATGGCCAGGTCACCCAGGCCGCCGGCACCGACCACACCGGCCATGGCGGTGTACGACACCAGGGTGATGGCGGTTACGGTAATGGCCGCGAAGATGCCCGGGCGGGCTTCTGGCAGCAGCGCGTTGGTGATGATCTGGCGGGTGGTGGCGCCCATCGACTGGGTGGCTTCGATAATGCCGCGGTCCACTTCACGCAGGGCGGTTTCCACCAGGCGCGCGAAGAACGGTGTGGCACCTACCACCAACGGCGGAATGGCGCCGGCGACGCCCAGCGAAGTGCCGGTGATCAGCACGGTGATCGGGATCATCACGATCAGCAGGATGATGAACGGCAGCGAGCGCAGGACGTTGACGATCAGCGACAGCAGCGCGTAGACGCCCTTTTGCTCGAACATCTGCCGCGGCCCGCAGAGGAACAGCAGCACGCCCAGGGGCAGGCCCAGCAGCACGGTGAAGAACAGCGAGCCGAACAGCATGATCATGGTATCGACGCTGGCCAGCCAGATTTCGGCCCAGTCGACGTTGGCGAAGAAATTCAGGGCGTCCATCAACGCAGTACCTCCATATGTACGTCAGCTGCCTTGAAGCGGGCGAACGCCGCTTCCATGTCACCGCCGATCAGGGCGAGGGTGAGCTGGCCATAGGGGACATCCTTGATGCGGTCGATACGCCCGGCGAGGATGCTGTAGTCCACACCGGTTTCGCGGGCCACGGTGCCCAGCAGCGGCGCGTAGGTGGCGTCGCCCTGGAAGGTCAGGCGCACGATACGGCCTGGTACGTGGGCGAAGTCGTCACGCTGCTCGCCTTCGTCGACCTGCTCGTCTTCCTGGACGAAGCGCTTGGTGGTGGGGTGCTGCGGGTGCAGGAACACCTCGGCCACCGAGCCTTGTTCGACGATCTGGCCCGCGTCCATCACTGCCACGCGGTCGCAGACCCGGCGGATCACGTCCATTTCGTGGGTGATCAGCACGATGGTCAGTTTCAGCTCACGGTTGATTTCGGCCAGCAATTGCAGGACCGAGGCCGTGGTTTGCGGGTCGAGGGCGCTGGTGGCCTCGTCGCACAGCAGGATCTTCGGGTTGGTGGACAGGGCGCGGGCGATGCCGACGCGCTGCTTCTGGCCGCCAGACAGCTGCGCCGGGTACTTTCTGGCATGGTCGGAAAGGCCGACACGGGCCAGCAACTCGGTCACGCGCTTGTCGATTTCGCTGCGCGACAGCTCGCCGGCCAGGGTCAGTGGCAGGGCGACGTTGTCGGCGACGGTCTTGGAGGCCAGCAGGTTGAAGTGCTGGAAAATCATCCCGACCTGCTGGCGGAAGCCGCGCAGCTGGCTGGCGTTGAACGCGGTAACGTCTTCGCCATCTACGATGATCTTGCCGCCGGAGGGCTCTTCCAGGCGGTTGATCAGACGCAGCATGGTGCTCTTGCCGGCGCCGGAATGGCCGATCAGGCCGAACACCTGGCCATCTTCGATGGTCAGGCTGGTCGGATTCAGTGCGGGGATTTCCCTACCGGCGACGCGGTAGGTCTTGTGTACCTGTTGGAACTCGATCACGTAGCGAACCTTGTGGGGCGCATGGAATTTGGGTCAGCGGTTAGCTGGGGTCGCGCATTTTAGCCTTTTCCCATAGCTGTTCTTAGCATTTATTTCGTAATGCACCAATCCTTCGGGCATATCGCGACAACCGGTAATTCTGATTGAACGCTCGGCAAAGCGCTCCGGTCACTACCTGAACAAGCCCGAACGGGCACGCCTGTAGACTGATGAGGAGAGCCGACCATGCCCAGCAAGAACACGGACGCGCCAAAGCACAGCGAGGCCGCCGGCACCCAGACCCCGGACCGGGCCAATACCAACGCCAAGTTGCAAAGCCTGGAGGCTGACCGCAGCGATGCCACAGGCCGTGCGTTGCGTACCAATCAGGGGGTGCGCATCGCCGACAACCAGAACACACTGAAGGCCGGTGACCGAGGCCCCTCGCTGCTCGAAGATTTCATCATGCGCGAGAAGATCACGCACTTTGACCACGAGCGCATCCCGGAGCGCATCGTGCATGCGCGAGGGACGGGAGCGCATGGCTATTTCCAGAGCTATGGCAACCACGCCGAGCTGACCAAGGCTGGCTTCCTGCAGGACCCGGAGAAAATCACGCCCGTTTTCGTGCGATTTTCCACGGTGCAAGGCCCGCGTGGCTCAGCCGATACCGTGCGCGACGTGCGGGGTTTTGCGGTCAAGTTCTACACCGACGAAGGCAACTTCGATCTGGTGGGCAACAATATGCCGGTGTTCTTCATTCAGGATGCAATCAAATTCCCGGATTTTGTCCACGCAGTAAAGCCGGAGCCGCACAACGAGATCCCGACCGGTGCCTCGGCCCATGACACCTTTTGGGATTTCGTCTCGCTGGTCCCGGAGTCTGCCCATATGGTCATGTGGGCAATGTCGGACCGTGCGATCCCGCGCAGCTTGCGGATGATGGAAGGTTTCGGGGTGCATACCTTCCGCCTGATAAATGCCCAGGGTGTGGCCAGTTTCGTCAAGTTCCACTGGAAACCGCGCCAGGGCGTGCATTCCCTGCTATGGGACGAAGCACAGAAGCTGGCCGGCAAGGACGCTGATTTCCAGCGACGCGATTTGTGGGAGGCTATCGAGACCGGCGATTACCCGGAATGGGAACTGGGCGTACAGATCGTGCCGGAAGCGGACGAGCACAGGTTCGATTTCGACCTGCTGGACCCGACCAAGATAATCCCGGAAGAGTTGGTGCCGGTTACACCATTGGGCAAGATGGTCCTGAACCGCAACCCGGACAACTTTTTCGCCGAAGTGGAACAGGTGGCGTTCTGCCCGGCCCATATCGTACCGGGCATCGACTTTACCAACGACCCGTTGCTGCAGGGGCGGCTGTTCTCCTACACCGACACCCAGCTTAGCCGCCTGGGTGGGCCCAACTTCCATCAGATCCCGGTCAACCGCCCCGTCGCTCCCAATCACAACAACCAGCGCGACGCCCTGCATCAGCATGTGGTGCACAAGGGGCGCGCTTCTTACGAGCCAAACTCCATCGATGGCGGCTGGCCAAAGGAAACCCCACCTGCCGCACAGGATGGTGGTTTCGAGAGCTTTCAGGAACGCATCGATGCGCACAAGATCCGCCAGCGCAGCGAGTCGTTCGGTGACCACTTCTCGCAGGCGCGGCTGTTCTTCCAGAGCATGAGCCCGACCGAGCAGCAGCACATCATCAAGGCCTACAGCTTTGAGCTGGGCAAAGTGGAACGTGAGACGATTCGTGCTCGGGAAGTGAATGAAATTCTTGCCAATATCGACTTGAAGCTGGCGGCTGCGGTGGCTGCCAACCTCGGCTTGCCTGCGCCGAGTGCAGGCACGGTGCAAGTGAAGGGTAGCCAGCTTGCGCAGTCGCCTGCCCTGAGCCAGATGAACCACCCGGGCTCGGTTGGCATCAAGGGCCGCAAGATCGCCGTACTGGTGACAGATGGCGTAGACGCTGGCAGCGTGGACAAGCTGGTCAAAGCCCTGGAAGCACACAGTGCCCGACCATTGCTCCTTGGGCCGACCTCAGCACCGGTGAAGGCTGCGGACGGCAAGCAACTACCGGTGGATGCTTCCATGGAAGGGATGCCCTCGATCATGTTTGACGGGATTGTCGTGCCTGGGGGCAAGGCTTCGACCGATGCGCTGGCGGCCAGCGGTTTGGCCAAGCATTTTCTGCTGGAGGGCTACAAGCACCTGAAGGCGATGGTGTTGACCAAAGAGCTTTTGGGCAGCTTGGGGCTGAAAGAAGACAAGGGGTTGCTGCTGGGAGATGAGCAGAAGACCGTGGATGCCTTCGTCAAAGCGGTAGAAGGGCATCGAGTGTGGGAGCGGGAGGCGGCTGCGGAGGCTGTGCCGGCCTAAGGGGCTGCTTTGCAGCCCATCGCGACACAAGGCCGCTCCTGCAGGAGATCGCATTCCCTTGTAGGAGCGGCCTTGTGTCGCGAAAGGGGCGCGCAGCGCCCCCAGATTCTTAACGCTGATGCGGAACCAGAACCACCTGCGCCGGCAGCGACCGCTGAATCTCGTGCTTCTGCTTCAACTCGAACCCGCTGTCGATCTTGCGCACGCGCTTCTCCAGCAAGGTCTTCAGCCAAGGCGCATCCTCGGTGCGCGGCACCTGGAACACCACGTCGCACTGGTAGCTCACCACATCGGCGGCAATGTCATCCAGCTGGCGGCGCATGGCGCGGCTGTCGGTGGTCTTCAAGGCCACCACGGTGCTCGGTGCGGACGGGTCGATGATGCGCGCCTTGGGCTTGGCCTCGGCCGCTTTCAACGCCGCTTCCGCCTTCTCCAGCTCGGCCTTGCGCGCCTGGGTCACGGCATCGCCACCGGTCACCGCCGGGGCCTGCGGCATCAGCGCGCGGGCACGGGCCAGGGCGGTGGCGGCAGCATTCACATCACCCTTTTGCAGGAAGATCTGGCTGCGTTGCAGGTAGGCTTCGGCGAGCTGGCGCTGGTATTGCACCAGGCGCGCGTCATCGGGCGCCTGGGCTTGCAGGGCTGCCAGCTGGTCCTCGGCGGTGGCCAGCTCGTTGCTGGCAATGTTCTGTTGCAACTGCTGCCAGGCATCGGCTTGGGCAGGTGCGGTGGCCTGTTCGACCGGCGCGCTGGAACACGCGACCAGGAACAGGGAAAACGCGGCAACAAGCAGATAACGGAAGGCGAACGGCTTCATTCCTGCGACTCTCTATTTGCGCAAAAAGCGAGCAAGTCTACACCCAGGTGCGCACGCTCGAAAACAAGTCTTACAGACCCTTTACGTGCGAAAAGGTTGCAGGGCGCGCCTTCACGCGCCCTGTTTTTCAGCGTTTGGGCAGGGCCAGGCTCAGCAAGAATAGCACTGCCGCGCAGACCACGATCGACGGGCCGGCGGGGGTGTCCTTGAACCAGGACATGGCCAGGCCGCCGCATACCGCGGTCACGCCCAGCAGGCTGGCGCCCAGGGCCATCTGCTCGGGAGAGCGGGCGTGACGCTGCGCCGCAGCAGCGGGGATGATCAGCAGCGAGGTGATCAGCAACACGCCGACGATCTTCATGGCCACGGCAATCACCACCGCGATCAGCAGCATCAGCGCCATGCGCAGGCCGGCCACCGGCAGGCCTTCGACCATGGCCAGCTCCTCGTGCACGGTGACTGCCAGCAAAGGCCGCCACAGCGCAGCGAGCAGCAGCAGGACCAGCGCGCTGCCGCCGAGGATCCAGCCCAGGTCGGTGGTGCTGATGGCCAGCAGGTCGCCGAACAGGTAGGCCATCAGGTCGATGCGCACATCGTGCATGAAGCTCAGCACCACCAGGCCCAGCGACAAGGTGCTGGGGGCGAGGATGCCGAGCAGGGTGTCGGAGGCCAGCGGTTGGCGTTGTTGCAAGGTCACCAGCAAGATCGCCAGCAACAGGCAGCCCACGGTTACCGCCAGCGCCGGGCTGACGTCCAGGGCAAAGCCCAGGGCCACGCCGAGCAGCGCGGCGTGGGACAGGGTGTCGCCAAAGTAGGCCATGCGCCGCCACACCACGAAGGAGCCCAGTGGGCCGGCCACCAGCGCCAGGGACAAACCGGCAAGCAGGGCGTAGAGAAGAAAATCAGCCATGCTTGCAGTGCGCTCCGTGAACATGGGTGCCAGGGGCGACCACCGAGCCGTGCAGGTCGTGGCTGTGGTCGTGATGGTGATGGTAGATGGCCAGGCTCGGTGCTGCGGTCTGGCCGAACAGCTCGACGAATGCCGGGTCGCCGCTGACCTGCTCGGGGTGGCCCGAGCAGCACACGTGGCGGTTCAGGCACACCACTTGGTCGGTGGCGCTCATCACCAGGTGCAGGTCGTGGGAAACCATCAGCACGCCGCAACCGTGGCGGTCGCGCAGGCGGGTAATGAGGTTGTACAGCTCAGTCTGGCCGACCACGTCAACGCCTTGCACCGGCTCGTCGAGCACCAGCAGCTGGGGTTCGCGCAGCAGCGCGCGGGCCAGCAGCACGCGCTGCATCTCACCGCCGGAAATGGTCTGGATCGGGCTGTCGATGACCTGTTCGGCGCCTACCTCCTGCAACGCCGCCAGGGCTGCCGCACGGTCTACACCGGGCACCAGGCGCAGGAAGCGCAGCACCGACAGCGGCAGCGTGGCATCGACCTGGATCTTTTGCGGCATGTAGCCAATGCGCAGTTTCGGCTTGCGCCATACCTTGCCGCGGTGCGGCTTGAGCAGACCGAGCACGGCGCGCACCAGGGTGGTCTTGCCCGCCCCGTTCGGGCCGATCAGGGTGACGATCTGGCCGGGTGCGACCGACAGGTCGATGCTGTCGAGCACCGCCTCGCCGCCGAAGGTGACGCCGACCTGCTCCAGGCGGATCAGTGCATCGCTCATGCCGCGCTCCGGCAATTGCTGCACAGGCCAACCACTTCCACCGTCTGGGTCTCGACCGTGAAGCCCACGCCCTTGGCGCTGCTGATGATGGCTTCGCTGATGCTCTCCTGTTCCAGCTCGATGGCCACATGGCAGGCCCGGCAGATCAGGAACTGGCCCTGGTGCAGGTGTTCCGGGTGGCTGCAGCCGATGAAGGCGTTGAGCGAGGCGATGCGGTGCACCAGGCCGTTTTCCAGCAGGAAGTCCAGGGCGCGGTATACCGTGGGTGGCGCGGCGCGGCGGCCGTCCTGCTCACTGAGCACGGCGAGGATGTCGTAGGCGCCCAGCGGCTTGTGGCTTTGCCACACCAGTTCCAGCACTCGACGACGCAGCGCGGTCAGGCGCAAGCCCTGGCGGGTGCACAAGGCGTCGGCTTCAGCCAGTGCGCTGTGTACGCAATGGGAGTGATCGTGAGGACGGTTGGCCAGCGGCGTGATGGACATGGGCAGCGACGGTTCTGGATGGAGACGTTATTATGTTACCTGTTTCTGATGACTCGAGTATTCACCGTGTCCCGATTCCTAGTCCTTTTTGTCGCTTTCATCGCATTTTCCGCCCAGGCCGACGTACGCGTGCTGACCAGCATCAAACCCCTGCAGCAGATTGCCGCCGCCGTGCAGGACGGTGTTGGCAGCCCGGAGGTATTGCTGCCGCCGGGCGCTTCGCCGCATCACTATGCACTGCGCCCGTCCGACGTTCGGCGAGTGGGTGATGCCGACCTGCTGTACTGGATCGGCCCGGACATGGAAGGCTTCCTGCCGCGGGTACTGGGCAATCGCAGCAAACCCACGGTGGCCGTGCAGTCGCTGCCGGGCATGAAGCTGCGCCACTTTGGCGAGGACAGCCATTCCCATGAGGAAGAAGACCACGACGACCATGACCACGACCACCGCCCGGGCAGCCTGGACGCGCATCTGTGGCTATCGTCGGTCAACGCGCGGGTAATCGCGGCGAAAATGGCGGCTGACCTGGCGCAGGTCGACCCGGCCAATGCGGCGCGCTACCAGAGCAACCTGAAGGCCTTCGACGAACGCCTGGACGCACTGGATGGGCGGATCAAGGCGCGGGTGGCCGGGATTGCCGGCAAGCCGTACTTCGTGTTCCACGAAGCGTTCGACTATTTCGAGGCCGAGTATGGCCTGAAGCACACCGGGGTGTTCAGCGTGGCGTCCGAGGTGCAACCGGGTGCGCAGCACGTGGCAGCCATGCGCAAGCGCCTGCAGGAAGTAGGCAAGACCTGTGTGTTCAGCGAACCGCCACTGCGGCCGCGACTGGCCGAGACCCTGACAGCAGGGCTGCCGGTGCGCCTGGCCGAGCTGGATGCCCTGGGCGGTACCGACCCGGTGGATGGCAAGGGCTATGAACGCTTGCTGGAGAAGCTGGGTGGCGACCTGGTGGGGTGTCTGGAGCAGCTGTAAGCCTGTGCCGGCCTCTTCGCGGGTAAACCCGCTCCCACAGGGATAGCGCCAGCCTCACGCCTGTCACCGTACCTGTGGGAGCGGGTTTACCCGCGAAGAAGCAGACACGCTCTAGAGGGCGAAGGGCAGGTGCAAAGCCACCTGCTGGCGCTGCGCCAGGCGCACTTCGAACTCGCTCGGGTCATGGATCATCACATCCATCCCGGCAAACGATTCCGCCGCAATCAGGCGCGACAGCCAGAAGCGCACGCAACCCACGCGCAGCATCTCCGGCCACAGCTCGGCCTCGGCCGCGGTAAACGGCCGCAGCGCCGCATAGGCCGCCAGCAGTGCCTGGGCGCGCGGCACATCGATCGCGCCGTGTTCATCCAGGCACCAGTCGTTCACGGTGATGGCGATGTCATACAGCATCGGCCCGGAACAGGCGTTGTAGAAGTCGATCACACCGGTCAGATGGGTGCCTTCGAACATCACGTTGTCGCGGAACAGGTCGGCATGCAGGTTGGCCCGTGGCAGGGCAAGGATCTGTGCCTTGTGCGCGCTGATTTCATCCAGCGCCGGCTGCAGCAGCGTGGCTTGCTCGGCGGTAAGGCGCGGCAGCAGCTCGGCACCCGAGGCCAGCATCCAGTCCAGGCCGCGGTCGGTGCGGCGCTCGATGATGTGCTCGCGGGTGGCCAGGTGAATGTGCGCCAGCAGTTCGCCAACCTGTGCGCAGTGCTGGGCGTTCGGTGCCTTGATGTGCTTGCCCGACAGCCGTGGCTGCAGCAGCGCCGGCTTGCCGCACAGCTCGCGCAGGCCGTTGCCGTCGCGGTCACGTATCGCGTAGGGCACTGGCATGTCGGCAGCGTGCAGGGTGTCGAGCAGTTCGATGAAGAACGGCATGTCCTCGCTGGGCCCGCGCTCGATCAGCGTCAGGACGAACTCCCCCTGTTCGAGGCTGACGAAGAAATTGCTGTTCTCGGTGCCGGCGGCGATGCCCTGGAAATCGAGCAGACGACCCAGCGCGTACGGCGCCAGAAAGGTTTCCAGCTCAGGCCGGGTCACGGGGGTGAAAACTGACATGATGAAAATTTGCCCATACGGGCACTTCCGCCGGGAAGTGCCGGGTTGATGTGAACGGTGCGCGTCAGATTACCACTCGAAGATCTTCCAGGACGGAATCAGCATGTCCGGCTGGTCGGATCGAATGAAATTGCCATCAGAGCCATCGGCGCGTACCAGGAAATAAGGCTTGCCGTTTTTCGGCGTGATCTTGATCGCATACAGGAAGCCGTTCTGCCGGTACTCCTGGATGGTTTTGTCGCCTTCCGTGCGAATGGTCACCTCGGGATCGGCCGAGGGGGCGTCGTCCGCCGCCAGGGTGACGACTGGCATGGTTGCCAACAGACCGAGCAGTAACAGGCGATTGAGTGTACGCATGATAACCTTGTCCCTTTGTCGTCAATGATTCTGGCTATTCTAGCGCCGGACCCGTCGAAAAGGTTGATTCTGCTCATGAGCCAAGCGCCCCTCGTCCTGGTGGACGGTTCCTCCTACCTGTACCGCGCCTTTCACGCGCTGCCGCCGCTGACCACCTCCAAGGGCATGCCGACCGGCGCGGTGAAGGGGGTGCTGAACATGCTCAAGAGCCTGCGCAAGCAATACCCCGACAGCCTGTTCGCGGTGGTGTTCGATGCCAAGGGCGGTACCTTCCGCGATGCCATGTTCGCCGAATACAAGGCTAACCGCCCGAGCATGCCGGACGACCTGCGGGTGCAGATCGAGCCGCTGCATGCCAGCGTCAAGGCGCTGGGCTACCCGCTGCTGTGCGTCGAAGGGGTCGAGGCCGACGACGTGATCGGCACCCTGGCGCGCAGCAGTGCGGCCCTGGGCCGGCCGGTCATCATCTCGACCGGTGACAAGGACATGGCGCAGCTGGTGGACGGGCACATTACCTTGGTCAACACCATGACCGGAAGCGTGCTGGACGTGGCCGGCGTGCACGAGAAATTTGGCGTCGGCCCGGAACACATCATCGACTTCCTGGCACTGATGGGCGACAAGGTCGACAACATCCCCGGCGTACCGGGTGTGGGCGAAAAAACCGCAGTCGGCCTGCTGACCGGCATCGGCGGCGGCCTCAGTGACCTGTACGCCAACCTGGACAAGGTCCCGACGCTGGCCATTCGTGGTGCCAAGACCCTGCCGGCCAAGCTGGAGGAGCACCGCGACGCGGCGTTCCTGTCCTATGAGCTGGCTACCATCAAGGTCGATGTGCCCCTGGACATCGAAGTAGATGCCCTGGTGTGCGGCGAGCCGGACCGTGAAGCGTTGCTGGCGCTGTACACCGAGATGGAGTTCAAGAGCTGGGTCGCCGAGGTGCAGCGCGACGCGGCCAAGGCCGGTGACGACATCGCGCCGGTCGCGGAGCCGGCGGCCAAGGTCGAGCCCAGGTACGAAACCATCCTCGACCAGGCCCGTTTCGACTTCTGGCTGGAGAAGCTGCGCCAGGCGCCACTGTTCGCCTTCGACACCGAGACCACCGGCCTGGACGCCCAACAGGCGCAGCTGGTCGGCCTGTCGTTCTCTGTCGATCCCCATGAAGCGGCCTATGTGCCGCTGGCCCATGACTATGAAGGGGCGCCGGTTCAACTGGACCGCGCCGCCGTACTGCTGGCGCTGAAGCCGCTGCTGGAAGACCCGGCCAAGGCCAAGGTCGGGCAGAACGCCAAGTACGACATCAACATCCTCGCCAACGGCTCCCCCGCCATCGAAATGCGCGGCGTGGCCTACGACACCATGCTCGAGTCGTACGTGCTGAACTCCACCGCCACCCGTCACGACATGGACAGCCTGGCGCAGAAGTACCTCGACCACACCACCATCGCCTTCGAGGACATCGCCGGCAAGGGCGCAAAGCAGCTGACGTTCAACCAGATCCACCTGGACAAGGCCGGCCCCTACGCCGCCGAAGACGCCGACATCACCCTGCGCCTGCACCACGCGCTACAGGCGCGCCTGGCGCAGACGCCGAGCGTGCAGCCGGTGCTGATGGACATCGAGATGCCGCTGGTGCCGGTGCTGGCCAAGATCGAGCGCCAAGGGGCGCTGGTCGATGCCGCGCTGCTGCAGGTGCAGAGCGGTGAGCTGGGGGTGAAGATGGCCGAGCTGGAGCAGCGTGCCTATGAGCTGGCCGGAGAGGAGTTCAACCTTGGCTCGCCCAAGCAGCTGGGCGCGATCCTCTACGACAAGCTGGGCATGCCGGTGCTGAGCAAGACCACCAAGGGCCAGCCATCCACGGCAGAAGCGGTGCTCGACGAACTGGCCGAGCAAGGCTACCCGTTGCCGGAGGTACTGATGCAGTACCGCAGCCTGAGCAAGCTCAAGAGCACCTACACCGACAAGCTGCCGGGGCAGATCAACCCGCGCACCGGGCGTATCCACACCTCCTACCAGCAGGCGGTGGCGGCCACCGGCCGGCTGTCGTCGAGCGATCCGAACCTGCAGAACATCCCGATCCGTACTGCCGAAGGCCGGCGCATCCGTCAGGCCTTCATTGCCAGCCCGGGCTACAAGCTGCTGGCGGCGGACTACTCGCAGATCGAGTTGCGCATCATGGCCCACCTGGCCAAGGACGAAGGGTTGCTGCATGCGTTCCGCAATGACCTGGACGTGCACCGTGCCACGGCGGCGGAAGTGTTCGGCGTGGCGTTGGCCGACGTCACCACTGACCAGCGCCGTAGCGCCAAGGCCATCAACTTCGGCCTGATCTACGGCATGAGCGCCTTTGGCCTGGCCAAGCAGATCGGCGTCGACCGCAAGCAGTCGCAGGACTACATTGACCGCTATTTTGCTCGCTACCCGGGCGTGCTGGCCTACATGGAGCGCACTCGCGCCCAGGCGGCGGAGCAAGGCTTTGTCGAAACCCTGTTTGGCCGCCGCCTGTACCTGCCGGATATCAATGCCAAGAACCCGGCCCTGCGCAAAGGCGCCGAGCGCACGGCGATCAACGCGCCGATGCAGGGCACGGCGGCTGACATCATCAAGCGGGCCATGGTCAATGTGGATAACTGGCTGACCGAGAGCGGGCTGGATGCCCGGGTGATCCTGCAGGTACACGATGAACTGGTGCTGGAAGTGCGCGAGGACCTGGTGGCGCAGGTGAAAGATGAAATTCGCCAGCACATGAGCCGGGCTGCGCAGCTGGATGTGCCGCTGCTGGTCGAGGCAGGAATTGGTGCGAACTGGGACGAAGCTCACTGATCGAGCGGGGAAAGCTGGGCAGGATCCGTGACATGGGGACGCGGGTCCTGGCTCCGCTCAGTGCCAGTGGTGCTGAGGTTTCATGAAACTATCGCAAATAGTTTTCAGGGCTTTGGAACTTAACCGGTGAAGCGGAACTCAGAGTAACTGAATGGCTGGTGAAGCCTTTCGATGCTCCTATGTTGTGTTAAGTGTTGGCAGATATCTGGACCCCGCCCTAGCGGTCCGGACTTGGACCCCGAACTTCTCCCTCCCCATACGAAGTCCGGGGTTTTTTTTGCCCGGAATTTGCCTTGAGTCTGGTGAAGGAACACTGTGGGAGCGGGCGCGCCCGCGAACCTGGGCGAAGCCCAGGCCATGCTCCGCGCTGGATTCTTCGCGGGCATGCCTGCTCCCACAGGTTGAGCAAACCTTCAAATGACTGGCTTGTCTTCCAGCTCCATCCAGTCCGCCAGCACCCGGTAGGCCTCTTCCACGCCCAGGCGCTTGGGCGCCGAGAACAGCTGGATGGTCACGCCATCGCCCCAGCCCTTGCGGATTTCCGATTGCACCTTGAGCAGGGTGTTCTTGCCTGCGCCGTGGGTCAGCTTGTCGGCCTTGGTCAGCAGGATGTGCATCGGCATGCTGCTGGCCTTGGCCCAATCGAGCATCATCTTGTCGAAGTCGGTCATCGGGTGGCGCACATCCATCATCAGGATCACGCCACGCAGGCACTCCCGGCTACCCAGGTAGGCTTCCAGGTGTTTCTGCCAGTGCTGCTTGAGCGGAATCGGGACTTTTGCATAACCGTAGCCAGGCAGGTCGACCAAACGCCGTTCATCGTCCAGACTGAAGAAATTCAACAGCTGGGTGCGCCCGGGGGTTTTCGAGGTGCGCGCCAGGCTGGCATGAGTCAGGGTATTGAGGGCGCTGGATTTGCCGGCGTTGGAGCGGCCGGCGAAAGCCACCTCGTAACCCTGGTCGTCCGGGCATTGTTCGACCTTGGCAGCGCTGAGGGCGAATTTGGCTTTCTGGCAGAGGCCGAGGATGGGGTTCTTGACTTGCATGGGATATCCGATGTGGGTGTTGCCTGACTCTTTGGGCCCGAGCCTGGCAAGCGGTGTCGTTTCCGTTTGGATGGCGGAAGTATATAATGCCCCAGTTTTTGTGTGCTCATTCTCCCGGCGAAGGAGAACGGGCATGGGGTGTCGAACAATAGCTCGCGCAACAGAACGCAGCGCGGCCCCCAACCCTGAAGGTCGTTCCGCATGGCGAAATGGCTGCTTGCTGTCGGTATGTTCCTGCCGGTTTTCAGCGCACAGGCTACACAGGATCCCGAGGTGTTGTACAACCGCACGTGTGCGGCCTGTCACACCGGGCAGTTGCCACAGGCACCCAGGCAGGGTGACCGGGCAGCATGGGAGCCACGGCTGGCGCAAGGCATGGATGTACTGGTGAAGCACGTGACCCAGGGTTTCAAGGCTATGCCGCCGCGTGGATTGTGCATGGACTGCAGTGCCGAGGACTACCGTTTGGTCATCCTTTGGATGAGTGGCAGTCCCGATACATAACATTTCACCCTTAGCCGTGTTGGATTAGCTGATGAACAAACTAGTCGTGAGTCTGCTGTTGACCCTGGGTGTCGCAGGTGCGGCCACTGCTGCGCAACCCGTCAAAGGCGATGCCGCCGCCGGCCAGGCCAAGACGGCCGTCTGTGGCGCCTGCCACAACCCCGACGGCAACAGCCTGGCACCGAACTTCCCGAAACTGGCCGGCCAAGGCCAGCGCTACCTCGAAAAACAATTGCACGATATCAAGTCGGGCAAGCGTACCGTGCTGGAGATGACCGGCATGCTGGCCGCATTCAGCGACCAGGACCTGGCCGATATCGCCGCCTACTTCTCCAGCCAGAAAGGCAGCGTGGGCGCGGCCGATCCCAAGCTGGTCGAACGTGGCCGGGCGCTGTTCAACGGCGGCGACCTGGAAAAAGGCATGCCCGCCTGCACCGGCTGCCACTCGCCGAACGGCGCCGGCATCGCCCTGGCCGGCTTCCCGCACCTGGGCGGGCAGCACGCGCAGTACGTGACCAAGCAGCTCACCGACTTCCGCGAAGGCAACCGCACCAACGATGGCGATGCCATGACCATGCGCACCATCGCCGGCAAGCTGAGCAACCACGACATCGAGGCGTTGGCCAGTTACATCCAGGGCCTGCACTGAGGCCATTACAGGCGGCGCATTAACTTTCAGTTAATGTTGTAGGCCAATGATGAAAGGGCGGCCGGACCGCCCTTTTTTCCGTCCGCAGCCGTTACACTACAGAACTCGGCCCCTTCCCGGCCTGTCTCAGTACAGGTCGCGTCGTGGCGACAATGACTGCCCAGGAGTAAAGCATGCGTAAACTGATTCTCAGCGCCGCGCTGGTCGCTGCCAGCGTATTCGGTATGACTGCCGTCCAGGCCGCCGAGCCTGTTGCCGGCAAGGAATACCTCGAGCTGAGCAACCCTGTTCAAGTTTCCGTGCCTGGCAAGATCGAAGTGGTCGAGCTGTTCTGGTACGGCTGCCCACACTGCTACCACTTCGAGCCAACCATCAACCCATGGGTTGAAAAGCTGCCCAAGGACGTCAACTTCAAGCGCGTACCGGCCATGTTCGGTGGCGCGTGGGACGCCCACGGCCAGATGTTCCTGACCCTGGAAGCCATGGGCGTCGAGCACAAGGTGCACGCCGCGGTGTTCGATGCCATCCAGAACCAGCGCAAGCGCCTGACCGACCCGCAGGACATGGCCGACTTCTTCGCCACCCAGGGCGTGGACAAGGACAAGTTCCTCGCCACCTTCAACTCGTTCGCCATCAAAGGCCAGGTCAACCAGGCCAAGGAGCTGGCGAAGAAGTACGAGATCACCGGCGTACCGAGCATGGTGGTCAACGGCAAATACCGCTTCGACCTGGGTACCGCCGGCGGGCCGGAAGGCGTACTGAACGTTGCCGACCAGCTGATCGCCAAGGAGCGCGCCGCTAAGTAAGCGGCGTAACCCATGCGCCGCTTCAGAACCGCGCGTGGCATTGGCTTGCACCAGCCGCAGGTCAACGAACATCACCTGCAGGCCCCGGGCCTGCCGGAGGATGGTCGCCTGCGGCTGCTCAGTTTCAACATCCAGGTGGGCATCAGCACCGAGCGCTACCGGCATTACCTGACCCGCAGCTGGCAGCACCTGCTGCCGCACAACGGTCGTGCCGGCAACCTGCAGAAGATTGGCCAACTGCTGGGCGACTTCGACCTGGTGGCCTTGCAGGAGGCCGATGGCGGCAGCCTGCGCTCGGGCTACGTCAACCAGGTCGAGCACCTGGCCCACCTGGGCGCCTTCCCCTACTGGTACCAGCAACTCAACCGCAACCTTGGGCGTTTTGCCCAGCACAGCAATGGCGTGCTCAGCCGCCTGAAGCCGCAGCTGCTCGAAGACCACCCGCTGCCCGGCCCAGCTGGGCGTGGTGCGATCCTGGTGCGTTTTGGCGAGGGTGAAGATGCGCTGATCGTGGTGATGATGCACCTGGCCCTCGGCGCCAAGACCCGCGCCCTGCAGCTGGGCTACATCCGCGAGCTGATTGGTGGCTACCGCCACCAGGTGCTGATGGGCGACATGAATACCCATGCCACCGACCTGCTGGAGCACTCGCCGCTGCGCGACCTGGGCCTGATTGCCCCGCAAGTCGAAGCCACCTTCCCCAGCTGGCGCCCACAGCGTTGCCTGGACCACATCCTGCTCAGCCCAAGCCTCACGCTGGAGCGTGTCGAGGTGCTGGCGCAGCCAATTTCCGACCACCTTCCCGTTGCTGTCGAGATTCGATTGCCTGATGCATTGACTGTGGATACGCTGCCGGTCCTGAGCTAATTGCCATCACCGTTTGCGGACCCGGGCATGACTGAAGACGCTGAGCGCTGGAAAGAGAAATACCTTAAAAGCATCGAGCAGCAGGAAAAGCTCGAGCGCCGTTGGGACGCCCGTCTCGACCTGCTGCGCCGCGGCCTGGTACGCAGCACCTTGGCTGCCGAAGGCAGTGACAAGGTGGTGGACCAGTGCATGAAGGAAATGCGCGAGGTCATCCGCAGCGACAACATGGACGCCGGCCTTGCCGGGCTGATTCCGCGTCTTGAGAAGGCGGTGCTGGACTCCGAACAGCGCCGGGAAACCCGCATGAACCAGGTCAGCGATGCGCTGATCGCGCTGGTCGGTCAACTGCAAGGCCTGCCGCTGCCAAACGATGTCTCGCGGCCGTTGAAAAAACTGGCGAAGAAGCTCGACGGCGGCGTGGCCCAGTCACGCGACCTGCCACCGTTGCTTGGTGAATTGAGCGGCTTGCAGGGCCGCGCGCTGTCAGCCTTGGGCAAATCGGGGGAAGATGCCCGGCCGGGGTTCTTGCAGCGTTTGTTCGGCAGCCGCGAGAATGACGTGCAAGGCGAGCCAGCGCTTGCGCCGCTGGCGTCGCCTGTTGCCGAGGCGCAGCCCTTGGCAGCACCGGGCAGTGTCGATGCCGACGATGTGGATGCGCTACAGCGGCTACCAGCCTTTCCAGCCTCTGTTGTCGAGGCCCCGGTAACGCCCAAGCCCGAGCTGGAGGTTGCTGGCCCCGCGTTGATCGAAACGGCCGAACTGTCGCCAGCCCCGCTGCCGCAGCCGCTACCGGACGACGTGCCAGCCCCGGAAGTTGCCGCCAGTGAGGCACCGGCTAAAGCACAACCGGTACAAACACTGGAAGAAACCTTCGGTGAAGACGGCCCTTATGCCCTGCCTTACGCGGTAGAGCCGCCCTACAGCCAGGTTGCTGCGCACATCGAGCAAACCCTGATCGGCCTGCTCGATGACCTCAGCCTGCCGGAGCGGCACAAGGCCCAGGCACTGAACATGCGCGAGCGGGTCGCCCGCGGCCTGAACTGGTATGAGCTGATCCCGGTGCTGGATGACCTGGCTGTGCTCATGCTGGCGATCACCGACAGCGGCCAGCACGAATTCGAAACCTACCTGCAGCAGCTCAACGAACGCCTGGAAGGTTTTCAGAGCCACCTGCACGAGGCCAGCGCCGGCCATGCCGATAACAGCTCGGCCGCCCGCGAGCTGGATACCCAGCTGCGTGAGCACGTCGATGGGCTGCAGAGCAGTGTGCAAGGTGCCGCCGATGTGGACAGCCTCAAGCACATTCTGGAAAACCGTCTGGAAGGCCTGCTGGTGACCATGGACGAGCACAAGCACGAGCGCGATCGCCGCGAGCAGGAGCTGGCCGGACGGCTGCAAGGGCTGTCGGAGCGGGTGGCGAGCATGGAGCAGGAGGCGCTCGGCTACCGCGAGCACCTGGAAGAGCAGCGCCAGAAAGCCCTGCTCGACCCCCTTACCGGCCTGCCCAACCGTGCGGCCTGGAGCGAGCGGGTCGAGCGCGAAATACTCGAATGGCAGGCGCACGGCGGTCATCTGGCGATGGCGATCCTCGACCTGGACCATTTCAAGCGTATCAACGACAGCTATGGGCACCTGGCCGGGGACAAGGTTTTGAAGATCGTCGCCGACCAGTTGCGCAAGCGCCTGCGCGGCCGTGATTTCATCGCCCGCTTTGGCGGCGAGGAGTTTGTCCTGCTGCTACCGCAAACCTCGCCGGCCGACGCCGCCCAGATAGCCGAGGTGCTGCGGGCCACGGTCGAGGCATGCCCGTTCCACTTCAAGGGCGAACGGGTAGTGATCACCACGTCCATCGGCCTGGGTGCATTCCGTTCCGGTGAGCGCGGTGACCAGGTGCTCAAGCGCGCCGATGCGGCGCTGTACCGGGCCAAGGAGTTGGGGCGCAATCGCGTCGAGCAGGCATAGCCGGCAGCCGCTGACTCGCGGCAAGCACGGTCATCGGGGAGCACGTTATACTGTAGCGCTCATTCGCTGAGGCTATTGACGTGCTTTCCACGCTTAAAAAAACCCTGGTCTCCTTCCTGTTGTTGTCTGTCGCTGGTTGCTCGACGGGCCTGCGCATCGACCGTAGCCATCCCTCGGTCAACCAGGACAACCGCATCCAGTTCGTTGTCCTGCACTACACCAATGCTTCACTGGAGCGTTCCCTGGCGTTGCTGACCCATGGCGAAGTCAGCAGCCATTACCTGATTGGTGATGGCCCGGCGACGGTGTACCAGCTGGTGGATGAAAGCCGCCGTGCCTGGCATGCCGGTGATAGCCAGTGGCAGGGGCGAACCTGGCTGAACTCCTCGTCCATCGGTATAGAAATCGTCAACCCAGGCTTCACCGACACGCCGAATGGCCGGGTCTGGCACCCTTACAGCGAAGCGCAGGTCCAGTCGCTGATCGCGCTGCTGAAGGACATCGTCAAACGTAACAACATCGAGCCACGGCACATCATTGGCCATAGCGATATCGCGCCGCTGCGCAAGCTGGACCCGGGGCCGCTGTTCCCGTGGAAGCGCCTGGCCGACGCCGGGCTGGGTGTCTGGCCGGATGCCAATGCCGTGGCACGGCAGCAGGCCTATTTCAGCGTCAACCCGCCAAGCGTTGGCTGGTATCAGCAGGAACTGGCGCGGTTTGGCTATGCGATCGAGCAGACCGGGGTACTGGATGTTGCCACCCGCCATGTGATCGCCGCGTTCCAGATGCGTTTCCGCCCACAGCGCTTCGATGGCATGCCGGATGCGCAGACGGCGGCGATGCTGCAGGTGCTCAACCGGATGCGTTGAGCCGTCAGCGAGGCTACGCGGCCCCTGTGGGAGCGGGCACGCCCGCTCCCACAGGGGCCGCGTAGCGCTTGCAAATCGAGTTCTTTGCGACAGCGCAGTCTTGGCCGGTGGCCATCTCCCAACAAGCAAACGAAGCGCCAAACGGCGAAGGTGATTCCCGATTCAGTTGCTATACCTTAGTTATCAACTGGATGCCTTCGATGTCAGCCTTCATCGCCTTGCTGCGCCAAATTTTTTACCGTCCCTGGATGCTGGCCACATTGGCAGCACTGGCCAGCGCGGCACTGTTGCTCTCCGCCAGCATCGGCATTGCCCTGCAACAGATGAAGCAAAGCGAGAGTGCACAGATGAACGCCCAGGGCGAGCGCTTTCTTGAGCGCCTCGAGCAGGTGTTCGGCCAGTTGCGCGAAGGCGTCGACCTGCTGCAGGCGCAGCCCTTGCGCGGCTGCAGCCCGGCGATGTTGACGGCATTGCAGCAGGTAGGCCTGAGTTCACGCTTCATTTATGAAGCCGCTTACGTGGATGGTGATGTCGTCTGCTCCAACCGCGGTGATGAGCGCGCGTTCGAACCCCTGCGGGCCCCCGACATCCAGGGGCCGACCTACAGCTACTGGCTGAACACCACGACCGAACCGAACGAGAACCTGGCCGCGCTGATGCTGGGGCGGGGCAAGTTCGTGGTCTCCACCTCCCGTGGGCACCTGACCGATGTGGTCGACCTGCCCCCGGGCGGCAGCCTGGTGGTGGTGCTGGACAACGGCACCAGGGCTATCCCCGTACTGGGCCCGCCGCAGGTATGGCCGCCGCCCTCGGCCTGGTCGACCAGCCACAAGTCACTGCTCGAACTCAGCGACCGCCTGATCTACCGTATGCCGACCAAGTCACCGGACTACCAGCTGGTGCTGATTGCCCCCCGGGCGAGCCTGCCGTTGAGGATGAACGGCATGCTCTGGCTTCTGTTCCCCGGCAGTGTACTGGCGGCCTGCTGCATCGGCTGGCTGGTGCTGCAACTGATCCTGCAGCGGCGGTCGATGAGCTCCGAATTGCAGAATGCCTTGCGCCGTGGCGAGCTGCAGGTGCTCTACCAGCCGATATTCGAACTCGACAGCCGGCGCTGTGTGGGTGCCGAGGCCCTGGTGCGCTGGCGCCGCCCGGATGGCACCCTGACCAGCCCGGACCTGTTCATCCCGTTGGCGGAAAACACCGGGCAGATTCGCCAGATCACTGACTTTGTCCTGCAGCGTGTGCTGGAACAGCTAGGGCAACTGCTGCGCTCGCACCCCAACCTGTACATTTCGGTGAACCTGGCGGCCTGCGATGTGATGGTGCCGCGCATTGGCCGGGTGGCGGCGCGCTTGCTGGCTTTGCACCGGGTGGCGGCCAGCCAGATTGCCTTCGAAGTGACCGAACGCGGCCTGATCGACGTGGTGGTGGCCCGCGACAACCTGCAGGCGCTGCGCGCGGTGGGGCATCAGGTGCTGATCGACGATTTTGGTACGGGTTATTGCAGCCTGGCCTACTTGCAGACCCTGCCGGTGGACTGCCTGAAGATCGACAAGGCCTTTATTGATGCCTTGGGGCATGACGCCGCCAGCAGCGGAGTGGCCCCGCATATCATCCGCATGGCTCATGACCTGCACCTGCGGGTGATTGCCGAAGGCATCGAGTGTGAAGACCAGGCGGTGCTGCTGAACAGCGAAGGGGTCAATTATGGCCAGGGCTGGCTGTTTGCCCGGCCATTGAATGCTCGGCAGTTTGCCGAACTGGTGACCCGCGGACGGCTGCCGCGGCGGGTTGAGCATTGAGCGATCCTGCGTCGGCCTCATTCAGACCGGCAGCGCCATGTAGAACTGGGTCCCCTGCCCCGGCCGGGAAAATACGCCCATGCGCCCGCCGTGCAGCTGCACGATCTCTTTGCACAACGCCAGGCCCAGCCCGGCGCCGCCTTTCTTGCGCCCTACCTGTACGAAGGGCTCGAAGATGCGCCCCTGCTGCCCATAGGCAATGCCTTCGCCGTTGTCCTCGACACTGATGATCACTCGCTCCGCATGCCGTCGTGCGTGCAGGCGGATACGCCCGCCGTTGGCGGTATGGCGGATGGCGTTATTCAACAGGTTGTCCAGCACCCGGTCGAGCTGGGCGATGTCGGCCTGGATACGCGGTAGCGGCGGCTCCAGTTCCGTGATCAACTCGATCTGCTTGTGCGCCGCCGGTTCGGCAAAGCGCCGTTCTACACGCTCTAGCAGCTCGTCTATGGCGCAGGGGGTCAGGTCGAGCTTCTGCATCCCGCTCTGGTAGCGGCTGAAGTTGAGCAGGTCGTTGATCAACTGGGTCAGGCGCTGCATTTCCTCGCCGATGGTTTCCAGCAGGTCATGCTCGCGCGCCTCGGGCGGGAACTTGAGCCGCTCGCGCAACAGGCCGAAGGCCATGTGCATGCCGGTCACCGGGGTGCGCAGCTCGTGGGACGCGCGCAACACGAACTCGCTGCGCACGCGTTCGAAGGCTCGCTGCTCGGTGACATCGTGCAGCACCATCACCGCGCCAAGGATCGGCCCTTGCGGGTGGCTGACCGGGGTCAGGCTGTAGGCGAGCAGGCGCGTTTCGTCATCGACCTCCATGCTCAGGTCGTCCGGCTGGCGGTCGAGATTGCCGCCGCGCAGTACCTGGCGTAGCTGCTGTTCCAGCTCCGGGCGCTGCAGGGCTTCGGCCAGGCTGCTGCCCACACGGCTGTCGGTCCAGCCCAGCTGGCGCTGGGCAACCGGGTTGAGGTGCTCCAGGCGGCCCTGGCGGTTTATGATCAGCAGGCCATCGTCAATGCTGTCCAGTACGGCCTGCAAGCGTTGCTGGCCGGCCAGCAGCTCGTCAACGTTGGTGGCCTGGTGCTTGCGCAAGGCTTCTGCCATCAAGCCGAAGCGGCGGGTCAGCTGATTCAGTTCGGTGGCCTGGGTGACCGGCAGGGTGACATCGAAATTGCCCTTGCCCAGTTGGTCGGCCGCCTTGGCCAAGGCTTCGATCGGCTGGCCGAAGCGCCGGGCGATGTTGTGCGCGGTAATGAAGCCCAATACCAGCACCACCAGGCCCATCAGGCCAAGTACGCCACTGACCAGCAGGGCGTGGTCGCGGGTGTGCTCCTCGCTGCGGGTGATGTGTTCCAGGGCCTGCTTGTGGGAATCGATCAGGTCGGTGCGCACCTGGTTGAACGCGGCGCCCAGTGGCTGCTCCACGCCCATGCTACGGGCCGGCGCCGGGCTGTCGCGGTAGGCCTGGAGGAAGGCCTGGTAATTGCTGCTGGCCTTGCTGAAGCCGGTGCGTTCGCCGCCTTGTTCCAGCCCTTGGTTGAGCAGGACCTGGAAGTTGTCCTGCAGCAACCGCAGGCTCTCCGGGGAGGTCTGGTCATCGAGGATCAGGGTCATCTGTTCGCCTAGGTTCTGGCGCAACTTCAGCCCCACTTCCAGGGCGTGGGTGGTATCGCGCACCAGTCGCTGTTGCACTGTGGCCATCTGCAGCACACTGACCAGGCCCAGCAGCAGCCCGAGCAAGGCCACGGTGATCAGCGCCGAAATGCTGAGGAAAAGCCGCGTGCGCAGCTTCATGGGCGGCCACCTCACAGGTTGTACTGCTTACGTTTGCGGTACAGGGTGGAGGCATCGATCCCCAGGGTCTTGGCGGCCTGGTCCAGGGTGTCGCTGGCGGCCAGCACCGCGCCGATGTGGGCGCGTTCCAGCTCATCCAGGCTCAGCGCGGCGCCGACGCGCGGGGCGTTGCTTGCAGGCTGTTCGCCCATGCCCAGGTGGCTGATTTCCACACGTTCCTGCGGGCAGATGATGCTGGCCCGCTCCACCACGTTGCGCAATTCTCGAATGTTGCCGGGCCAGCGGTAGTTGAGCAGGGCCGTGCGGGCTTCGTCACTGAAGCCACGAGCAGGCCGGGCGTATTCCTTGACGAAGCGGGCGAGAAAGCGATCTGCCAGCGTCAGGATGTCTTCACTGCGCTCGCGCAGGGGCGGCAGGTGCAAGGTGATGACGTTCAGGCGATACAGCAGGTCTTCGCGGAAGCGGCTTTCGCGCACCATCTCTTCGAGGTTGAGGTTGGTGGCGGCGAGGATACGCACATCGGCGCGGCGGGTGACCGGGTCGCCGACGCGCTCGTATTCCTTGTCCTGGATGAAGCGCAACAGTTTGGGCTGCAAGGTCAGTGGGAAATCGCCGATTTCGTCGAGGAACAGCGTGCCCCCATCAGCCTGGCTGACTCGCCCCAGGGTGCTTTCGCTGGCACCGGTGAAGGCGCCGCGGGTGTGGCCGAACAACTCGCTTTCCATCAGCTCGGCGTTCAGCGACGGGCAGTTGATGGTCACGCAGGCTTTGCGCGCGCGCTTGCTCCAGCCATGGATGGCTCGGGCCAGCTCACCTTTACCTGTGCCCGACTCGCCCAGGATGAGGATGTTGGCGTCGGTGGTGGCGACCTGGCGGGCGGTTTCCAGCACCGCCATCATGGCCGGGCTGTGCGAGTCGAGGCCGTCTTTGGGTTTGCGAACCTCACCTTCCAGGGCCTCCAGGCGAGCGGAAAGCTGGCGCACTTCCAGCTGCTTGGCCGTAGCCAGGCGCAGCTGGTCGGGGCTGCACGGCTTGACCAGGTAATCGGCGGCACCGGCCTGGATCGCGTCCACCGCCGTGTCGATCGCCGAGTGCGCGGTGACAATCACTACTCGCATCCAGGGCGCCTGGATACGCATCTGCGCCAGCACATCGAGGCCGTTGTCTTCGCCCAGGCGCAGATCAAGGAAGCACAGGTCGAATACCTGGCGCTGCAGCAGGGTTTCGGCCTGGGCGGCGCTGTTGGCCGTGGACACGCTATAGCCTTCGTCTTCCAGGCAGTAGCGGAAGGTGCGCAGGATCGCGGACTCGTCATCCACCAGCAGAATGCGGCCTTGGTTATCCGGGGCTGACTCCATGTGCTGCGCTCCTTAAGGATAGATCTTCATTTAGTGTGGGAAAAATCGGGCAAGTTGCATGGTCAATTGTGAAGGAGCCCGTGCTTTGCATGCTAGCCAATGGCCAATCAACGCCTGGCGGCTGCGATATCCCGATGATTTCCTTAGAGGTCTACGGTGGCACATTGGTTGCGAGGAATTTTAGCTTTTGCTCTACAAAAGGAGGCACTGCCATGTCTTTTTCCATTCGCGCCGCCGTGTTGGCCGCCACCTTGCTGCCGGTTTTCACCCCGGCATTCGCCGGCCCGGTGCAGGACGCCCGCCTGGAGGGGGCACTGCAAACGGCCCTGTCGCTGAACCGCATGCTTGACCCATTTCGTATCGAGGTCGAGGTGAACGGCAAGCAGGCGCGGCTTTCCGGTGAGGTGGAGAACGAAGTCGAACGCCAGTTGGCCGAGCATGTGGCCTTGGCAACCCGTGGCATCGAGCAGGTGGACAACCAGCTGCGGGTCGATGCCCAGCTGGTGGAGCGCCCGCTGGCGCTGCGTGCCTACGCCCAGCGCCTGGAGGATGCCACCCTGGCCGCGGTGATCCGTGCGCGGCTGCTATGGAGCCGCGCCACCGAGAAGGCGCCTATAGATGTACAGAGCAGCGAAGGTGTGGTGACCCTGCGCGGCAAGGTCGACAGCGCCGAGGCCAAGGAGCTGGCCGGGGTGGTGGCGCGTACTACCGAGGGTGTGCACCTGGTCAACAACCTGGTCAGCCTCGATACCGCCGCCATGGCCAAGGCCCGGGAAGTCCCGGTGGGCGCGCCGACCGGGCCGCAACCGAGTGACAGCTGGATTATCGACAAGATCCAGAACAGCTACCGCTTCAGCCGCAATCTCGATGGCCCGAACCTGAAAGTGGCCAGCGAAGAGGGTTTGGTGCGGCTTTCGGGCGAGGTGGTCAGCAGCGAGCAGAAAACCATAGCCGTGGAGATCGCCCGGCAGATCATCGGCGTGCGCGGGGTGGATGCCGACCTGCTCAAGGTGGCGACCAAGGTCGAGGGTTGATCGTGCAATTCGCACGACGACCCGGGCGGCATCGTGCAGGATACGTCCTTGCCGGGTTTGCCGTATTTCCATAAATATCTGATTTAAAAGAATTTTATTGGAAGAAAAAGGCTGGCATGCAGGCTGCAGTTACCTGTTCAGGTTTGAACAAGAACTACAGCAGGAGGAGCAGGCATGAACCGCCAATCCGTCAACCGCTTGCAGAACGCCGCACTGCCCCTGCGCCAGATGCTGTCACTCGGCCTGGCGCTGTTGCTGACCTTGGCCGCTGGCCTCTTCTATTACAGCTGGCAGACCGCGCGCCTGGCCGAGCAAGTGGCGGCGCAGACCGCCCTGTTGACGCAGATTCAGGCAACCCGTGCCAACACTCTGGTCAGGGCCGCCGACCCGCTGCCTTCCGGCCAGGCCACTGCCTCCCCGGGCACCCTGGAAAATGTCGTACCCCAGGACCGCTGGGTGTTCTGACTCGCCGGACCGATTTCGATAAAGAAAGGAGAACCACCATGCTGAGCTGGGCTATCACTTTCCTCATCATCGCCATTGTCGCTGCCGTACTGGGCTTCGGTGGTATCGCGGGCGCTGCCACGGGTATCGCGAAGATTCTGTTCATTGTCTTCCTGGTGCTGTTCGTGGCCTCTTTCTTCTTTGGACGTGGACGAGGTTGAAGATGGGCAGTAAGCGTTGGACAGCCCTGGCTGCCGCCCTGTTACTGGGTGGCAGCGCGGTGGCGATGGCGGCCAATGACGGCCAGGTCCGGGTCGACCAGCTGCTCGGTTCGGACCCGGAGTACCGGGAAACCTGGCAGGACACGATCAAAGGCGAGGAACGCCTGCCCGATTGGGTGGTCAATCTGACCGGCAGTGCCCAGCAGCAGATGTCCGCCGTTACCGAAGACGGCGACAAGTACCTCGTCGGCCCGTTGTGCGAAGGCCAGGACAACTGCACCTACAAGCGCCTGATCGTGGCGTTCACCTGGGACAAGGACGATGCATACGGGATGCTCGTGGAGGTACCCGAAGGTTTGCCGAACGACAAGTCGCCCACCCGCCATGCGCAGTACCGCTGGCTGGGTGAGCCGGACGACGGTATGAAGGCGATGTTGAAGGAGCAGCTAAAGCGTGACCCGAACTGGTACTGAGGGTTTGCACCCGGTACGGATGAAAAGTCATGCACTGTCACGTAATAGAAGCTGAACCTTTCTATATTTCAGGCTTCTATGATGCGCCGCCCCGAGGAGGGGCAGCGCATGACCAAGGGGCCGGGCTGTTCTGATTGTTGCAGGATCGGAGTGGCCTAGGGGTACAGGGAGTGCCTCCAGCAATGGGCCGGGTCAGGAAAGGCGGAATCGGAAGTTTCAGGTCGGCGGTGTCATAGGGGCACCTGACCAGACCTGACTTCCGAGGAGCCATGTAGGAAACGTCTCTTCCCCTGCGCGATTTCCTCTTCGAGACACATTTTGTCTCGACCGTACATCCATTTTTTTTCGACCAACCCGGTGCTTGTACAAGTGGCATTTCAGCCATTCGGATTGTCGAACAGGCCATCTTCCTTGCCCTTTCCACTCTGCCAAATCTGCCTAAATATGGCGGGTTGGTCTTGTTCGGGATTCCGAACGTTGTAAATCAAGCACTTGCGAACCTTCTGGTTTGGTCAGAAATGTTATGCATAAACGGCATGGGCTATGCGCTTCCGGCATTAGATTTCCCCCTTTGCCATCGCAATAGTTGCCGCCTTTTTCGCTGGCCCGAGCGCCCTGTCGCTCGCCTGCGGTGTCCTTACATGAAGTCGCCGGACGGAAGCATCTGCTGCTCGTGACCTAGCCAAAGGCTCTGTAACGCGCGTTTCCGTCGGGTGCCCATGACCACTAGAACAAAGGGTAAAGACATGAAGAAGGCAAAACTGAGCCTCGCCTGGCAGATCGTCATCGGTCTGGTCCTGGGTGTTGCAATCGGCGCTCTACTGAATCATTTCAGTGCAGAAAAGGCATGGTGGATCAGCAACGTCCTCCAGCCCGCTGGTGACATCTTCATTCGCCTGATCAAGATGATCGTCGTCCCGATCGTGATTTCGTCGCTGATCGTGGGTATCGCCGGGGTTGGCGACGCGAAGAAACTTGGCAGCATCGGCCTGAAGACCATCATCTACTTCGAAGTGGTTACCACCATCGCCATCGTCGTCGGCCTGGTGTTGGCCAACCTGTTCCACCCGGGCGCCGGCATCGACATGAGCACCCTGGGTACCGTGGACATCTCCAAGTACCAGGCCACCGCGGCCGAAGTGCAGCATGAGCACGCGTTCATCGAAACCCTGCTGAACCTGATCCCGTCGAACATCTTCGCAGCGCTGATGCGTGGCGAAATGCTGCCGATCATCTTCTTCTCGGTGATGTTCGGCCTGGGCCTGTCGAGCCTGCAGGCAGAGCTGCGCGACCCTCTGGTGCGTACCTTCCAGGCGGTTTCCGAGACCATGTTCAAGGTCACCCACATGATCATGAACTACGCTCCGATCGGCGTGTTCGCCCTGATCGCCGTGACCGTCGCCAACTTCGGTTTCAGCTCGCTGCTGCCGCTGGCCAAGCTGGTGCTGCTGGTGTACTTCGCCATCGCCTTCTTCGCCTTCATGGTGCTGGGCCTGGTTGCCCGCCTGTTCGGCTTCTCGGTGATCAAGATCATGCGCATCATGAAAGATGAGCTGATCCTTGCCTACTCCACCTCCAGCTCGGAGACCGTGCTGCCGCGCGTGATCGAGAAGATGGAGAAATACGGTGCACCGAAGTCGATCTGCTCGTTCGTGGTACCGACCGGCTACTCGTTCAACCTCGACGGCTCGACCCTGTACCAGAGCATTGCGGCCATCTTCATTGCCCAGCTGTACGGTATCGACCTGTCGTGGAGCCAGCAGTTGCTGCTGGTGCTGACCCTGATGGTCACTTCCAAAGGTATCGCTGGCGTACCGGGTGTTTCCTTCGTGGTCCTGCTGGCCACCCTGGGCAGCGTGGGCATCCCGCTGGAAGGCCTGGCCTTTATCGCCGGTGTCGACCGCATCATGGACATGGCCCGTACCGCCCTGAACGTTGTGGGCAATGCCCTGGCAGCCCTGGTCATCGCTCGCTGGGAGGGCATGTACGACGCCGCCAAGGGCGAGAAGTACTACGCCTCGCTGATGGCCGGCAAGCAGGAAGCCTCCATGGTTGGCGAAACCGCCAAGCGCTGAGCCTGACTGCTGCATGACCAAGAGCCCCGACTTGTCGGGGCTTTTTGTTGCCTGCGAGATCCTGGGGCCGCTTTGCGGCCCTTTCGCGACGCAAGGCCGCTCCCACAATGGCCGGCGTATAGCGAGCTCTGTGGGAGCGGCCTTGTGTCGCGATACGAGGGCGCAGCCCTCGCCTGCGGTCTCCAGCCATGCGCCCCGATACGCTATCATTCGGGCATTTTTCAGGGGGAACACACGGATGCTCAACGGCCTTTGGCTTGGCTTTTTCCTGGTGGCGGCAGTGTCCGCCCTGGCCCAATGGCTGGTAGGCGGCAACGCCGGCATCTTCGCGGCGATGGTCGAGAGCATATTCGCCATGGCCAAGCTGTCGGTCGAGGTGATGGTGCTGCTGTTCGGCACGCTGACCCTATGGCTGGGCTTTCTCAAGATCGCCGAGAAAGCGGGCATCGTCGAGTGGCTGGCCAAGGTGCTGGGCCCGCTGTTCGCCCGGCTGATGCCGGAAGTGCCACCCGGCCACCCGGCCCTGGGCCTGATCACCATGAACTTCGCCGCCAACGGCCTGGGCCTGGATAACGCCGCCACGCCGATCGGCCTGAAGGCCATGCGCGCGCTGCAGGAGCTGAACCCCAGCAGCACCACGGCGAGCAATGCGCAGATCCTGTTCCTGGTGCTCAACGCCTCGTCGCTGACCTTGCTGCCGGTGACCATCTTCATGTACCGGGCCCAGCAAGGTGCGGCGGACCCGACCATGGTGTTCCTGCCGATCCTGCTGGCCACCAGCGTCTCGACCCTGGTCGGCCTGCTGTCGGTGGCGGTGATGCAGCGCCTGCGCCTATGGGACCCGGTAGTGCTCGCCTACCTGATCCCGGGGGCCCTGTTGCTAGGTGGGTTCATGGCCTTCCTCGGCACCCTGTCGGCGGCCGCGCTGGCCAGCCTGTCGTCGATCCTGGGCAACCTCACGTTGTTTGGCGTGATCATCCTGTTCCTGGTGGTCGGTGCCTTGAAGCGGGTGAAGGTGTATGAAGCCTTTGTCGAAGGCGCCAAGGAAGGCTTCGACGTGGCCAAGGGCCTGTTGCCTTACCTGGTGGCGATGCTGGTGGCGGTGGGTGTGCTGCGGGCTTCAGGCGCCCTGGAACTGGCCCTGGACGGTATCCGCCATGCGGTGACCTGGCTCGGCCTGGACACCCGCTTCGTCGAGGGCCTGCCCACGGCGCTGGTCAAGCCGTTCTCCGGCAGCGCGGCGCGGGCGATGCTGATCGAGACCATGCAGACCCATGGCGTGGACAGCTTCCCGGCGCTGGTGGCAGCGACGATTCAGGGCAGTACCGAAACCACCTTCTACGTGCTGGCGGTGTACTTTGGTGCCGTGGGTATCCAGCGGGTGCGTCACGCGGTCGGGTGCGCATTGCTGGCGGAATTGTCCGGGGTGATCGCGGCGATCTTCGTCTGCTACTGGTTCTTCGCCTGACGCTCCCACAAAAAGCAGGCAGGGGTCAGTGAGCCGGAACGCTGGCTGCTTGCGCAATGGTCCAACTCACCACCTGCCCGGTCAGCTGGTCGCAGGCCTTGCCGAAGCCGGCAACCACCGCTGACACCTGCTTGTCGGCCAGCGGCTGGCGGATTTCGAAGCGTTTGCTGGCCAGAATACGCTGGTTGCGGCCCTGGACCAGGCGTGCGTCATAGCGGATCACCACCTCCACTGCCCCGCCCGCGTGGTATTCGGTCTGGAACGCCTGCAGCTCGCCAGCCAGCTCGTAGTCGGCTTGCAGGTTGCTGTCGTCGGCGCTCAGGCGTTGTACCTGGCCGTCACGCTGGAAGCCGTCGAGCAGGCGGTTGCGCAGCAGCACCGGCACTGCATCGCTCCAGCGCGCGCCCTTGTAGCTGCTGACCACATCGCCCTGGGGAATCACGGCAATTCGTGGCCCGGCCAGCACGTCGCTGGCCAGCGGCTTGTTCAGGCGCAATGACCAGTCCAGCGCCGGCACCGCGCGGCTGGGCTGGCTCACCGGCAGGCGGTACAGGTCGACGGGTTCGCTCTGCGGCAGGATCGAGCAGGCACTGGCCAGGCTCAGCGCGGCCGCCAGGGCCAGCAGGTGCAGCGACGGTTTCATGGCTGGAACTCCTTGTTGTTGTCGCGGCCGAGCAGGTAACCGCCAGGGTCGGCCTCCAGTTGCCGGGAAATGCCTTTGAGTGCGTTGAGGGTTTCGCGCAATTCGCGAATCGCCGGGGTCAGCTGGTTCAGACCCTGGGCACCGTCGCCGATGGCTTCGTGGTTTTCCTGGAGCAGGCGGTTGATGGTGGCGGTGCTCTCGGCCAGCGACTGCATGGCCTGCTCGGCGCTGCCGATCGCCTGCTTGCCTTCGCTGCCCAGCAGGCCGTTGGCGTTGCGCATCAGTGCCTGGGTTTCGGCCAGGGTGGCGCTGGCCTGCTTGCCCACTTGCACCAGTTGTTCGATGGCCTGGGCGATGCTGCCGTGCTGGCCGGCGAAGGCACCGGTGGTCTTGTCGAGGTTGGCCAAGGTGTTGCTGAGGTGACCAATGTTGTCTTCGGAGAACATCTGGTTGGCGTTGTGCAGCAGCAGGTTGATGTTGGTCACCAGGTCGCTGCTGTCATTGAGCAGGCGCGAAATCGGCGAGGGCGAGGCGATGATCACCGGCAGTTTGCCGTCCTTGCCTTTCAGCTCTGGGCTTTGCGGGGTACCGCCGCTGAGCTGGATGAACGAGTTGCCGGTCACGCCGGCCAGGGTCAGCTTGGCCTGGGTGTCTTCCTTTACCGGAGTGTCGGCACTCAGGCGCACCCGTGCCAGTACCCGGCGCGGGTCCTTCGGGTCCAGGCGCAGGGTAGACACGTCGCCCACCTTGATGCCGTTGTACTGCACCGGGCTGCCGCGGGACAGGCCGGAGACCGCTTCGTTGAACACCACTTCGTAGTCCTTGAAGGCATCGTCGACACTGGACTTGGCCAGCCACAGGCCGAACAGCATGGCACCGGCCACCACCAGGACGGTGACCAGGCCGATAAGAACGTGATGGGCTCGGGTTTCCATTGCTCAGCGCTCCTGCCCGGCACGGGTAGCGGCCTGCTCGGCTGCGCGCCCGCGTGGGCCATGAAAGTATTCTTGAATCCAGGTGTCGTTGGTCTGCTCGACCTCGGCAAGCGGGCCGGCCACCAGGACCTTCTTCTGTGACAGCACGGCGATGCGGTCAGTGATGGTGTACAGGGTGTCGAGGTCGTGGGTGATGAGGAACACCGACAAGCCCAGGGCATCACGCAGGGTCAGGATCAACTGGTCGAAGGCGGCGGCGCCGATCGGGTCCAGGCCGGCGGTGGGTTCGTCGAGGAACAGAATGTCAGGGTCCAGTGCCAAGGCCCGAGCCAGCGCGGCACGCTTGATCATACCCCCCGACAGCGAGGCCGGGTATTTGTCGGCGGCCGAGATCGGCAGCCCGGCCAGGGCCAGCTTCACTCCGGCCAGGTGCTCGGCATCGGCGCGGGACAGCCCGGCGTGCTCGATCAGCGGCAATGCCACGTTTTCGGTGACAGTCAGAGAAGAGAACAGTGCGCCCTTCTGGAACAGCACGCCGAAGCGCCGCTCGACCAGTGAGCGCTGCTCTTCGCGCAGGCCGGCCAAGTCCTGGCCGAACACCTTGATCTGCCCTTCGTCGGGCCGCCGCAGGCCGATGATACTGCGCAACAGCACCGATTTGCCGCTGCCCGACCCGCCGACCACGGCGAGGATCTCGCCGCGGTACAGGTCAAGGTCGAGATTTTCGTGGACGCTCTGGCGGCCGAAGCGATTGCAGATGCCGCGGGCCTCGATCACGCGTTCCTGACCACTCACCAGCCCATCTCCATGAAGAACAGGGCGGCCACCGCGTCCAGCACGATGACCACGAATATCGACTGCACCACCGCCGAGGTGGTGTGCGCCCCTACCGATTCGGCGCTGCCACTGACCTTGAAGCCCTCCAGGCAGCCGATGGAAGCGATCAGAAAGGCGAAGAACGGTGCCTTGGCCAGGCCGACCAGGAAGTGCTGCACGCCGATGTCGCTTTGTAGCAGCGACAGGAACATGGCTGGCGAGATGTCCAGTGTCAGCGCGCACACCACCGCGCCGCCGACGATGCCGCAGATCATCGCGATGAAGGTCAGCAACGGTAGCGAAATCAACAGCGCCAGTACTCGCGGCACCACCAGCAGCTCCATGGGGTTCAGGCCCAAGGTGCGGATGGCGTCGATTTCCTCGTTGGCCTTCATCGAGCCGATCTGCGCGGTGAAAGCGCTGGCGGTGCGGCCGGCCATGAGGATGGCGGTCAGCAGCACGGCGAACTCGCGCAGAAACGAAAATGCCACCAGATCGACGGTAAAGATGGTCGCGCCGAAATCGGCCAGCACCGTGGCGCCGAGGAAGGCCACCACCGCGCCCACCAGGAAGGTCAGCAGGGCGACGATGGGCGCGGCGTCCAGGCCGGTCTGTTCGATGTGCGCCACCACCGGGGTGAAGCGCCAGCGCTGCGGTTGCAGGGCGCGGCGCAGCAGGGTTTCGAGGATCAGGCCAACGAAGCCGAGCACCTGCAGGGTGTCTTGCCACAAGGCGCCGACGGCGCAGCCGATGCGCTCCAGCAGTAACAGCAGCACGTTACGCTCGGGTTCCTTGACCGGTATGCAGTAGTCCTGCACCGAGCAGTAGACGTTCTTGAGCAGTGCGCGGCTGGCGTCGGGCAGCTCGTGGGTGCAGCGTGACAGGCGTTCGGAACCGAGCAGTTCGGCCAGCAGTGAGGCACCGGCGGTATCCAGGCGGCCCAGTTGGCTGAGGTCGGCGACGGCATCGGCAGCGGCAGCGTACTGCGCGCGCAGGCGCTCGCTCTCACGCTTGAGGCTGGCGTAGTGCGCCAGGGTCCAGTCACCGGTAATGCGCAGGCAGGCCGGTTGGCTACTGGTGTCCAGGGTGGCGCTGGGGGTGGTCATCGGCTCCATGCTACTGACTCGGCGCTAAGGCTTAGGGGCTGATCATAGCGCAGCGGACATGGGCTGTTTGGTGATTATGTGCTGTCTGTTGAGGACAGAGGGCCGCAAAGCGGCCCCTTTCAATCATTGCGCCTGCGCGTCATCTATCACCTTGAAGCGCAGCACGCCGATGACCTGCCCATCCTCGGTCAGTACCCTCACCTGCCACTTGCCCACCGGGTTCGGCGGGAAGTTCTGCTTGTGGGTCCAGGCCCGGTAGCCTTCCTTGCGCCCGCCGTGGATGTCCAGAGCAATGCGGTCGACTTCCTGGCCGTCCTTTTGCCACACGTGGTAGATCCGTTCGTTCAGGCCGCGTGGCGCGTTGATTGCGGTGTAGGCGTACAGGCCGCTGCTACGGATGCGGCTGGCGGCTATTTCGTGCAGCGAATCGCCCGGCTGGCGGTTCAGCACTTCGGTGCTGACCGCCACCTCGGTCATCCACAGGGTCGCCGGTGGTACCCAGGAGCGCAGCAGCCAGCCCCCGCCGCCGACCGCCAGGGTGACCAGCACCAGGGCCACGGCGCGGCGCCAGTTGTTGATCGGGAAGCTGCTGGCCAGGCTGGGGAACGACAGGGCCATGGCCGCGATCAGGGCTAGCTTGAAGCTTTGCGCGGTGGTCAGGTGCAGGATGATCGGCAGCGCAGTCAGCAGGGCGGCGAACAGGGTCAGGGTGTGCAGCGCCAGGAACAGCCAGCGCCGCGGTGCCAGCCATTTGTAGTACAGCGGGTCGATGATCGAAATCAGCCCGGCCGCACCGAGCAGGCCGGTGAATACCAGCTGGCCGCTGTTCCAGGTGGTGGTGATGAAGAAGAACGGCAGCACGAAGAACAGCGATTCCTGGTGGATCATCTGCGTCGCGTAGCGTAGCAGCGGCTGCGGGATTTCGCGGTTGAAAGTGCGCGCGAACAGGCCGGTGAGGGTGTTTTCCAGCATCAGCCAGAGCCAGCTGACCAACATGAGCACGGCTACCCAGCTGGCCAGGCCAGCCTGGCGGTCGACCAGGATGAAGCTACCGATACCGGAGAGGAAACCGCAGAGCGCGATGATGCCGGGGTAGCGTTTGAGCAGTTCGATGATGCGCTGGACGATGTGGGGGATTTGGGGCATTGGGGGCTACAACAGAATGGGTGAGGTGGCTGTGCTGGCCTCTTCGCGGGCGCGCCCGCTCCCACAGGGTCCGGGTTGCCACTGAACTTTGTGGGAGCGGGCGTGCCCGCGAAGAGGCCGGTACTGGCAAAAGGATACCGTCGTTTCACTACTCGCGTGTAGCACCGCTCGGCTTTTCCGGACCATGCCGACGCCAGCGCAACAGCCCCGCAGCCAGGATCAGCCCCAACAGCAAGGCAACCAGCCCGTAGAGTTCATCGTAGCCAAGCAAGGGCTTCTCGATACGTACATAACCATCTTCCTTGAGCAGTTGCTTCAGCGCCGCGTTGGCCTGCGCCAGGCTGACCTGGCGCAGCTTGCGCACCGGGTTGGCAAAACGCCCGTCGCTATAGTCGTTCAGCGCGCCCCAGTAGTAGTCGGCCAAGGCGCTGTTGCCCTGGGTGCTCCAGCTTTCCTTGGCGACGCTGGCGTACTTGATACGCTCGAAGGTGTCCGGGTCGAGGCCTTCCTTGCGCAGGTGGTCGAACAACTTCTGCATCACCTCGACCGCCTGGTCGATGTCCTCGCGCTCCAGGTCGGCGTTGAGGCTGAGCAGGCCTGTGTCGCCAAAGCTTTCGCGTTTTGCCGAGGGGCCGTAGGACAGCCCGTTGCGCAGGCGCAGCTGGTCGTACAGCGCCCAGTCCAGGTAGTGCGACAGCAGGTCGAGGGTGGCCTGGTGATCGTTGTCCAGCACCGGCTCGACGAACAGCCAGTGCAGCTTGACGCTGTCACCCAGCCAGCCGCGGGTCAGGTTGCGGCGCTGTTCAGCTTGCTGGCCGATGCTTTCCAGGGTGCGGCGTTCCTCCGGCTCGGTGGCGGGCAGTTCGCCAAAGGTGCGCTCCAGGTAGGCCGGCAGCAGGCGGTCGAGACCACCGACCACGATCAGGGTCATGTTGTTGGCCGCATACCAGCGGTCACGTAAGGTGGTCACCTGCTCCAGGGTCATGTCGTCGAGGTTGGAGCGCTCCGGGCATTTCAGGCCCAGTTCGGTGGCCAGCTGGTCACTGGCGGGGTGGCCGATGTCCTGGCGGTCGAGCCAGCGCTGCAGGTGGCCATAGTGGCCGCCATCCTCGCGCTCGATGATGCGCTTGGCGGTGGCCAGGGTCTTGGCATCGATGCGGGTGTCACGAATCACCGCCAACAGCAGGTCAAGGATTTTGCGCTGGTTGCGCGCCGGGGCTTCGATGACGAAGGTGGTGTCGGCGCTGCTGGTGTAGGCGTTCCATTCACCGCCCAGCGATTGCAGGCGCTCTTCCAGGCCGCCCTCGCCGGTTTCGTCGATGCCGCTGAACAGCAGGTGTTCGAGCAGGTGCGGCAGCTCTTTCTGCTCGCAATTGAAGTCATCCAGGCCGACGCCGACCACCAGGCGGATCGCCACATGGTCACGTTCATAGCCGTTTTTCAGGATGACCTGCAGGCCATTGGGCAACAGGTAACCTTCAACCCGCGAGCGGTCGAGGGCGAATGAGGGCAGGCTGCAGATCAGCAGGCAAACGAACATCAGGCAACGCATGGGCGAGCTCGGGTCCTCAGGTAGGCGAAATCACGGCAGACGGGCTTCGTCCGGCACGCTGTCGAGCATCAGCCCGCCCGTGTCCGAGCCGCCCAGTACCACATAGGCACTGCTACAGAACAAAGAGTTCAACCGCTTCATGTCGGCGATCAGCTCCAAGTGTAGCGAACTGGTCTCGATACTTTGCACTACCTTGCGCTGCAGGCGGCTGACATGGGCGTGGGCAAGGCGCCGTTCCTGGGCGCGAAAACGGCGTTTTTCCCGCAGCAGCAAGCGGGCGCTTTCCGGGTCGGCACTGAGGAACACCGACAAGCCCAGGCGCAGGTTGGCCAGCAACTGTTCCTGCAGGCCGGTCAGCTCCTCCAGCCCCACCTGGGAGAATTCCCGGCGTTGGCTGGTTTTCTGCTGCTGGACCTTGCGTAGCATGCGCTCGATCAGGTCGCAGGCCAGCTTGAGGTTGATTGCCAGCTCGATGATTTCTGCCCAGCGGCGGTTGTCCTGTTCGCTGAGGTCTTCACGCGACATCTGCGCCAGGTACAGCTTGATCGCGCTGTACAAGGCTTCGGCGTCCTCGCCCAAAGCGCGGACCTGCTGCGGCAAGGCAGTCTGGGTACCACGCAGGGCTCCGAGCATGGCTTCAAGCAGGCTGTCGACGATATCGCCCAGGCGCAGGGTTTCGCGGGATGCGTTGGCCAAGGCCAGGCTGGGTGTTTCCAGCGCCGAGGTGTCGAGGTGGCGCGGGCGTATCTGGCCGTTGCCGTTTTCCCGTTCGGGCAGCAGGGCGTTGCACAGCCGGCCCATGGGTTTGACCGTGGGCAGCATGATCAGGCAACGCAGCGTGTTGTAGAGCAGGTGGAAGCCGATGACCAGCTCCTGCGGGCTGAAGCTCAGTGAGTCCATCCAGCCCACCAATGGGTGCAGTACGGGGATGATCAGCAGCAGGCCGATCAGCTTGTACAGCAGGCTGCCCAGGGCCACCCGGCGCCCGGCGGCGTTTTGCATGCTGGTGCTGATGAAGGCCAGCAGCCCGCTGCCGATGTTGGCGCCGACCACCAGGCCGATGGCCACCGGCAGGCTGATCACCTCGGCACCGGCCAGCGTCGCGGTGAGCAGCACAGCGGCCAGGCTGGAATAGGAAATCATGGCGAACAATGCGCCGACCAGTGCGTCGAGCATGATGTCGCCGGTCAGCGAGGCGAACAGCACTTTCACGCCCTGGGCGTGGGTAATCGGCGTAGCTGCCTGCACGATCAGCTCCAATGCCAGGATGATCAGGCCAAGCCCGATGCCTACCCTGCCCAGCTGGCCAGCCCGCGTCTGCTTGCGCGAGAGGAAGAAGATCACACCCAGGAAGATCAGCAGTGGCGACAGCCAGGAAAGGTCCAGGGTCAGCACCCGTGCCATCAGCGCGGTACCCACGTCGGCGCCGAGCATGATCGCCAGGGCCGGGGTCATGGCCATCAGGCCCTGGCCGACGAACGAGGTGACCAGCATGGCAGTGGCGTTGCTGCTTTGCACCATGGCCGTGACCAGAATGCCGGCGACGAACGCCAGCGGGCGCTTGTTCATGTTCTGGCCGATGATGCGCCGCAGGCTCGAGCCGAATACCCGCAGGATGCCGGTACGTACAATGTGGGTGCCCCAGACCAGAAGCGTAACGGCCGAGAGCAGGTTGAGCAGGGTCAGCATGGCGACGGCCCCCTGTTGCATTGGCCCAGCGGGCCAAGAGAAGAAGCGTGAGCGTTTGAAGAATTTTCAGTGCTCACTCAAAGCTTTAGTTGTTTTGCGTAGCTGTCGCCAGCTTCGCATGGCTGTCTGTGATTTGAAACACATGGGAAATGAATGATTGTCTGTGCCGGCCTCTTCGCGGGCACGCCCGCTCCCACAGATACCACACCACCCTCAGGGCCTGTGATATCCCTGTGGGAGCGGGCGTGCCCGCGAAGAGGCCAGTACAGCAAACGGCAGAATTCAGTGATCCGGGCATGAAAAAGGGCCCCGAAGGGCCCTTTGTGTCCTGCACTTCCTGATCTTATTGACCCGGAATGTCCTTGCGCAGTTTCACTGGCTCATGCTCTTTGCCGTTCTTGCGGGCCAGGGCGGTGCGCATGCGGATGTTGATGGCTTCCACCGCCAGCGAGAACGCCATGGCGAAGTAGACGTAGCCCTTCGGCACATGCACGTCGAAAGCTTCGGCGATCAGCACGGTACCGACCACGATCAGGAACGACAGTGCGAGCATCTTCAGCGACGGGTGCTTGTCGATGAACTCGCTGATGGTGCCGGCGCACAGCATCATCACCAACACGGCGACGATGATTGCGGCGATCATTACCGGTACATGGGACACCATGCCGACCGCCGTGATCACCGAGTCCAGCGAGAACACGATGTCGATGATGGCGATCTGGATGATGGTATAGAAAAACTTGCCACCCGCGCCTTTCGGCTCTTCCGGGTTCTCGTCCTCGCCTTCCAGGCCGTGGTAGATCTCTTGCGAGCTTTTCCACAGCAGGAACAGGCCACCAAAGAACAGGATCAGGTCACGCCCGGAAATGCCCTGGCCAAACACCACGAACAGGTCGGCGGTAAGGCGCATGACCCAGGTGATCGACAGCAACAGCATGATACGGGTGACCATGGCCAGGGCCAGGCCAAAGATCCGGGTGCGTGGCTGCATGTGCTTGGGCATGCGGCTGACCAGAATCGAGATCATGATGATGTTGTCGATACCGAGGACGATCTCAAGCGCAGTAAGGGTAAAAAAGGCAACCCAGATTTCCGGGCTGGTCAGCCATTCCATGTGTTTTCCTTCGAACGGTAAAGGCGACGCGTCCGGATCAGGGGCGCGTCGCGTTGGGGTAATACGCGTTTATTAAAGACTACTGAACAGCGGGAAAATGCCCATCAGCAGCGCGGCGAGCATTATGCACAGGCACACCAGCACTGCCCACTTCAAGGTGAAGCGCTGATGATCGCCAAACTCGATGCCGGCCAGGGCCACCAGCAGGTAGGTGGAGGGTACCAAGGGGCTGAGCAGGTGTACCGGCTGCCCGACGATCGACGCACGGGCCATTTCCACCGGGCTGATGCCGTAATGGCTGGCGGCTTCGGCCAGCACCGGCAGCACGCCATAATAGAACGCGTCGTTGGACATGAAGAACGTGAACGGCATGCTCACGATCGCTGTGATCACTGCCAGGTAAGGGCCCAGCGCCTCGGGGATGACCGCCAGCAGGCTCTTGGACATGGCGTCGACCATGCCGGTGCCCGACAGGATCCCGGTGAAGATGCCGGCGGCGAAGATCAGCCCGGTGACCGCAAGCACGCTGCCAGCATGGGCCGCGATGCGGTCTTTCTGCTGCTGCAGGCACGGGTAGTTGACGATCATGGCGATGCTGAAGGCGATCATGAACAGCACCGGCAGCGGCAGCACACCGGCAATCAGCGCGACCATCAGGGCAGCGGTCAGGGCGCCGTTGAAGTACAGCAGTTTAGGCCGGCGCGCGTCCGGGTACTGCGAAACGGTGATTTCGCTGTGATCGATGTCGTCGGTGGGCAGGTGCAACTCGCCCAGGCGGGCACGTTCGCGCCTGCCGTACAGGTAGGCGATGGCAAGGATTGCCAGCACGCCGAACAGCATGGCCGGGATCATCGGCACGAAGATGTCTGACGGGTCCACGTGCAGGGCGCTGGCGGCACGGGCGGTCGGGCCGCCCCAGGGGGTCATGTTCATCACCCCGCCAGCGAGGATGATCAGGCCGGCCATGATCCGTGGGCTCATGCCCAGGCGGCTGTACATCGGCAACATGGCGGCGCAGCAGATCATGTAGGTGGTGGCGCCGTCACCGTCGAGCGAGACCACCAGGGCCAGTACTGCGGTGCCGACGGAGACTTTCAGCGGATCGCCCTTGACCAGCTTGAGAATCTTGCGCACGGCCGGGTCGAACAGGCCGGAGTCGATCATCAGGGCGAAGTAGAGAATGGCGAACATGAGCATCACGCCGGTAGGCGCGAGCTTGCTGATGCCCTCGAGCATCATCGGGCCGATCTTGGCGGAAAAACCGCCGAACAGGGCAAACAGGATCGGTACCAGGATCAGCGCGATCAAGGCCGACAGGCGCTTGGTCATGATCAGGTACATGAAGGTGATGACCATGGCAAAGCCGAGGAAGGTCAGCATGGCAGTACTCCAGGCGTGGCGCGGCGAAAGGAAAGTCGATTCGGGCGAATCAGCGCGTATGGCGCTGTGCGGGGAGCATGCGGAGGGTGGCTACGGAAAGTCGGGCACAGGAAAACATCAGAATCACCATTGTTGTTGTTGATTGGGCCGGGCGCGGTGGTTACCGGGTGCCCTGGCTGACCGGTCTTGTGCCGGTAGTGGGGGGCTATCCTATGAGGGCAAGCTTTCAGCCAGCTTTCGCCGAAGCAAAGGCGACGAGAGGTAGGTGATGCAGGAGGTGACCGAGGGTGGCTGCCATTGTGGCGCCTTGCGTTATCGGTTGGAGGGCGACCTGACGGACATTGCCCACTGCCATTGTTCGATCTGCCGGCGGGTCAGCGGCGGGCTGGTGGTGACCTGGCTCACCCTGCCCCGCTCGGGGTTCCGGTGGTTGGCGGGCGAGCCGAACTGCTATGTCGCGCCGGCCAGTTGCAGCCGGTACTTCTGTGGGCATTGCGGGGCGCATGTGGCGCTGGTGACCACGCATAGCCCGGACACGGTGGATGTGACGGTGGCGACCCTGGACCACCCGGAGCGGGTCAGGGCCAACCGGCATATCTGGGTGGGTAGCCGGTTGCCTTGGTTGCATCTGGATGAGGATTTGCCTTCGGAGGCGCAGGAGAACCTGTAGGCCTTGTGCTGTCTGTGCCGGCCCTTTCGCGGGTAAACCCGCTCCCACAGGTGCGGCGCAGATCTCAGGTGCTGTACAGATCCTGTGGGAGCGGGCATGCCCGCGAAGAGGCCGGCACAATGGTCGTTACAATTGCAGGCCACCGGCGGCCTTGTGCAGTGCCCGCAGATGTTCGCCCACCTGCTTCACATTGGCTTCCACCGCCGCAATTTCCCTGGCCCGCGACGGCTCCAGCAGCGCCCTCACCTCTTTGTCCAGGCTCGTGCTCAAGCGCAGCAACTGCGCCTGCCGCTCGCTGCTGACCTGTTCCAGGTGCTTGCGCTCCTGCGGCTGTGGCAGCCCGTAGCCTTTGCTATCGAGCAACTCTGCCGGGCGGCTGAGGAAGCCACTGTTGGCCAGCATCTGCCGGAGGGTCGCATCGGCCTTGCTGACGCTGCCATCGTTCCGCGCGGCGGCATTCAGGTAGCGCTGCTTGACCTCTTCCTGGGCCAGCAGCAGTTGCCGGCGCAAGCTGGCCTGTTCAAGCAGCAGCAAGGCGGCGCTGGTGCGCAGGTCGGCCTGGGCGAACCAGCCCCGACGTTGCTCGGCGTCCAGAGCCAGCCAGTCTTCGACCTTGGCCTGCTTGATTGGCAACTGTTTCTTCAACACCTCGAACATGGCCTGGTAACGGTCGCGGTAGGAGTCGAAGCGATAACCCAGGCGCAGCGCCTCGCGGGGGTCATCGAGCACGCTGGTGTCGGCCAGCCCCCTGCCCTTGAGCACGGCCAGCAAGCCATTGGGCATGATGCTGTCGAGGTCGTTCAGGCGTGGGTTGGCGGTGCCGCTGCGCAGCAGCTTCAACGACTCCACTGCGCAGTTGTTGGACAGGAACCAGTAGTTGCCGTCGTAGCTCCAGTGCATTTCGGCGGCCTGGCGCACCAGGTTTTCGATCTCCTCGCGGCTGAGCCGCAAGGGTACCGAGGCCAGGCTGCGCAGCTCGGTCTTGGTGTATTCGTCGATCACCTGGCCCAGCGGTAGCACGAACAGTCGCGAGGGGTAGGCGCCGACCAGCCCGTCCCAGCTGGAAAGCTGCACATCGTTGACAAAGGCGCGGTACGACAGCACCAGGCTCTGGTCGAGGTCCAGGCGGCAGTCCGGCCCGCGTGGGCGGCCTGGCTTGCAGATCACCAGGCGCAGCATGCTGTGGCCCCAGCGGCTGACCAGGTTCTGGTTGGCTTCGGCCAGCAGGTAATCCACCTCATAGACCCGCTCGGGGTCGATTTCGCCCAGCGGCTGGCGGGCGAAGTCGCTGCCGGCATTGATGAACGGCAGGCCCTTGGCGCAGCTGTCCTGTTGCGGTGCCCAGCCGAAGTGCTCACGCAGGTACTGGTTCAGCGCCGGGCGGCGGCAACCGTAGCTCGGGTCGAGGAGGAAATACTCCATGTTGACCGCGATGTACTCCTTGGGGCTGCTCAGTTCATAGCTGTCGGGGCTGCGCACGAACTGGCCGTTGTGCTGCTCGCGCTCGCCGCGTCGGCCCACGTACTGCTGCCACCCGGCCAGGTCGAGCAGGCGCGGGTCGTCGCTGAGGGTGAAGCGGCGTTCTGCCTGGCCACGGCATGCCTCGGGCAGGCCGACCTTGCCCAACGTGCCTTGCTGGCGCTTGCAGCGGGTGATCAGCGCGCTGTCGGCGTTGGGCCACAGCCGGGCGCGGTCGTAGATATGAGTGAGCTCGTGTAGCACGGTGGCCAGCAGTTCTTCACGCACCGTGCCATGCGGGCGGTTGGTGCGCTCGGTGGCGGCACTGCCATCGGTGAGGCTGGGCAGCAGGCGGCGATTGAGTTCGAGGGTGGACACCAACGATGCCTGGCCATAGGCGTCGGCCGGCATGTTGTCGCTCCAGCTGACCTGCACGCGGCGGTTCAGCTGTTGCTTGAAGCGAGGGGGCAGCTTGCCCAGGGCCTCGTCGAGCAGGGCCTGGGTGGCTTGGGCCTGCTGCGAATCAAGGCCGGACGCCTGCAGCGCGAGCTGCAGGTCGGCCAGGGCGGGCGTGCCGAGCAGCGTCAGGGCGCAGCCGAGCAGCCAGGCGCGCACGCGGTTCACAGCGCGAGGATGGCTTCGGCCAGTACCTGGTCGCTGGCGTCGCGCGCTTGCGGCACGCGCTCGCGCAGGGTGTTGAAGGCGGCCTCGAGCTGGGCGCCGCGAATTTCACCGTTGCTGGCGACAAAGCTGGCGGCGTCGTCATGGGCTTCGCGCACCACTTTGGAGTCGCGGATCGAAGTGGTGGTGTCAGAGGTGAAATCGATCGAACGGCCAAAGGCCCGCACGATGATATTGCTGGTGGCCACCAGGGTCTGTGCCTGGGCCAGGTCGGCCAGCAGCAGCATGCCGAGGGTAGCGGCAATCAGCGGTTTACGCATGGAGCATCTCCGAAAAATACAGGGAGTCAGATGTAGTTATTGGACGAGAATTGCCTGCGCCAGTTCCAGATCGCCGACGCGTTGCCGTGTGCAATTGTGGCGTAATGATTCCAGCGCTGCTTCAAGCCACGCACCGCGGATCTGGCCGTCGCTGGCGACGAAGGCAGCGGCATCGTCGTGGGCCTGGCGGACCAGTTTGCGGTCGAACGGTGCGGTGGTGACCTGGCTGGTGACATAGCCGGTGATGACCAGCCCTTGCGTGGTGGTATCCATGGCATGGGCGCTGGCCACGCCAACAACGGAGAACAGCAACGGCAACAGATAACGCATGGGCTCTACGACAGCTGGAAACGTGGGCGGCAAAGGTGAGTACGGCTGTGCTGGTAGTGACCAGCACAGCTGAACGGTTCAGCCGGGGTCAGAGCGCCAGGATGGCCTGGGCCAGTTGTGCGTCGCTGGCCTGCAGGGCAGGCATCTGCGAGCGGATGTGCAGGAAAGCGCTTTCCAGCTTGGCGCCGCGGATGTCGCCCTGGCTGCCAACGAAGCTGGCGGCGTCGTCACGGGCGGCCTGGACGATCTTGTCGTCACGGAACGAGGAGGAAATATCGGAAGTGGCATCGGTGGACGCGGCCACTGCGCCAACGACGGCGTCAGTGGTGACAACGAAGCTGGTGGCGTTTGCGGTGCCGGCCAGGCTCAGCATCAGAGCGGCGCCAATCAGGTATTTGCGGGACATGATCGTGGACTCCTGGACTAGGGTCGGGTGGTTCTGTTTATCGGACGCTCACACAGCTCGTCGCGGTACTTTCAACAGTGCGTTCTACCAGACTGTTACACCAAGCGTATCACGCGCCGGTGTTTCTGGATGTTAATGAACAGCGCGCTCATGAACTGTACCTGTATATTTTTGTTTTTCACAAACTGTATTGGTCAGTTTGCGGAAAGGCTCTGTCATGCGGCCTGCAAACAAAAAACCCGTCGCAGTCACCTGCAACGGGTTTCGGGAATTCGCGGTGCCGGCCGAAGCCGGCAAGCCGGAGCTTAGCGCCAGAAAGGCTTGCTCAGCTCTTCGTAACGCTGCGACTCGCTGATACCGGCGTCGGCCAGCAGGCGGGCGTCCAGGCGAGCCAGTTGACGGCGGCTGGCCATGCGGCGCTGCCACAGCAGCAGGGTGGACAGAGCGCGCAGCGGCAGCGAAGCGTTGGATTGTTGGGCGTTGCTTTCAAAAACCAGACCGGAACTGAGGGTACGTTCCATGATGTTTCATCCTTCCGCTTATGGCGGGATTAGGTAGTGATTTAACTGATGCCAATGATCCTCCTCTGTCGTCCATAACAGTAGATACAGTTCGGTTGAAAGACGATGGTCCAGTTAACTGTGTAACCCTACTGTTGCACCCGAAACTGGCGTAACTGTACTGGTCCGCACTTATTTGGTGCGTTTTGGTTCGAGGAAGGGAATTTCTCAGCCAGTAAGGTGTGAAAACACCAGTACAGTAGTACAGATTATGTTGCAAATTGCGGCGGGGGGTGTTGATGAAAGGGTTTGACTGTTATGGCCCATTCGCGGGCAAGCCCGCGAAGAGCCCGGAACAGCGGAAGCAGGGCCGCCGTTCCGTACCACATCTGGATCAGCTAGCCAGCATGCGCCCGGTTTCTTCCAGGTTCTCGTGCCAGCTCAAGGCTTCGCGCAGGATGTGCGGGGTGTGGCCGCCACGCTGGCAGGCACGATCGAAGTAGTCGTTCAGTGCCGCGCGGTAGTCTGGGTGCACACAGTTGTCGATGATCGCCCGGGCCCGCTCGCGTGGCGCCAGGCCTCGCAGGTCGGCAAGGCCTTGCTCGGTGACCAGGATGTCCACATCGTGCTCGGTGTGGTCGACATGGCTGACCATCGGCACCACGCTGGAAATCGCGCCACCCTTGGCAATCGACTTGGTGACGAACACGGCCAGGTGGGCGTTACGGGCGAAGTCACCCGAGCCACCGATGCCGTTCATCATCTTGGTGCCGCAGACGTGGGTGGAGTTGACGTTGCCGTAGATATCGAACTCCAGCGCAGTGTTGATACCGATGATGCCCAGGCGACGGACGACTTCCGGGTGGTTGGAGATTTCTTGCGGGCGCAGCACCAGCTTGTCTTTGTAACGCTCCAGATTGCCGAACACGTCGGCGTTGCGGCGGGTCGACAAGGTGATCGAGCTGCCCGAAGCGAAGCTCAGTTTGCCGGCGTCGATCAGGTCGAAGGTGGAGTCCTGCAGTACTTCGGAGTACATGGTCAGGTCTTCGAACGGCGACTCGATCAGGCCGCACATCACTGCGTTGGCGATACTGCCGATACCGGCCTGCAGCGGGCCAAGCTTGTTGGTCATGCGGCCAGCTTCGACTTCTTTCTTGAAGAAGTTGATCAGGTGGTCGGCGATGCCCTGGGTTTCGTCATCCGGCGGCAGTACGGTGGACGGTGAGTCCGGCTGGTCGCTGATGACGATGCCGACGATCTTGGCCGGGTCGATCGGGATGGCGGTGCTGCCGATACGGTCGTCGACCTTGACCAGCGGGATTGGCGTGCGGGTCGGGCGGTAGGTCGGGATATAGATGTCGTGCAGGCCTTCGAGGTTGGTGTTGTGCGAGAGGTTGATCTCGACGATCACCTGCTTGGCGAAGATCGCGAAGCTGGCCGAGTTGCCCACCGAGGTGGTTGGTACGATATGGCCTTGTTCGGTGATGGCCACGGCTTCGATGACCGCGATGTCCGGCAGCTTCAGCTGCTGGTTGCGCAGTTGCTCGACGGTTTCCGACAGGTGCTGGTCGATGAACATCACCTGGCCGTCGTTGATGGCCTTGCGCAGGGTGCTGTCGACCTGGAACGGCATGCGGCGAGCCAGCACGCCGGCCTCGGTCAGTTGCTTGTCCAGGTCGTTGCCCAGGCTGGCGCCGGTCATCAGGCTGATTTTCAGTGGCGACTGCTTGGCACGTTCGGCCAGTGCATGTGGTACGGCCTTGGCTTCGCCGGCGCGGGTGAAGCCGCTCATGCCGACGGTCATGCCGTCCTCGATCAGACCAGCGGCATCAGCCGCACTCATTACCTTGCTGTGCAGGGAGGACAAGCGGATACGATCACGGTACATGGATTGTTATCTCGGGCTACTGAAACTACTGCAGCGCAGTCTAGAGACTTCGCCCCTTGCCGTCCCGCGACCATGGTCGTATGAGAAGGCTTGGAATAGAGCCGTTGATCCGGATCAATAAAAGAAAAGCCCCGGCAGATTCTGACCGGGGCTTCCTTTATATCAGCTGGTTTGCAGCGACAGGTGTCACTCCACCGCCTTGACCATGTCTTCGATGACCTTCTTGGCGTCGCCGAACACCATCATGGTCTTGTCGAGGTAGAACAGTTCGTTGTCCAGGCCGGCGTAGCCGCTGGCCATGGAGCGCTTGTTGACGATGATGGTCTTGGCCTTGAACGCTTCGAGGATCGGCATGCCGGCGATTGGCGACTTGGGATCGTTCTTCGCCGCCGGGTTGACCACGTCATTGGCGCCCAGCACCAGCACCACATCGGCCTGGCCGAACTCGGCGTTGATGTCTTCCATCTCGAACACCTGGTCGTACGGCACTTCGGCCTCGGCCAGCAGCACGTTCATGTGCCCGGGCATACGGCCCGCCACCGGGTGAATCGCGTACTTCACGGTTACGCCGTTGTGGGTCAGCTTCTCGGTCAGTTCCTTCAGTGCGTGCTGGGCGCGCGCCACCGCCAGGCCGTAGCCCGGGACGATGATCACGCTGTCGGCGTTGCTGAGCAGGAAGGTAGCATCGTCGGCCGAACCGGACTTCACCGGGCGCTGCTCTTTCGAGCCTTGTGCCGCGCCGGCATCGGTATCACCACCGAAGCCACCGAGGATGACGTTGAAGAACGAACGGTTCATCGCCTTGCACATGATGTACGAGAGGATCGCACCGGACGAGCCGACCAGGGAGCCTGCGATGATCAGCATCGAGTTGTTCAGCGAGAAGCCGATACCGGCCGCGGCCCAGCCCGAATAGCTGTTGAGCATCGACACCACCACCGGCATGTCGGCGCCCCCGATCGGAATAATGATCAGCACGCCCATGATGAAGGCCAGGACCAGCATCAGGGTGAAGGCACTGTAGTGGCCAGTGAAGGTGAACAGCAGGCCCAGCGCGATGGTGGTCAGGCCGAGGATCAGGTTCAGCTTGTGCTGGCCGGCGAACTGTACCGGTGCGCCCTGGAACAGGCGGAACTTGTACTTGCCCGACAGTTTGCCGAAGGCGATCACCGAACCGGAGAAGGTAATGGCACCGATGGCCGCGCCGAGGAACAGCTCCAGGCGGTTGCCGGTGGGGATCGGGTCGCTCATGGCGGCAACGATGCCCATCGATTGCGGTTCCAGCACCGCGGCGATGGCGATGAACACCGCAGCCAGGCCGATCATGCTGTGCATGAAGGCGACCAGTTCCGGCATCTTGGTCATCTCTACGCGCTTGGCCATGATCGAACCGGCGGTACCGCCGACCAGCAAGCCAACGATGACGTAGCCGATACCGGCAGTCGCAAGCTCAGCCCCGAGCTTATAAATGAGGCCGACAGTGGTGACGATGGCGATGCCCATGCCGATCATGCCGAACAGGTTGCCGCGCCGCGAGGTAGTCGGGTGCGACAGGCCCTTGAGCGCCTGGATGAAGCACACCGAGGCGACGAGGTAGAGGAGCGTTACCAGATTCATGCTCATGCTTACTTCTGCGCCTCGTTCTTGGTTTTCTTCTTGAACATCTCAAGCATGCGACGGGTGACCAGGAAGCCACCGAACACGTTGACCGCGGCCAGGGCCACTGCCAGGGTGCCCATCAGCTTGCCGGCCGGGGTCACGGTCAGGGCTGCGGCCAGCATGGCGCCGACGATGACGATCGCCGAAATGGCGTTGGTCACGGCCATCAGCGGCGTGTGCAGCGCCGGGGTGACGTTCCACACCACGTGGTAGCCCACATAGATGGCCAGCACGAAGATGATCAGGTTGTAGATGCCGTGGGAAATCAGCATGTCTTCCATTGTCGTGCTCCTTAGCCGTTCTTGCGGACGACCTGGCCATCACGGCACATCAGGCAGGCCGCGACGATGTCGTCTTCGAGGTTGATGACCAGCGCGCCGTCCTTGTCGAACAGCAGCTTCATGAAGTCCAGCAGGTTGCGGGCATACAGCGCCGAGGCATCGGCGCCCACCTGGGCCGGCAGGTTGGTCGGGCCGACGATGATCACGCCGTTCTCCTGTACCACCTGGTCGGCGACGGTCAGCGGGCAGTTGCCACCCTGGGCCGCTGCGAGGTCGATGACCACCGAGCCGGGCTTCATCTGCGCGACGGTTTCGGCGCTGAGCAGGGTCGGTGCCTTGCGCCCCGGGATCAGCGCAGTGGTGATGACGATATCCGCCTGCTTGGCGCGCTCGTGCACGGCCTGGGCCTGGCGTTGCATCCAGCTGGCCGGCATTGGCCGAGCGTAACCGCCAACACCTTCGGCGCACTCGCGCTCCTCATCGGTTTCGTAGGGCACGTCGATGAACTTGGCACCCAGCGACTCGATCTGCTCCTTCACGGCCGGGCGTACGTCGGACGCCTCGATCACCGCACCCAGGCGCTTGGCCGTGGCAATGGCCTGCAGGCCGGCAACGCCCGCGCCCAGGATCAGCACGCGCGCGGCCTTTACGGTGCCGGCGGCGGTCATCAGCATGGGCATGAAGCGTGGGTAGTGATGGGCAGCCAGCAACACCGCCTTGTAACCGGCGATGTTGGCTTGCGATGACAGCACGTCCAGGCTCTGCGCCCGCGAGGTGCGTGGCGCGGCTTCCAGGGCGAACGCGGTAATGCCGCGCTCGGCCATCTTGCCAATCAGTTCGCTGTTGAAGGGGTTGAGCATGCCCACCAGGAGGCTGCCACTGTTGATCAGGGCCAGTTCCTGGTCGTTGGGGGCGACCACTTTGAGCACCAATTGGGCGCCGTAGGCATCGGCTGCACTCCCCAGGGAAGCGCCCACGGCCTCATAGGCACTGTCCGGAATGCTGGCGTTGAGCCCTGCCCCCCGTTGGACGGTGACCTGATGGCCCTGGCCAATCAGTTTCTTGATGGTTTCCGGGGTCGCAGCGACCCTTGTCTCACCGGTCTGCGTCTCGAGAGGAACACCAATGTGCACGACTATTTCTCCTGCGGTGACCTTTTGTCTTTGTAAAAGCCAGCGCACTTCGGATGGTGCGCTGGGGCGGCTGTGGAGCGCCGACCCGCCGAATTCCGGGCGGGCGAAGCATTTTGCAGACGAAGCCGGGGGCCTTCAACCGATTCTGGAGCGAAACGAAGTCAAAACTACAAGTCACCCTGTGACCGTATGTCGCAACGGTCAGGCTGCAGCGCGTCAAACATAGGCTATTGGCAGAGTAGGAGAAAAAATCAAAAATTTTGCGGTCAATTCGCTTACGGCTTGGTGAATGTCGCAAAATAACCCGCAAAGCCGCGCCGTAAGCAGGATTAAAGAGGATTTTTGCACCTGCATAACAGTTTATGTAGATGCGACAAATACATATATCTGTAGGTGTTTAAAATAATTGACTACGGGGTCAATTTATCGCGCTTCCCTAAGTCTTCGCCGTGTACGCCTGAGCCTGGCTCAGTAGCCAGTCGCGGAAGGCGCGCAGCGAAGCCGACTCCACCTTGCGCTCCGGAATCATCAGATAGTAGGCCTTGTCACTACTGAGGGCATGCCTGTTAGCGACCACCAGCCTACCCTCCTCCAACTCGCGCTGGATCAGGAACGGCGGAATCAGCGCGATGCCCATCTCATGCATGGCCGCCTGGGCGAGCATCGAGAATAGTTCATAGCGCGGGCCTGTCATGTCGCGCTCCACATTCATGCCGACGCTGCCGAACCACTGCCGCCAGGCATAGGGGCGCGTGCTCTGCTGCAGCAGTGGCAATTGTGCAATGCGCTGCGCGTCGAGCGCACCCTGCCCGCCCAGCAGCGCCGGGCTGCACACCGGTACCGGGTTTTCCCCCATCAGCCGGTGCGACTGGGTGCCGGACCAGTCGGCATCGCCGAAGTAGATGGCAGCATCGAAGGTGGTGTCGGCAAACAGGAAGGGCCGGGTGCGGTTGGTGAGATTGACCGTGACCTCCGGGTGGCGCTGCTGGAAGTCCTTGAGCCGCGGTAGCAGCCACTGGGTGCCGAAGGTGGGTACCACGGCCAATTCGATCACGTTGGCGCCCTGCTGGCGCATTACCGACAACGTGTCGCGCTCTACTGCGTCCAGTTGGGCGGCCACCTGACGGCTGTAGGAAAGGCCGGCTTCGGTCAGCTTCACGCCGCGGCGCGAGCGGCGGAACAGTTCCACATTGAGGAAGGCTTCCAGGCTACCTATCTGACGACAGACGGCACCTTGGGTCAGGGCGAGTTCCTGGGCGGCCTTGGTAAAGCTCTCGTTGCGCGCCGCCGCCTCGAAGCAAACCAGAGCGGCGGTACTGGGGATCTTGCGGCGCATGTACGTCAACCTCACTCGTAAGGCTGTCAATATGGCGTTTTGCCGATTTACGAAGTGACAAATTATCACTAATTGGTGCGCAATCCTCGTTTGTCCCGGCGGCCGATCAGGCCTAGGCTCAAAGGCACAAGAACACTGCCCCCTATTTCGAGGATTTCGCTCATGGCCGGTAAAGCAAGCTTCAACTGGATCGACCCGCTGCTGCTCGATCAGCAGCTCACTGAAGAAGAGCGCATGGTGCGTGACAGCGCTTATCAGTTCGCCCAGGACAAGCTGGCCCCGCGTGTGCTCGAGGCCTTCCGTCATGAGCAGACCGACCCGGCGATCTTCCGTGAAATGGGTGAGGTCGGGTTGCTGGGCGCTACCATTCCCGAGCAATACGGTGGCAGTGGCCTGAATTACGTGTGCTATGGCCTGATTGCTCGCGAGGTAGAGCGCATCGACTCGGGTTACCGCTCGATGATGAGCGTGCAGTCGTCGCTGGTGATGGTGCCAATCAACGAGTTCGGTACCGAGGCACAAAAGCAGAAGTACCTGCCCAAGCTGGCCAGCGGCGAGTGGATCGGTTGCTTTGGCCTGACCGAGCCCAACCACGGCTCCGACCCGGGTTCGATGATCACCCGTGCCCGGAAGGTCGATGGCGGCTACCGCCTGACCGGTAGCAAGATGTGGATCACCAACAGCCCGATCGCCGATGTATTCGTGGTCTGGGCCAAGGATGATGCGGGTGATATCCGCGGCTTTGTCCTGGAAAAGGGTTGGGAAGGCCTCAGTGCTCCGGCGATCCACGGCAAGGTCGGCCTGCGCGCCTCGATCACTGGCGAAATCGTCATGGACAACGTGTTCGTGCCAGAAGAAAACATCTTCCCGGATGTGCGCGGCCTCAAAGGCCCGTTTACCTGCCTGAACTCTGCCCGCTATGGCATCTCCTGGGGTGCACTGGGTGCCGCCGAAGCCTGCTGGCACACCGCGCGTCAGTACACCCTGGACCGTCAGCAGTTCGGCCGTCCGTTGGCTGCAAACCAGTTGATCCAGAAGAAGCTGGCCGACATGCAGACCGAAATCACCCTGGCGCTGCAGGGCTGCCTGCGTCTGGGGCGGATGAAGGACGAAGGCACGGCTGCAGTGGAGATCACTTCGATCATGAAGCGCAACTCCTGCGGCAAGGCGCTGGATATTGCCCGCATGGCGCGTGACATGCTGGGTGGCAATGGCATTTCCGATGAGTTCGGTGTGGCCCGTCACCTGGTCAACCTGGAGGTGGTCAACACCTATGAAGGTACCCACGATGTGCATGCACTGATCCTGGGGCGTGCGCAGACCGGTATCCAGGCCTTCTATTGATAAGGAGCCAGTCCATGGGCGCGCTATCACATCTGCGGGTGCTGGACCTTTCTCGCGTGCTGGCCGGCCCCTGGTCTGGCCAGATTCTCGCTGACCTTGGTGCCGATGTGATCAAGGTCGAGCGCCCTGGCAGTGGTGACGATACCCGCTCGTGGGGGCCGCCCTTCCTCAAGGATGCCGAGGGTGAGAACACCGGTGAGGCGGCCTATTATCTGTCGGCCAACCGCAACAAGCGCTCGGTGACCATCGACTTCACCCAGGCCGAGGGGCAGCGCCTGGTGCGTGAACTGGCGGCGAAGTCCGATATCGTCATCGAGAACTTCAAGGTGGGTGGGTTGGCTGCCTATGGCCTGGACTACCAGAGCCTGAAGGCGATCAACCCGCGGCTTATCTATTGTTCCATCACTGGGTTTGGCCAGACCGGGCCTTATGCCAAGCGCGCGGGTTATGACTTCATGATCCAGGGGCTGGGCGGGCTGATGAGCCTGACTGGCCGTCCGGAGGGTGAAGAAGGTGCGGGGCCGGTCAAGGTGGGGGTGGCGCTGACCGATATCCTGACCGGGCTGTATTCCACGGTGGCGATCCTCGCTGCCCTCGCCCATCGGGAGCAGACCGGGGTGGGCCAGCATGTCGACATGGCGTTGCTCGATGTGCAGGTGGCCTGCCTGGCGAACCAGGCCATGAACTACCTGACCACGGGCAACCCGCCTCGTCGCCTGGGGAATGCGCATCCCAATATCGTGCCTTATCAGGATTTTCCGACGGCGGATGGCGACTTCATCCTTACCGTGGGAAACGACAGCCAGTTCCGCAAGTTCGCCGAGGTGGCCGGGCAGCCGCAATGGGCGGACGATCCACGTTTCGTTACCAACAAGCTGCGGGTGGCCAACCGGGCCGAGCTGATTCCGCTGATCCGCCAGGCCACGGTGTTCAAGACCACGGCGCAGTGGGTGAGCCAGCTGGAGGCTGCAGGGGTGCCGTGCGGGCCAATCAACGACCTGGCGCAGATGTTCCAGGACCCGCAGGTGCTGGCGCGCGGGTTGGCGGTGAGCATTCCGCATCCGTTGGCGGGAAGTGTGCCGCAGGTGGCGAGCCCGATACGGCTGTCGGAGACGCCGGTGGAGTACCGTCGGGCGCCGCCGCTGCTGGGTGAGCATACCGAGGTGGTGCTGGAGGATGTATTGGGGCTGGATGCCAATGAGGTGCAACGGCTGCGCAGTGCTGGCGTGCTTTAAGGGCGTGTGGCCTTGGTGAAAAGCGGGGAGGCCGTCAGGCCTCCCCGCTTTGCTTTTCAGCGATACCAGTGTTTCTTGAAATTAAAGGTTGACGCGGTTTCGAATCCCCTTATAATGCGCCCCACTTCTGACGTAGTCGAAGCGCAAAACTTCTTGAAAATCAATTAGTTAAGCGATTCAGGTAGTATCAGGAGTGCTTCGGTCGCCTGATCGGCAGTGGTTGAGAAGATGGTTGACAGCGTTTCTAAACGCTGTATGATTCGCCTCCCGCTACGAGAGATCGCAGCGAGTCAAGTGTTTGAAGTCAAACGAGTTTCTCGCAAAAAACTTCAAAATAAACGCTTGACAGCAAATGAGGAAAGCGTAGAATGCGCGCCTCGGTTGAGACGAAAGGCTCTTAACCAAACGCTCTTTAACAAATCGAATCAAGCAATTCGTGTGGGTGCTTGTGAGTACGGACTGATAGTCACAAAGATTATCAGCATCACAAGTGACCATGCGAGAAATCACATAGTCATTTGAGATTGCTGAGCCAAGTTTAGGGTTTCTTAAAAACCCAAGCAGTATTGAACTGAAGAGTTTGATCATGGCTCAGATTGAACGCTGGCGGCAGGCCTAACA
>NZ_JAFGYJ010000079.1:0-1284 GCF_017490805.1 Pseudomonas sp. 43(2021)
GAGCATATACATCAATTAAAAGTGATGAAGAATGAACATCCCGCGTTCTTCCCTCCGAACAGGACGATATTGTAAATTCACTTAATTACGAGGGCATTGCAGTAATTGAGTTGCAGTTTTACCACTTTCCTGACAGTGACAGACTGCGTGTTGGCTCTGTCACAGACTAAATAGTTTGAATGATTAGCAGTTATGGTGATCAGTCAACCACCAGGGAATAATCCTTCATATTATTATCGTGCTTCACCAACGCTGCCTCAATTGCTCTGAATGCTTCCAGAGACACCTTATGTTCTATACATGCAATTACAACATCAGGGTAACTCATAGAAATGGTGCTATTAAGCATATTTTTTACACGAATCAGATCCACGGAGGGATCATCAGCAGATTGTTCTTTATTCATTTTGTCGCTCCATGCGCTTGCTCTTCATCTAGCGGTTAAAATATTACTTCAAATCTTTCTGTATGAAGATTTGAGCACGTTGGCCTTACATACATCTGTCGGTTGTATTTCCCTCCAGAATGCCAGCAGGACCGCACTTTGTTACGCAACCAATACTATTAAGTGAAAACATTCCTAATATTTGACATAAATCATCAACAAAACACAAGGAGGTCAGACCAGATTGAAACGATAAAAACGATAATGCAAACTACGCGCCCTCGTATCACATGGAAGGTTTTACCAATGGCTCAGGTTGCCATTTTTAAAGAAATATTCGATCAAGTGCGAAAAGATTTAGACTGTGAATTGTTTTATTCTGAACTAAAACGTCACAACGTCTCACATTATATTTACTATCTAGCCACAGATAATATTCACATCGTGTTAGAAAACGATAACACCGTGTTAATAAAAGGACTTAAAAAGGTTGTAAATGTTAAATTCTCAAGAAACACGCATCTTATAGAAACGTCCTATGATAGGTTGAAATCAAGAGAAATCACATTTCAGCAATACAGGGAAAATCTTGCTAAAGCAGGAGTTTTCCGATGGGTTACAAATATCCATGAACATAAAAGATATTACTATACCTTTGATAATTCATTACTATTTACTGAGAGCATTCAGAACACTACACAAATCTTTCCACGCTAAATCATAACGTCCGGTTTCTTCCGTGTCAGCACCGGGGCGTTGGCATAATGCAATACGTGTACGCGCTAAACCCTGTGTGCATCGTTTTAATTATTCCCGGACACTCCCGCAGAGAAGTTCCCCGTCAGGGCTGTGGACATAGTTAATCCGGGAATACAATGACGATTCATCGCACCTGACAT
>NZ_JAFGYJ010000080.1:0-1251 GCF_017490805.1 Pseudomonas sp. 43(2021)
GACTTAACGTCCCCTTTTTTTTCATTCACCAATCTCACTACGGCTTGGCCGCCACGCTTCGCACTTCAATCTGGTCGAGCGTCCCTTCCACCATCAATCTCACCCCGTCCGCCATTCTGCTCAGGGCCAGCGCCACTGAGCGGCGGGAGCCGTGGAGGTCGTCGGCGAGGTCGCAGGCGATGACGCTGATGGACAGGAGGTCTTCGGAGGCATTGGCCATGAGGGCTTCGGCGTCGGTGCCGGGGGAGAGTTTGAAGAGGCCGGTTTCGCGTTTGGGATGTGGTTCAACGGCTGGTTTGAAATGGTGGTCGAGGGCGCGCTCGGCGGCTTCGTGGAATTTCTTTGAGTCGGCGGATTCGTAGGGGGATGCCGGGTCTGTGGGTGGCGGGTTTGGGGTTACTTTGAACATATCCAGATCCTCATTTTGGCTGGCCACCGCTTTCCTACTAAAGAAAGTGGAGGCAGCTGTGCGCAGGTTAGTAGACCGGGGATCTGGGAAACCGGCGCGCCCGAGAGCGCCCTGCGCACAGCCACCATAAAGCTCAGGCGAGACCTGACTGTCTGATGAACGATGCACCCCAAATACTCCGGGCTACTAAACCCGATCACTGGAAATCAGTGACGCGAACCAAGTTACCGACCGCCCTCCAGGCGCACAAGCCGGCGGATTCTGGCGTACCGGTAGGCAGCGGCGCAAGGATTTGTAGGCTGGTGCGGCGTAACACCGGGTGTCTTTAAACACCGGAAAAGATTGGTGTTTATTGAGCTACAGGAATTGAGGATCTACCTGTGGGATTGTGGTGATGCGACTGGCGCTTTCGCGAGCAGGCACGCTCCCACATCTGGAACGCACTTCGCTGTCGGAGCGAGCCTGCTCGCGGAGCTTTTGCTGTTCAGGCGCCGAAGGCGTCTTTCAGAAAGCCCGGGGCGATGTAGCGCTGATAATGCGCTTCCGACAGCAGGAAGAATTCCCGATCAATGGCATCGCGCAGTTCCGGCAGGTTCCAGTCGCGGAACTCCGGCAGCAACACCATCCCGTACGCCTCAAGATTAATGATCACCCGCGCGCCCCGGGCAATCAGCTGATAGGCCCAGCAATATTCCGACTGATGCGGTACGAAGCGGATCTTGCGCTGTTCCAGCTGCTCGCGCAGGCGCGCCGGATCGAAGATCTCGACCTTGCTTGCCATCACTTGTGACAGCAATTGCTCCAGACGCAGCCAGACCGCACGCTTTTCCTCCTCGTTGTAC
>NZ_JAFGYJ010000081.1:0-1243 GCF_017490805.1 Pseudomonas sp. 43(2021)
GACAATAACTTTGCTGAACAACTCGCGATGCCAGCGCCGATAACTGACCGGAACTTTCCACAACAACAAACACGGCAGGACACCCAGCAAGAGAATATAAGCAAACAACTTCAATGAGAGCAGATCACGCACTTCCGTGACGTTGGTCTCGGCAAAGTTGCGCAACATGCCGGCATCGATCATCACGCCATATTGGCTCATGAAATAAGCCACGCCGGCGCTGACTAAAAACAACAGGGTCAATAGTGGTTTAAGCAGTGGCCGGAAAGCGAATAATGTCAGGACTATGTTGAACGCGGCAAAGATCATCACGCCAAACGCAACGCGCATGGCGATGCCCTTGCCATCGGCGGCGGTGATCTCGAACAAATGTTGCCAAAGCACCAGATTGAAACCGAGCAACAAAAAGGCGCTGGCAAACAACGTCACCCATTCCGGGCGCACGGCTTTTAACTTCAACATGATGAGTGACTGTTCCTGAAAGAAGAGCCTCGTCGATTGTGAAAATTTCATTCACCGAGGCATGCCAAACTTTAGGCAGCCATGGATCAATTTTTCGTGAAAAAGATGCTAATGATTAGTTGCCTCGGAGTACGAACGTGAAAGTTTGCGAGTATTTGAGAATGGTTCAGGGTTTATTCAGTTTCAGGCACTTCGCAATGTCCTGTGGGAGCGAGCCTGCTCGCGAAAGCGCAGTGTCAGTCATGGATGATCTGGTTGACCTGACGCCTTCGCGAGCAGGCTCGCTCCCACAGGGATTGATGTGTTCCAGTTCTCAATGCATCTCGGTGAACGCGATTTTCACGCCGAGAGCAATCAGCACGGCACCCATGGTGCGGTCGAACCAATGGCCCATGCGGGCGAAGCCGGCGCGCACGCGTTGCTGGCTGAACAGCATCGCCACCAGACAGAACCAGATCGCCGTCGCCACCGCCAGGTAAACGCCGTAACCGGCCTGCACCGCCAGCGGCGTGTGCGGGTTGATCACCACGGTGAACAGCGAGAGGAAAAACAGCGTGGCTTTCGGGTTCAGGCCGTTGGTGACGAAGCCTGAGGTGAACGCGCCCCGCGCGGGGCGTACGCCGGTTTCCCGGTGCAAGTCATCAGTGTCGGTTTTCGCCGGTTGCGCGCGCAAGGCCTTGAAGCCGATGTACAGCAGGTAAGCCGCCGCCGCCCACTTCAGCGCGTTGAACAGCACGATCGACTGCGACACGATCAGACCGATGCCGAGCAACGAATAGCC
>NZ_JAFGYJ010000082.1:0-1196 GCF_017490805.1 Pseudomonas sp. 43(2021)
ACCTGACAGAGGTCGGTGGAGAACGTTATTTTTTCTGTAATGAGCAGAACGAAAAAGGTGAGCCGGTCACCTGGCAGGGGCGACAGTATCAGCCGTATCCCATTCAGGGGAGCGGTTTTGAACTGAATGGCAAAGGCACCAGTACGCGCCCCACGCTGACGGTTTCTAACCTGTACGGTATGGTCACCGGGATGGCGGAAGATATGCAGAGTCTGGTCGGCGGAACGGTGGTCCGGCGTAAGGTTTACGCCCGTTTTCTGGATGCGGTGAACTTCGTCAACGGAAACAGTTACGCCGATCCGGAGCAGGAGGTGATCAGCCGCTGGCGCATTGAGCAGTGCAGCGAACTGAGCGCGGTGAGTGCCTCCTTTGTACTGTCCACGCCGACGGAAACGGATGGCGCTGTTTTTCCGGGACGTATCATGCTGGCCAACACCTGCACCTGGACCTATCGCGGTGACGAGTGCGGTTATAGCGGTCCGGCTGTCGCGGATGAATATGACCAGCCAACGTCCGATATCACGAAGGATAAATGCAGCAAATGCCTGAGCGGTTGTAAGTTCCGCAATAACGTCGGCAACTTTGGCGGCTTCCTTTCCATTAACAAACTTTCGCAGTAAATCCCATGACACAGACAGAATCAGCGATTCTGGCGCACGCCCGGCGATGTGCGCCAGCGGAGTCGTGCGGCTTCGTGGTAAGCACGCCGGAGGGGGAAAGATATTTCCCCTGCGTGAATATCTCCGGTGAGCCGGAGGCGTATTTCCGTATGTCGCCGGAAGACTGGCTGCAGGCAGAAATGCAGGGTGAGATTGTGGCGCTGGTCCACAGCCACCCCGGTGGTCTGCCCTGGCTGAGTGAGGCCGACCGGCGGCTGCAGGTGCAGAGTGATTTGCCGTGGTGGCTGGTCTGCCGGGGGACGATTCATAAGTTCCGCTGTGTGCCGCATCTCACCGGGCGGCGCTTTGAGCACGGTGTGACGGACTGTTACACACTGTTCCGGGATGCTTATCATCTGGCGGGGATTGAGATGCCGGACTTTCATCGTGAGGATGACTGGTGGCGTAACGGCCAGAATCTCTATCTGGATAATCTGGAGGCGACGGGGCTGTATCAGGTGCCGTTGTCAGCGGCACAGCCGGGCGATGTGCTGCTGTGCTGTTTTGGTTCATCAGTGCCGAATCACGCCGCAATTT
>NZ_JAFGYJ010000083.1:0-1077 GCF_017490805.1 Pseudomonas sp. 43(2021)
GATTTTCAGCGCTTGCGATACATCGCGATCCTGTTGCAGCGTCGCGACCCATTGCTGCGAGGTGGCCCGATCATAAGGAGTGCTCATTCCGTTGCGGGTGACTTTAAGGTCTTCAGATCGCTCCGAAAGCTTGTTGAAGATGCCCTTGAGTTCGAACTCCATATCTTCATGAATCTCTTCCTCATCGTCTGGACTGGGAAGTTCCACCTGATAACCCTTGAGCTTGGCTTGCGCACGTTGCAGATAGATGATGTTAGCCTGTGCCTGATCACGAATATCGAATGTTGCTCTCTGAACAGCGACACAGAGCTCATTCATGCTGCTGACTGTTCCCGGTAAATAATCGAACTGCTCAAACAGCATTTGCGCCGTGGTATTTTCGGCTTGAATCACGCCAGCGTGATTACGCAACGCCGCGATATTGACTTCCGGATAAGCTGAATGACTTTTTAGCGATAGCATGACGGTCTTGCTCCTGAATGTTTGAAGGCTGCTTCCATACTCTTTGTCAGCCGCTGCAAATACACCGAGCAGTTGATCGGCACTGACTTTGATCTGCTCCCACGGATCAATTACCCCGAGTAGCTGATTTTTGAATTTCCTCAAGGAAGTAGCTTCTTCGAGGAGGTTTATGTCATTGACGGACGCACTGATGTAAGTACTCAGCGCGTTCCAAACCAGCATCAGATTTTGTGTAGCAACTTCAGCTTCGATCGCAACATAGCTGAGGTTTTGCAAGTCGTCGCGCACTTTGTTCAAGGAACTCAGTGTCTGGTTCTTGCTGGCCATTTTCTGGTTGTCAGCTTGCTGCTCGTCCTTGAGTCTGTTTCGCTCCTTGCGAATTTTCTCTGCTTTCACTCCTTGATAAATACCGAGAATCAAGCCGCCGATATTCAGAGTTGCTGCAGCCTTGATCGCTTCCTGGACTAATTGATCATACTGCTTATTAAGTTCATCAATATCCTTCGAGCGCTGGTCGATCACAGCTTGTAGCACCTGAATATCCGCCTGATAGGTGTTCTTCGAGACGAACTCCAATCGCAGCCTGATTTCCGGTAACACTTTCTCGCGCATGTC
>NZ_JAFGYJ010000084.1:0-1055 GCF_017490805.1 Pseudomonas sp. 43(2021)
TCGGCGGTGATCTGGCCGATCGGGTTGCCGCTGCCATCGGTCAGGGTCACGGTGGCGCCTGCTTCAGCTGTACCACTGATCACCACCCCGTTGCTCGGGTCGATGATGGGTGCGGCCGGGGCGATGGCGTCAACGGTGACGCTGGTCGGCCCGCTGGTATTGCTGGCCGCGTCCTGGGCCACGGCGTTGATCACCGTGCCGTTGGCCAGCGGGGTCGCAGGCGTGAAGGCCCAGTTGCCGCTGCCGTCGGCGGTCGTCTCGCCGATCGGATTACCGCTGCCGTCGGTAAGGATCACCTTGGCCCCCGCTTCAGCGGTACCACTGATCACCACCCCGTTGCTCGGGTTGATGATGGGTGCGGGCGGCGCGACGGCGTCAACAGTGACACTGGTCGGGCCGCTGGTATTGCCGGCCGGGTCCTGGGCCACGGCATTGATCACCGTGCCATTGGCCAGCGGGGTCGCAGGCGTGAAGATCCAGTTGCCGCTGCCATCGGCGGTGGTCTGGCCGATCGGGTTGCCGCCGCCGTCGGTGAGAATGACCGTCGCGCCGGCTTCGGCGGTACCGCTGATTTCCGTGCCATTGCTCGGCTCGACCACTGGCGCCGCCGGCGCCACGCCGTCCACGGTAATGACCGCCGGTGCACTTTCGGTCCCACCGGGGTTGCGCGCCACCGCGTTGACCACGGTGCCATCCGGCAGCGGTACGCCGGGGGTAAAGCTCCAGTTGCCGCTGCCATCGGCGGTGACCTGGCCGATCGGGTTGCCGTTGCCATCGGTGAGGATAATGGTGTTGCCCGCATCGGCGGTGCCGCTGATCACCGAGCCGTTGCTCGGCTCGACCTGCGGAATCGACGGCAGCGACGAGTCCACGGTAGTGCTACCGGGGTTGCCGGTATTGCCGGCGGCATCGGTCGCCGTGGCGTTGACCACGGTGCCATTGGGCAGCGGCGTGCCCGGGGTGAACGTCCAGTTGCCACTGCCATCGGCCGTCACCTGGCCAATCGGATTACCACTGCCGTCGGTGAGCGTCACCGTGCTGTTTGGCTCGGCGGT
>NZ_JAFGYJ010000085.1:0-1054 GCF_017490805.1 Pseudomonas sp. 43(2021)
TTTTACACTTGAATAACCTAAAGGCATTTCGTCGTGTACTTCCCTCGAAGCTGTTTGAGTACGCCGCCACTAACAAACCTATTTGGGGCGGCCTTTCTGGTTATGCGGCGCGCTTTGCACAAAAACGCATCAAAAACACCGCACTATTCCGACCTTGTGATATAGAGGGTGCAATTGAGGCATTTAAACATCTAGAAATGCAGCAGACCTCTCGGTCTGATTTTGTCGAGCAATTCTCTCGAAACAATATCAAGAAAGAAATGGCTAAGGACATTTTACAGATTTCGCAAAAATACCTGGCTCGATCAACATGTCAGAATACCAAGAGTTAGGATATAGCAAGGATCGCGAACTCCTAACTATTGAAAAGCTCTACTCGCACTGAAGTCTGCATAGCTGACTCACCTCTTCTTCACGTAGCTTATTCTTATAGAAGCCTGCACTTTTCTTCCCACCTTGCCTCCAATCGTCTAGACCCCGAAGAAAGCCCCTCGGTTAGCGCCTCCTATAGCGCATCCAGTCGACCGAGAAATGAACTATCTGCGCTATCCAAGGGTCCTAGCTTCACGACTCAAGCAGTGCAGCATGACGACATTGAGAATTCCTCTGGATAAGCACCTAGTGCGTCACGAATCTATACTTGTGACGCATTATGGGTTTTGAGCGCCTAGCAGCCGCTGCGTGGCCGTTGCATTCCCCCTCCCTGCTCGGGATAATGCATTATCAGTTACCCCTCACAAGGCACAAATTGGATCCTATATGACCGCCACTACTAACCGCCCCATGAATATCGAGCCGCATCAGCGCTGCGCCAAGATAATCAATTCGGTTACGCCCGAAAACCATATGGGCTTTGTGGTCGCGCCATTTGATGCACTTTCAAATTGCATCACTCCAGAAGGCTAAAACAAGACAGTGACTAAGAATTTAATTATCTACGGCAGCTGCGTTTCCCGAGACATATTTAACCTCGAAGAAAACAGCGACTTCAGTCTCTTAGAATACTATGCCAGATCCTCTATGGCTTCACTATGCAGTGCGGCTTATGCTAACG
>NZ_JAFGYJ010000086.1:0-998 GCF_017490805.1 Pseudomonas sp. 43(2021)
GCGCTGTAACGTTTTGCCTGGCAACCGATTACTGATTTGCGCCCAAGCCTTGCCGCTCGTCTGAACGTGTCGCAAAGGGCCATCACTCTGATTTACTCAAATACAGATGTCGCAAGACAACCTTGCGTTTGCGCAAGGCGAGGCAATTCAAGGATTCGTGGGTGGCAAGGAGGCGGGATGCATGGTCAGAGTGGTTCTGGAGATCGATACGCAGCTGTATCGGATGTTGCAAGAGTCGGCCGAGACGCATCAATTGAGTCTCGAAGAAGAGTGCTGCCGACGATTGGCCGGCGGCGAGCGTCGGTCGCGCTATCTGCAGGCGCTGGTGGCGGAATTGCGCGCCGAGGATGAGCAGCGGCGCGCCAAGGCTTCGCGCTGATTACTTCTTCTTCGCTGGCGCGGCTTTCGGGCAATCGGATTCCTGATAGCTGGCCGAGCCGATCGCTTTGTTGGTTTTCACTTCGGTGAAGTCGTAGCGCATGATCGCGCCCTTGGCCATCAGCTTGCGGTACGACGGGTTGTTGCACACCGACGCGCCCAACTGGAAATACACAGCCTTGGGATCGGCGCGCATCTTGTCGGCGTGGCTCTTTTGCACGCTCAGATGGTTGATCAGCTGCGTGCCTTCGACGGTGTAGCCTTGATCAAGAATGTCTTCATTGATCGCCCGTGGCGTGCCGACGCTGCTTTGGGCGGCGACGTTGCGCAGCTCTCGGTTCAGATTCTGCTCCCTCAGGGACGCAGCCTGAGCGGTAAAGGACGACGCCAGCAGAATGGCAGCGGTGGGAACGATAAGGCGCAGCATGAAACTCTCCTGATTCGGTGACTGGTGGTTCGACCCGTCACGGGGCGGTGCGTTCAGTGGCGGCGAATTATAGGGGAGCCGGTCTGGACGGTACAGGCTTGTGGCCGTCGCTCTGGTAAACTGCCGGCCTTTATTGCCCTGCCGAGTGTCGTTCGTGTCGATTTTCCCTGTCTGCCGGTTTTGCCTGCGCTGA
>NZ_JAFGYJ010000087.1:0-924 GCF_017490805.1 Pseudomonas sp. 43(2021)
CCTTGGCTTCCCGGTCGGCTTCGTCGGTGCTGCCGAGTCGAAAGCGGCACTGGCCGCCGACAGTCGCGGCGTGCCGTTCGTGATCATGCAGGGTCGCCTTGGCGGCAGTGCCATGGCCGCCGCCGCCGTCAATGCCCTCGCCACGGAGATCGAATGATGGAGGCCAAAGGACGTCTGATCGGCCTCGGTGTCGGCCCCGGTGATCCGGAACTGATCACCGTCAAAGCCTTGCGCCTGCTGCGCGAATCGCCAGTGGTCGCGTATTTCGTGGCCAAGGGCAAGAAGGGCAATGCGTTCGGCATCATCGAGGCGCATCTGGTCGAGGCGCAGAATCTGCTGCCGCTGGTCTATCCGGTGACCACCGAGGCGTTGCCGGCGCCGCTGTCCTATGAACAGGTCATCAGCGATTTCTACGACGAAGCCGCTGTGGCGGTCGCCGAACACCTGGATGCCGGCCGCGATGTGGCGGTGATTTGCGAAGGCGATCCGTTTTTCTATGGCTCCTACATGTACCTGCACGACCGCCTCGCCAGCCGTTATGAGGCCGAAGTCGTGCCCGGCGTGTGCTCGATGCTCGGCGGCGCTTCGGTGCTCGGCGCGCCGCTGGTGTATCGCAATCAGAGCCTGTCGGTGCTTTCCGGCGTGCTGCCCCATGAAGAATTGAAGCGGCGTCTGGCCGATGCCGATGCGGCGGTGATCATGAAACTGGGGCGCAACTTTCCCAAGGTGCGTCAGGTGCTGGAAGAACTCGGTCTCGCCGAGCGCGCGCTGTATGTCGAGCGCGCGACCATGGCCAATCAGAAGATCGTGCCGATGGATCAGGTCGAGCCGATGTCCTCGCCGTACTTCTCGCTGATCATCGTCCCGGGCGAACGGTGGCAAGGTTGATGAGCCAAGCGACTCCCGCCATCGTCATCCTCGGCC
>NZ_JAFGYJ010000088.1:0-884 GCF_017490805.1 Pseudomonas sp. 43(2021)
CAAAAACGGAACAGGGCTGACGCCGCTACATATATAGGAAAAGGGAAGGTAGAAGAGCTGAAGGCACTCGTGGAAGAGCTTGAAGCTGATCTCCTCATCTTTAATGATGAACTGTCGCCAAGTCAGCTGAAGTCATTGGCAACAGCAATTGAAGTGAAGATGATTGACCGCACGCAATTGATATTAGATATTTTTGCAAAGCGGGCGAGAACGAGAGAAGGCAAACTTCAAATTGAGCTGGCTCAGCTGCAATATGCACTGCCGCGTCTGACGGGACAAGGGATCAACCTTTCCCGGCAAGGCGGAGGAATTGGGGCAAGAGGTCCCGGGGAAACGAAACTGGAAACCGACCGCCGCCATATCAGAAATCGCATTCATGAAATCAACACACAGCTTTCCACTGTCATTCGCCATAGAAGCCGATACCGTGAAAGAAGAAAGAAAAACGGTGTGCTTCAAATTGCGCTTGTCGGCTATACAAACGCAGGGAAATCAACATGGTTCAACCGCCTGACGAGTGCTGACAGCTATGAAGAAGACCTCCTGTTTGCCACGCTGGACCCGATGACCAGAAAAATGGTCCTGCCAAGCGGCTACAGTGTTCTTCTTTCAGATACAGTAGGATTTATTCAGGATCTTCCGACGACATTGATTGCTGCATTCCGCTCAACGCTTGAGGAAGTAAAAGAAGCGGATTTAATTCTGCATTTAATTGATTCTTCAAATGAGGATTATGCGGGACATGAAAAAACAGTGCTTCGGCTGCTTGAGGAGCTTGAAGCAGATGATATCCCGATGCTGACGGCTTACAATAAACGTGATCAAAAACTGCCTGATTTTATACCGACCGCCGGAAGGGATCACATTATGGTCAGTGCGAAATT
>NZ_JAFGYJ010000008.1:0-174242 GCF_017490805.1 Pseudomonas sp. 43(2021)
TGTTAGGCCTGCCGCCAGCGTTCAATCTGAGCCATGATCAAACTCTTCAGTTCAATACTGCTTGGGTTTTTAAGAAACCCTAAACTTGGCTCAGCAATCTCAAATGACTATGTGATTTCTCGCATGGCCACTTGTGATGCTGATAATCTTTGTGACTATCAGTCCGTACTCACAAGCACCCACACGAATTGCTTGATTCGATTTGTTAAAGAGCGTTTGGTTAAGAGTTTTTCGTCTCAACCGAGGCGCGCATTCTACGCTTTCCTCATTTGCTGTCAAGCGTTTATTTTGAAGTTTTTTGCGAGAAACTCGTTTGGCTTCAAACACTTGACTCAACAGGGTGGCTGGCTTTGCTTCGCTACCGTGTTGGAGTGGTGCGCATTATAGGGCGGCTTTTCAGGAGGTCAACCTTTAATTTCAATAATTTAGAATCTTTTTGGAGAAGACCGCATCAGGGCCGCCAGGTGCTCGCCACAACACCTTCTGCGCCTGTGAGATCGAGCGCCGAAATAACAACGCCGGGCACCTTGCCCCCACGCGCCGTAATTGCGCACTATATTGCTCACCCCAACCCCACTCAAGGATCGCCGCACAGAAATGAACACCCAGCCCCGCAGCCTGGCCGCTACCCTCTTCCCGATCGGCCTGCTGCTCATCGCCATGGCATCGATACAGTCTGGTGCCTCCCTGGCGAAAAGCATGTTCCCCCTCGTCGGCGCCCAAGGCACCACCACCCTGCGCCTGATCTTCGCCAGCATCATCATGCTGCTGATACTGCGCCCGTGGCGTGTACGCATGACCACCAACACCCTGCGCAACGTCATCATCTATGGCATGGCGCTGGGTGGCATGAACTTCCTCTTCTATATGGCTCTGCAAACAGTACCGATCGGCATTGCCGTGGCACTGGAGTTCACCGGCCCGCTGGCCGTGGCGATCTTCTCCTCGCGTCGGCCGATCGACTTCCTGTGGATTGCCCTGGCCATCGTCGGCCTGCTGCTGTTGCTGCCTGCCGGCCATGGCGGGCAGGCCCTCGACCCGGTCGGCGCCGCCTTTGCCCTGGGCGCAGGGGTGTGCTGGGCGCTGTACATTCTGTTCGGCCAGCGCGCCGGGGCCGAGCACGGTATCCAGAGCGCCGCCCTGGGCGTCGTGGTCGCCGCACTGTTCGTTGCCCCCATCGGTATCGCCCACGCCGGCAGCGCATTGCTCACGCCCGCCCTGATCCCCATGGCCCTAGGCGTCGCAGTGCTGTCCACTGCCCTGCCCTACAGCCTGGAAATGGTTGCCCTCACGCGCATCCCGGCACGCACCTTCGGTACCCTCATGAGCATCGAACCCGCATTTGGTGCACTGTCTGGTCTGCTGTTCCTGGGCGAGGTGCTGACGTTCACCCAGTGGCTGGCTATCCTGGCGATCATTACTGCGTCGGTCGGCACCACCCTGTCCATGCGCACGGAACCCAGCCCGGCCGTCGCAGCAGACTGATATGAGAAATATTTTCATTTGAGACAGGATTAGTGATTGTAGCGGCCCGCCTCGCTGATTAAGCTGTCACCGAATCATCATCTTTGCGCTATCTACTGGACCGAACACGGACGCTGGGGAAATTTCAGGAAGAACCAAAGCGATAACGACGGGGCCAGACAGCGGATCCGCCCTGCATTTAAGGACAGGAATGAAACGTATTTTGCTCATCCTGGCCATCTTGGCTATTGCTGGATGTGCCGCCACGGCCAAGACCGAGGTCAAAAGGGGCAAGAAGGGCCTGCATATCAATTGCTCCGGCCTTTCTTCCTCATGGGACAACTGCTACAGCAAGGCCGCGAGTTCCTGCAGCACGCGCGGCTACCGGGTCATTGCACGCTCGGGCGATAGCGATGAAGAACCCGGTGACTATTTGTTCGGCATCAATCCGGCGGGTTACACCAGCCGCAGCATGATCGTCATCTGCAAGTAGGAAAAGGGCAGCTCGCAAGCTGCCCTTTTCATTTGCCTTACAACGGCGCAGTACGCGCCTGCAGCCAGGCCAGCGCTTCGCCCTTGAGCAAGGGCGCCAGGCGCTCGCGTACCATGGCGTGATAGCCGTTCAACCAGTCCAGCTCTTCCCTGGCCAGCAGCTCGGGCACCAGGCAGCGGGTGTCGATCGGGCACAGCGTCAGGGTCTCGAACTTCAGAAAGTCGCCGAAGGCGCTCTTGCCAGCCTCGCGATTGACCACCAGGTTCTCGATGCGCACACCCCACTGCCCAGGGCGATACGTACCCGGCTCGATGGAGCTGATCATGCCCACCTGCATCGCCGTCTGCGGCGTGGGTGCCGCCTGGTAGGCAATGACTTGCGGCCCCTCGTGCACGTTCATGAAGTACCCCACCCCATGCCCGGTACCGTGGCCGTAATCCACTTGGTCAGCCCAGATCGGTGCCCGGGCAATGGCGTCGAGCAACGGCGACAGCACGCCACGCGGGAAGGTGGCGCGCGACAGGGCGATCATGCCTTTGAGCACGCGCGTGCAATCCTGCTTCTGCGCAAGGCTGGGGTTGCCCACCGGCACCATGCGGGTGATGTCGGTGGTGCCGCCCAGGTATTGGCCGCCCGAATCGATCAGCAGCAAACCATCGCCCTCGATCACCGCATGCGACTGCTCGGTGGCACGGTAATGCGGCATCGCGCCATTGCCATTGAAGGCGGCAATGGTCGAGAAGCTCAGTGACACGAAGCCTGGGCGGCGGGCTCGCGCGGCACTCAGCCGCTCGTCGACCGTCAGCTCGGTAATCCGCTCCCGACCGAGGTTGGCCTCAAGCCAGGCGAAGAACTCGCACAGGGCCGCGCCGTCCTGCTCCATCACCTGGCGGATGTGCACCAGATCGTCATCACCTTTGCACGACTTGCTCAGGGTGCTGGGGTTGAGCCCCTCGACCAACTCTACCTCGGCCGGCAGGTTGTCGAGCAGGCCGCAGGTTACCCGGGCCGGGTCGACCAGCAATCGGCTGCCGGCCGGCATGGCACCAAGGGCCTTGCCGGCTTCGGCGTAGTCACGCACCTCGATACCGTCGACCGCCAGCACCTGGCGTAGATGGTCATCGAGCTTGTCCTGGCCAACGAACAGGATCGCCTGCTGCTGGCTGATCAGGGCAAAGGCCACGAACACCGGGTTGTAGGACACATCGCTGCCGCGCAGGTTGAACAGCCAGGCGATGTCATCCAGGGTGGCGATGAAGTGCCAGTCGGCGCCCTTGGCCTGCACGCTCTGGCGCAACTGCGCCAGTTTTTCCGCCCGGCTCACCGTGGCATGCGGTGGCAAATGCTGGTAGACCGTGTTGCCCGGCAGTGCCGGTCGCCCTTCCCAGACCTGGCTCAGCAGGTCCTTGTCAGTCACCAGTCGCGCCCCGCGCGCTTTCAGCCGGTCACCCAGCTGGCGCGCCGAAGCCAAGGCCATGACCGCACCATCTACCGCAACGTTGCCATTGGGCTCGACGTGATCGCCCAGCCACTCCAGCGCGCCAGGCTTGCCCGGCAACAGCTTCATCAACTCGATGCCACTGCCTGCCAACTCGCGCTCCGCCTGTTCCCAGTAGCGGCTATCGACCCACAACCCGGCAAAGCCAGCCGTGACCACCAGCGTGCCGACCGAGCCGTGGAAACCCGACAGCCACTGGCGCCCCTGCCAGTAACCGGGCAGGTATTCGGAAAGATGGGGGTCGGCCGAGGGTACCAGCAAGGCATCGATGCCCTCTGCGGCCATGACCTGGCGCACCTGCGCCAGGCGCTGCGGCACGCTTTGCCCAAGGGTGGTCTGAACGTTCATGCGCTCTCCTGCGGCTACATCACGGTTGATCCAGTGTGCCGATAATGGAACAGCCGCCCAAGCCCTGCAATCGTGGCGACCGGCACTCGGCATGCATTGCCCGCCACGCCCTGCGTAAAACAGACATTTCCTACAGCATGGCCAGGACCACCGATCAAGTTCCGCTGAACTTCCCCAAAGCAGGGGCTTCACACACAGTACATTCATTACACACAGGCAAAAGACCATGCCCAATGCCTGCGCCCCTAAAAGCGGCGTGGTGCTGCTCGACACCCGCGCGCACACCCCTGACCACGAGCATGCCGTGCATCTGAAGCTTGCCGATGGCCTGGCCCGCCTGCTGGGCTGCCCGCACGTGCAACCCAGCCAGCCTCCGGGCGCCGCCGATGGCTACTACTACCTGCCTACCGAAACCCTGGTCGATCCCAAGCGCCATGCCGCCCTGGGCATCTGCAGCGAGCAAGACCTGTTCGGCGGGCTGGTCGCACACCCCTACATGGCGACCAAGGCAATCTCCCACCCGCTGCCGGCCGGAGCCAGTTTTCCGCCGGGCTGGACCGATGCCTTCGCCCGGCAAGCCAGCGACGCCCTGCTACGCGGCTACACCGTGTTCAGCAAGGCCGATGCGCGCACCGCCGCACAGCTGTTGCTGGCGGACGGCCCGTTGCGGATCAAGCCGGTACTGGCCTGTGCAGGCCGCGGGCAACAGGTCATCACCACGGTGGATGAACTGGAACCACTGCTGGCCCGCATGGATGACCAGGACCTTGCGCTATGGGGGCTGGTGCTCGAAGAAGACCTGAGCGAGGTGCAAACCTTCAGCGTCGGCCAGGTACGCGTCGCCGGCCTGACCTGCAGCTATCACGGCACCCAGCAACTGACCCGTGATCATCAGGGCACGCAAGTGTACGGCGGCTCCGACCTGGTGGTAGTACGCGGTGACTACCAGGCACTGCTGCAACTGCCGCTGGACGAGCCGCTGCGCCTGGCCATCAACCAGGCGATGGCCTACGAACAGGCCGCCGAACAGCACTTCCCCGGCTTCATCGCCTCACGACGCAACTACGACATCGCCCGCGGCATGAACCCTCTGGGTCGCCTGCGCAGCGGCGTACTCGAACAATCCTGGCGCCTGGGCGGCGCCAGCAGTGCCGAGCTGCTGGCCTTGCAGGCGTTTGCCGATGACCCGGCATTGCAACGGGTGCGTGCCTCCACCCATGAAGTGTTCGGCACCCCCGAACTGCCCGCTGACGCCACCCTCTTTTACCAAGGAAACGACAGTGAACTGGGACAACTCAGCAAATTTGCGCGGATTCGCGAACATGACCATTCAGAGTGAAACCGTTGAACTGCAGGTCGAGGATGACAGCATCGTCGGCACCTTGGTCAGCCCTGGCAGCAAGATGCCGGGCATCCTCTTCGTCCACGGCTGGGGTGGCAGCCAGCAACGCGACCTGGCCCGTGCCCGGCATATCACCGGGCTGGGCTGCGTGTGCATGACCTTCGACCTGCGCGGCCACGAAAAAACCGAAAGCCAACGGCTGACGGTGACACGCGAACAGAATCTGACCGACCTGCTGGTGGCCTACGACCGGCTGGTGAGCCACCCGGTCGTCGACCCCAGTGCCATCGCCATCATCGGCAGCAGTTATGGCGGCTACCTGGCCACCCTGCTGACCCGCGAGCGGCCGGTCAGATGGCTGGCCTTGCGGGTACCCGCCATGTACTGGGACGACGAATGGAACCTCCCCAAGCAAACCCTCGACCGGCAACGGCTGAACGCCTACCGCCAGCGCCCGCTCGGCCCGGGGGACAACCGCGCACTGGCGGCCTGTGCCGAGTTCGGTGGTGATGTACTGCTGGTAGAGTCCGAGCAAGACGACTACGTGCCGCACAGCACGCTGATGAGCTACCGCTCGGCATTCGTCAGTGCCCATTCGCTCACCCACCGCATCGTCGACGGTGCCGACCACGCGTTGTCCAGCGAAGAGAGCCAGAAAGCCTACAGCTCGATCCTGGCGGCATGGGTCAGCGAAATGGTCATTGGCGCGCGCCTGGACCGTTACCCGCACTACGCGCCCTGGTATGCCTGAAGCTAACCCACCTGGCAAAGCAGGCTGCCATCGGCGCCACGTACCAGGCTGCGCAGGGTCTGGTAGGCGGCAAAGTTGACGCTACGCGCCTGATGCTGGCCAAGCAGTTCAAGGAACGGCTCCTCGACGAAAAGCACCGCCGCCGCCGCCCACGCCTGGCGGGACTGCCATTGCAGGTACTGCAGCACCCGGCTGCCATCATCACTGGCCTGGATGCTGACACCCAGCAGGCCTTCGCAGCGCGCGGCCAGCTCTTCGCTGCGCGCCACCAGCGCCTGAGCCAACGCCTGCTGGCACCTGCCGGGCACTTCATATTCGATCATCTGGGTAAACCACAGGGGATGAGATGTTGCCGTCATGAAAGGTCTCCTGGCGACGGACGCATGCAGCGCGACGCCGAGCAGGGTAAAACCTCAAGTTATGTCAAGGTCAAGTGGTTTCCACCCCGGGAACGCCCCTCGCGCCCTAACCCGATACCGCGAAGCGCCGCCGGTAATCACTCGGGGTCAGACCGGTGATGCGCTGAAACACCTTGCGAAACGCACCCGGGTCCTGGTAACCGACGCCCCAGGCAATCTGCTCGACATTGCGCCGGGTAAACTCCAGCAAGCGGCACGCCCGCCCCACCCTCACCTGCTGGCAGTACTCGGTCGGCCGTAGCCCCGTGGCAGCACGAAAACGCCGCAGGAAGGTGCGTTCCTCCAGCCCCGCGCATGCGGCCATGCTGGCCAGGTCGGCATCCTGCCCTCCGTTGCCCTGCAACCAGTGCTGCACTTTCAGCACAGCCTCATCGCCATGGTCCAGGCGCGGGTTGAACACGGCACCGGGCAGCGGCGCCGCGACCGGATCGACCGCCAGGTAGCGGGCAGTTTCCCGCGCCACCGTCGCCCCCATGAAGCGCTCCAGCAAGCGCAAGCCCAGCTCGGTCCAGGCCATCAACCCGGCCGAGGTGACGATGTCTCCATCGTCCAGCAACGGTTGCTGGGCCTCGACCCGCACGCGGGGAAAACGCTGGGCAAGCGAATGCACGTAGTTCCAGTGGGTACAGGCCGGGCGCCCGTCGAGCAGGCCACTGGCGGCGATGAAGAACACCCCGATGCACACCGATGCCAGCACCGTTCCGTGCCCGTGCAACTGGCACAACGACGCGCGATGGCGCTCAAGCAGCTCACCCTGGGGTGCCGACTCCAGGCTCGGCGGAATGATCAGTACCTGCAGCTCGGACGCGACGGCAGGTGGGCTCTCTGGGGCAGGCTGCAACTGCCCCGCCTCGTCTGCCTGCCAGAAGCTGATACGCACCGCTGGCAACTCGATGGCCCCCAGTTCGGCAACCACCCGGTTGGCCACCAGGAACAGGTCGGCCAGCCCATGCACGGCAGCACGTTGCGCACCGGGGTACAGCAGCAGGCCGATGTCCAGTCTGGCAGGGTTGTCAGTTTTTGCCCGCATAGTGTCGTTCGCGCCAATCCTCAGGTCAGTGCGCACAGCCTATAACTAACGTCATCCAACGACCACTGCCACAGGAGGCAGCATGAGCAAGCAGGCGCTGATCATCATCGACATCCAGAACGACTACTTCCCGGGCGGCAAATGGACCCTCGATGGCGCCGAGCAGGCGGCTGACAATGCCGCCCGCCTGCTGGCGGCGGCGCGTCAAAGGGGCGATCTGGTAGTGCATGTGCGCCATGAGTTCGACAGCGCCGATGCGCCGTTCTTCGCGCCAGGCTCGCAGGGTGCGGCCATCCACGCCAAGGTCGAGCCGGTGGCGGGCGAGCCAGTGGTCCTCAAGCACAAGGTCAACGCCTTCCTCGGCACAGACCTTGAGCACACGCTGGACCGGCATGGCGTCGAAGCCCTGACCATCGTCGGCAGCATGAGCCACATGTGCGTTGACGCCGCCACCCGCGCCGCGGCCGACCTGGGTTATGACGTGACCGTGGCGCACGATGCCTGTGCCACCCTGCCACTGGAGTTCGATGGCAAGCGGGTGCCGGCGGCGCAGGTGCATGATTCAGTGATGGCAGCGTTGGCGTTTGCCTATGCCAAGGTGGTCAGGACCGATGAGTTGCTGAATAGCTGATCAGTGGAATTTGGGGGCGCTTTGCGCCCCATCGCGACGCAAGGCCGCTCCCACAGGTACCGTGCCAGACATCAGATTTGCGCGGCACCTGTGGGAGCGGCCTTGCGTCGCGATGGGCTGCGCAGCAGCCCCAAAACCGGCTACCTCAAATCACCACATTGCGCACAAACCGCACCGCCTCCGCCCCATCGTTGCGATACGCATATCGGCAATTGCTGGGAAACACATGGAACTGCCCGACCTGCAGGCGATGCTCGGCCCCTTCGATAATCAGCGTCAGTTGCCCTTGCGCTACGTAGATCTGCTCGCTCCAGCCTTCGGCATCAGCCTCGCTGGAATAGCACTCGCCTGGCGCCAACGTCCACTCCCACAGCTCCACCTCGCGTCGCGCCACACTGCTGCCCAGCAGCACCGCCCGGCTCTGCGGGTGCTCACCGGCCCAGGCCAGCTCTTCGATACGCCCGGGGTCGCGCTGGTCAGGCGCCTGGATCAGGGTACTGAAAGCCACGCCCAAGGCTTCGGCAATCAGGTCAAGGGTGGTCAGGCTGACATTCCTTTCGCCCGCTTCGATCGCCACCAGCATGCGCCGGCTGACCCCGGAGCGTTCGGCCAGCGCCGTCTGGCTCATGCCCGCAGCGTTGCGCAGGCTGCGTACATTGAAGCTGACATGTTGCAGCACCGATGCCCGGTGCGAGGAATCATTGTGCACTATATTGCTCACTGGTCGATATTGCGCAGTATACTGCCCACTTTGCGGCGATTGTGCGCCGCCCCCTTCGAGTGCGCAAGACCATGAACCAGCCCAGCAGCAAGCCGACCCCTGCCATTACCTTTCGCCTGAGCAAGGCCGAACTTGTACTGGTTTTCATCACCATGCTGTGGGGCGGCACCTTCCTGCTGGTGCATAACGTGATGACCGTCAGCGGCCCGATGTTCTTCGTCGGCCTGCGCTTCGCTGCAGCCGCCCTGTTCGTTGGTGTGGTCTCGGCGCGGGCGCTGCCAGGGCTGACCTTCACCGAGCTGAAAGCCGGCATGCTGATCGGCGTGTCGATCATGCTCGGCTACGGCCTGCAGACCATGGGCCTGCAAACCATCAGCAGCAGCCAGTCGGCGTTCATCACCGCACTGTACGTGCCGTTCGTGCCGCTGTTGCAGTGGCTGGTACTGGGCCGGCGCCCCGGCCTGATGCCCAGCATCGGTATCGGCCTGGCGTTCATCGGCCTGATGCTGCTGGCCGGGCCGGAGGGCGGCAGCCTGCACTTCAGCGAGGGCGAGTTGGTGACCTTGGTCAGCGCCGTGGCCATCGCCGGCGAAATCATCCTGATCAGCCGCTACGCCGGCCAGGTCGATGTGCGCCGGGTCACCGTGGTGCAACTGGCAACCGCCTCGCTGCTGGCGTTCCTGATGATCGTACCGACCCAGGAGCGCCTGCCCGACTTCTCCTGGCTGCTGCTGGCCAGCGCCGTGGGCCTGGGCGCCATGAGCGCGGTGATCCAGGTGGCAATGAACTGGGCGCAGAAGTCGGTCTCGCCCACCCGCGCCACCCTCATCTATGCCGGTGAACCGGTGTGGGCCGGGATCGTCGGGCGCATCGCCGGTGAGCGCCTGCCGGGCGTGGCACTGCTCGGTGGCTTGCTGATCGTGATCGCGGTGGTGGTCAGCGAACTCAAGGTGCGCCGCCCGCGCGAAGCGACCGAAACACCAGAAGTGCAGAATGAAGGCGAACGCCAGGCCGGCCTGTAAAGCCGCCAACTGCGGCTATGCTTTGTAAAAAACTGTTATAAAAAAACAGCTTGTCACAGCCTGTTTGTAGGATTCTGCGACAGCTTGCGTGTTGGTGATCACCCCCTCGACACGTATGATTCTTTGCAAACTTCTCCAGAATAGAACGCTATGTCATTGATAGTGCTATTGCTTCTGCCGTTCGTGGGCAGTTGCCTGGCAGCCGTGCTGCCGCACAACGCACGTAACGCGGAGTCCATTCTCGCCGGGCTCGTGGCCCTGGTCGGCACTGTCCAGGTAGCACTGCTGTACCCTCAGGTTGCCCACGGTGGCGTAATTCGCGAAGAGTTCCTCTGGCTGCCCAGCCTGGGGCTGAACCTGGTGTTGCGCATGGACGGCTTCGCCTGGCTGTTCTCGCTGCTGGTGCTGGGCATCGGTGCGCTGGTGTCGCTGTATGCTCGCTACTACATGTCGCCGCAAGACCCGGTACCGCGCTTCTTCGCCTTCTTCCTCGCCTTCATGGGCGCCATGCTCGGCCTGGTGATCTCCGGCAACCTGATCCAGCTGGTGTTCTTCTGGGAACTCACCAGCCTGTTCTCCTTCCTGCTGATCGGCTACTGGCACCACCGTGCCGACGCCCGCCGCGGCGCCTACATGGCGCTGATGGTCACGGGCGCAGGCGGTTTGTGCCTGCTGGTGGGTGCCCTGCTGCTCGGCCATGTGGTCGGCAGCTACGACCTGGACAAGGTCCTGGCTGCCGGCAACACCATTCGCCAGCATGCACTGTACCCGGTGCTGCTGCCGCTGATCCTCATCGGCGCCCTGAGCAAGAGCGCACAATTCCCCTTCCAGTTCTGGCTGCCCCACGCCATGGCGGCCCCCACCCCGGTATCGGCTTACCTGCACTCGGCGACCATGGTCAAGGCCGGGGTATTCCTGCTGGCGCGGCTATGGCCGGTGCTGTCGGGTAGCGAGGAGTGGTTCTGGATCGTCGGCGGTGCCGGCGCCCTCACCCTGCTGCTCGGCGCCTTCGCCGCCATGTTCCAGAACGACCTCAAGGGCCTGCTGGCGTACTCGACCATCAGCCACCTGGGCCTGATTACCCTGCTGCTGGGCCTGAACAGCCCGCTGGCTGCCGTCGCCGCGGTGTTCCACATTCTCAACCACGCCACCTTCAAGGCCTCGTTGTTCATGGCCGCCGGCATCATCGACCACGAAAGCGGCACCCGTGACATCCGCCGCCTCAGCGGGCTGATCCGCCTGGTGCCATACACCGCCACCCTGGCCATGGTGGCCAGCGCCTCGATGGCCGGCGTGCCGTTGATGAACGGCTTCCTGTCCAAGGAAATGTTCTTCGCCGAAACGGTGTTCATCAGCTCCACTGCCTGGGTCGAAGCCACGCTGCCGGTGATCGCCACCCTGGCCGGCACCTTCAGCGTGGCCTATGCCCTGCGCTTCACCGTCGATGTGTTCTTCGGCCCCACTGCGCAAGACCTCCCGCATACCCCCCACGAGCCGCCACGCTGGATGCGTGCGCCGGTCGAACTGCTGGTGCTCACCTGCCTGGTGGTGGGCATCTTCCCTGCCCAGTCGGTCGGCCCGCTGCTGGCTGCCGCCGCCCTGCCGGTGGTAGGCGGCACCCTGCCGGAATACAGCCTGGCCATCTGGCATGGCTGGAACGCGCCGCTGATCATGAGCCTGGTGGCCATGAGCGGCGGTATCGTGCTGTACCTGTTGCTGCGCAAGCAGCTGCGCCTGGGCCGCTTCCCCTACCCGCCGGTGATCGAGCGCTTCAACGGCAAGCGCCTGTTCGAACACGGCCAGGTGCAGCTGATGCTGCTGGCCCGGCGCATCGAGCGTCTGCTCACCAGCCGCCGCCTGCAGTCGCAGCTGTTCATGCTGGTGCTCGCCGCCTTCCTCGCCGGCCTCACGCCTATGCTCTACAGCGGCCTGAGCTGGGGCGACCGGCCGAAGATTCCGGGCTCGGGCGTGTTCGTCGCGCTGTGGCTGATCGCCATTGCCTGCGCCATCGGCGCCGCCTACCAGGCCAAGTATCACCGCTTGGCGGCATTGATCATGGTCAGCGTCTGCGGCCTGATGACCTGCATCACCTTCGTCTGGTTCTCCGCACCCGACCTGGCCCTGACCCAACTGGTCGTGGAAGTGGTCACCACCGTGCTGATCCTGCTCGGCCTGCGCTGGCTGCCGCGGCGGATCGAAGGCGTATCACCACTTCCGGGCAGCCTGGAGCGCGCGCGCATGCGCCGCCTGCGCGACCTGCTGCTGGCGGTGCTGGTAGGTGGCGGCATGGCCGTGCTGTCCTACGCCATGCTGACCCGGCCGACACCCAACGACATTTCCTCGTTCTACCTGAGCCGGGCGCTGCCCCAGGGCGGTGGCACCAACGTGGTCAACGTCATGCTGGTCGACTTCCGTGGCTTCGATACCCTTGGTGAAATTACCGTGCTGGTGGCCGTGGCGTTGACCGTGTTCGCCCTGTTGCGGCGCTTCCGCCCGCCGAAGGAAAGCATGCAACTGCCGGCGCAGCAGCGCCAGCTGGCACCCGACGTGGTCACCGACCTGATCAACCCGCGGCATGCCACCGACACCGCCCTGGGCTTCATGATGGTGCCCGCGGTACTGGTGCGCCTGCTGCTGCCAATCGCCCTGCTGGTGTCGATGTACCTGTTCATGCGCGGCCACAACCAGCCCGGTGGCGGCTTTGTCGCCGGCCTGGTGATGTCGGTGGCGTTCATCCTGCAGTACATGGTGGCCGGCACCCAGTGGGTCGAGGCGCAGATGAGCCTGCGCCCGCTGCGCTGGATGGGCACCGGGCTACTGTGCGCAACCCTGACCGGGGTGGGTGCCATGCTGCTGGGCTACCCGTTCCTCACCACCCATACCGCCCACCTGCACCTGCCGTTGCTCGGTGATGTGCACGTGGCCAGCGCGCTGTTCTTCGATGTCGGCGTGTTCACCGTGGTGGTCGGCTCGACCCTGCTGATCCTCACTGCCCTGGCGCACCAGTCGGTGCGCGCCTACCGCCCGGGCAACCCGGCGAAAACCAGCCAAGCAGGAGCCGCCTGATGGAAGAAGTGATTGCAGTTGCCATCGGCGTCCTGGCCGCCTCGGGGGTGTGGCTGATCCTGCGCCCGCGAACCTATCAGGTGATCATGGGCCTGTGCCTGCTGTCGTACGGGGTCAACCTGTTCATCTTCAGCATGGGTAGCCTGTTCATCGGCAAGGAACCGATCATCAAGGACGGCGTGCCACAGGACCTGCTGCACTATACCGACCCGCTGCCGCAGGCCCTGGTGCTCACCGCCATCGTCATCAGCTTCGCCATGACCGCGCTGTTCCTGGTGGTGTTGCTGGCATCGCGCGGCCTGACCGGTACCGACCACGTGGATGGCCGGGAGCGTGACGAATGAGTGGCATGAGCCAACTGATCATCGCGCCCATCCTGCTGCCGCTGGTGACGGCGGCAGTGATGTTGCTGCTGGGCGAGAAACACCGGCAGATCAAGGCCCGGCTGAACCTGCTGTCGACCTTCGCCGGCCTGGCCATCGCGGTCAGCCTGCTGCAGTGGGTGCGCACCCAGGGCCAGGCGGAATCGATCGGTGTCTACCTGCCGGGCAACTGGCCAGCGCCGTTCGGCATCGTGCTGGTGGTCGACCACCTGTCGGCCCTGCTGCTGACCCTCACCGGCATCATCGGTTTCAGCGCCCTGCTGTTTGCCCGCGCCCGCTGGGACGGTGCCGGGGCCAGCTTCCACGCGCTGTTCCAGATCCAGCTGATGGGCCTGTACGGCGCCTTCCTCACCGCCGACCTGTTCAACCTGTTCGTGTTCTTCGAAGTGCTGCTGGCCGCTTCCTATGGCCTGCTGCTGCATGGCTCGGGCCGCGCCAGGGTGCGTGCCGGCCTGCACTACATTGCCATCAACCTGTTCGCCTCGTCGCTGTTCCTGGTCGGCGCAGCGATGCTGTATGGCGTGACCGGCACCCTGAACATGGCCGACCTGGCACTGAAGATTCCGCTGGTACCGGAGGCCGACCGTGGCCTGTTGCACGCTGGCGCGGCGATCCTGGCCATGGCCTTCCTGGTCAAGGCCGGCATCTGGCCGTTGAACTTCTGGCTGGTGCCGGCCTATGCCTCGGCCAGCGCGCCGGTGGCGGCACTGTTCGCCATCATGACCAAGGTCGGCCTGTATGCGGTGCTGCGCCTGTGGACACTGCTGTTCTCCGGGCAGGCCGGGGCCTCGGCGCATTTCGGTGGTGAATGGCTGGTGTACGGTGGCCTGGTCACCCTGGCGGTGGCGGCGGTATCGATCCTGGCCGCGCAGCGCCTGGAGCGCATGGCTGCCCTCAGCATCCTGGTCTCGGCCGGCACCCTGCTCGGCGCCGTCGGTTTTGCTCAGTCGGCGCTGACCGGTGCGGCCCTGTTCTACCTGGTCAACTCGACCTTGGCGCTGTGCGCGCTGTTCTTGCTCGCCGAGTTGGTCGAACGTTCGCGTTCGGCCAACGAAGCGCCACTTGAGGACGAAGAAGGCGCCATGCCGCCACCGCTGGAGTCACTGCACCCGCCCAAGGGCATCAACCTCGACGATGAGCAAAAGGTGGTGATCGGCCAGATCATCCCGTGGACCATGGCCTTCCTCGGCCTCAGCTTCATCGCCTGCGCCCTGCTGATCATCGGCATGCCGCCGCTGTCCGGCTTTGTCGGCAAGCTCAACCTGATCAGCGCGTTGTTCAACCCACAGGGGTTGGGCGTGCCTCCCGAGCAACCGCTGGGCACGGCGGGCTGGGGCCTGGTGGCGCTGTTGATCCTCTCTGGCATGGCCTCGCTGATCGCCTTCGGCCGCGTCGGCATCCAGCGTTTCTGGAAGCCGGAGGAGCGCCCGTCGCCGGTGCTGCGCCGCTATGAATGCCTGCCCATCGTCATCCTGCTAAGCCTGTGCATCATCCTCAGCCTCAAGGCCGAACCGCTGCTGCGCTACACCCAGGACACCGCCGCCAGCCTGCAGGCCCCCGACGCCTATATCGAAGCCGTGATGGCCGCCCGGCCGGTTCCTGGCCCCACCTCGCTCGACGTACAGGTGCAGCCATGAATCGACTGTTCCCCGCACCGCTGTTATCGGTTTCACTGTTCGGCCTGTGGCTGTTGCTGAACCTTTCGGTCAGCCCCGGCAACCTGCTGCTGGCTGCCGCGCTCGGCGTGCTGGCGCCGCTGCTGATGGCGCCGCTGCGCCCGCAGCATGCCCATGTGCGACGGCCGCTGGCCATCGCCCGGCTGATTGGCCGGGTCGGCATCGATGTGATCATGTCCAACCTGCTGGTTGCCCGTGGCGTGCTGCGTGCCGGAAAGCAGCCGCCACGCTCGGCGTTCGTGCACATCCCGCTGGCCCTGCGCGACCCGCATGGCCTGGCGGCGCTGTCGATGATTACCACGGTGGTGCCCGGCACGGTCTGGTCCGAACTGGCGCTGGACCGCAGCGTATTGCTGCTGCATGTGTTCGACCTGGGCGATGAGGCGGCTTTCATCCAGCACTTCAAGGACACCTACGAACGCCCGCTGATGGAGATTTTCCAATGACAGGCCTGCTCGCCAATGCTGTCCTCGCCAGCCTGTTCATCTTCGCCCTGGCCATGGCCCTGGCGCTGATCCGGCTGTTCCGCGGCCCGTCCGCCCAGGACCGGGTGCTGGCACTGGACTACCTGTACATCCTGGCCATGCTGACCATGCTGGTGCTGGGAATCCGTTATGCCAGTGACACCTACTTCGAAGGTGCCCTGCTGATTGCGCTGTTCGGTTTCGTTGGCTCGTTTGCCCTGGCCAAGTTCCTGCTGCGCGGTGAGGTGATCGAATGACTGAAACCCTGCAACTCCCCTTCTGGCTAGAGCTGGTTACCGCCGCGCTGCTGCTGACCGGCAGCCTGTTCGCCCTGATCGGTGCCGTTGGCCTGTTGCGCCTGAAGGACTACTTCCAGCGCATGCACCCGCCGGCACTGGCCTCGACCATTGGTGCCTGGTGCGTGGCACTGGCCTCGATCATCTACTTTTCCTGGCTCAAGGAAGCACCGGTGCTGCACGCCTGGCTGATTCCGATCCTGCTGTCGATCACCGTACCGGTAACCACGCTGTTGCTGGCGCGGGCGGCGCTGTTCCGCAAGCGCATGGCAAACGAGCCGGTCCCTGAAGAAGTCAGCAGCGGCCGCGATCGCGGTAACTGAAGAGTCGCCGCCTCAGCCTTGGGCAAGGCGCTGCAACTCGCGCCGGACCATGGCCGCATAAGGCGGCGGGCCGAGGCGGTACAATTCGCCTGCCACCCAGTTCAACCAGGCGCCTTGCAGTTCTTCGCGCCTGGCCAGCAAACGCTCGGCCTCGGCCACGGCATCTGCCTGGTGCTGCCGATGGAACTCGGCACGCGTTGCAGGCGCGTCGTCACTGTGGGTCATTCACTGGCCTTGAAGGTGGTCAGCTCACCTTTGCGCCATTTGGCAACCTTGCCGGTCACCGCCTTGAGCAACTTGCCAAGGCCTTCCTGCACTTGTTGCTGCGCGGCGAACACCAGCATCACACCGTGGCCTTCACGGAACACGATGCCCTCGCCTTCAGGTACCGACACGAAGGCGTAGTCGCCCACACCATATACATTCAGCTTGATATCGCGAAAGCGCATTTCCAGTTTGCCGCCTTCGCGGCTGGGCAGTACGGCGGCGCGAAAGTGGTCGCCGACCTTCAGCTCCAAACGCTGCTTGTCATCGACCACCAATGCACTTTCGGTATCGATTTCGGCCATGTACAGGCCTTCGGGATTCTGTTCGGTGACATAGACAAAGCGACCCTGAAACAGCTGGGCCAATTTACCGCGCAAGTCGCCCAGGGCGAACAACGCATGGGTATCAAGAGTGCTGACTGCCAATGAAGTAATCCTCAACCGGTTACAACCCGCGCTCACCCAAGTTCGGTGAGACACGGTCATTTCTATCGATAGGCGAAAAGAGTAATAAAACGATATGCGAAATGTCTGTGCCCGCTGGCGATGCAGCGCGCAGGATTCTTTACTCTGGCTTGCCAGATATGGCCACATACAGGCTTTCGGCATATTCCCGATTCGGGAAGCGTAATGCCTGACAGCAAAACCGCCAGGAAAGATGCGGCAGGCAATGCCAGAGCGCACGTGACAACCGGCCCTGCAATTCATCAGCGCATTACTGGGGGAAGAATATGCACGAAAACACCGAAATCCGTCGAGAGGCAAAGTGCATTTCTTGCAGGAGATCGCCCTGAACGACACTCCGCTCGCTCGCCGGAAGCACTCAATGCGCTCAGGCGGCCAGGCCCTTCTTCAACTGCTGCTGCCAGGCCGCCTGGCACTCCAGCGCCTCTTCGCGCGTGGCGAATGCGGTACCACGGCGCTCGCCATTGACCAGCACCACCCAGCAGATACGTTTACCCAGCGCCCGCAGTGTGGCCGGCACACCCGAACCAATCATCACGGCTACATCGACGCGGCTATTCATCATTCCCTCCGGAATTTAATTAGCACCCTAACGATAAAGCCATGATACGCCTGCTCGCGGCGTGGAAACAGCGCATCCCGGTACAGCAGTGTTACCTGCGGGGCAACAAAACCGCCGCCGGCAAGAAACGCAAAAAGCCCCAGGGATCGCTCCGTGGGGCTTGGCGCACCGCGCGGGGTTACACCTGGCGCTGGTGGCGGTCGAGCTGCTCGTGGCGCTCCTGGGCTTCGATGCAGTACTTGGTGGTCGGGCTGATCAGCAGACGCTTCAGGCCGATCGGCTCACCGCTGTCATCGCACCAGCCGAAGCTTTCGTCGGCAATACGGTCCAGGGCCATTTCCAACTGCGGCAGCAGGCGCTGGTCGCGGTCGATGGCATTCACCAGCCAGCTACGCTCTTCTTCGACCGAAGCCACGTCGGCAGGGTCCGACGGGGTGTCCAGGCCTTCGATGGTGGCACGGCTCAGCTCGATGCGTTCATGGGTTTCGACTTTCATCGCCTGCAGCAGGCCAGCGAAGAAAGCCAGCTGGTCAGCGTTCATGTAGTCATCGGCCGACATGGCCAGCAACTGTTCCTTGGTCATCGAATTCTCTATGAAAAAATGTGCATTTGGGCGATTCGGGTGCCGCCGACGCCTTGGCATCGGCAGCGGAATTCTTCAAGCGCCAACCGGCACTCTTTTACAGGGGGCGGCAGTCTAAGGCGCTGCGTCGCGTGGAGCAACTGCAAATGGGTGTGAATTTGCTTCTATTGCTCGGAATCCGCTGGTCGGTGCAAAGAAGATGCTTGGTAGGGGCCGTGGAGCATGGCGGGGAATTGGGCCAGGGCCGCTAGGTGCTCGCCACAGCATTTGCAGCGTCTGGAAGATCGAGCGCCGCCCGCGCGGCGCATCGCGAGCGAAGCTCGCTCCTACATCTGTTTCGGGCCAGTCGATCCTGAGGCAGAGGCGCGCGGCCCTTTGGTGTCCACCTCGATATCGTGAGGAACAAACAAGGCGGTCGCGCGCGTTGGCGCAGGCGTTACTGGCCCAAAACAAATGTAGGAGCGAGCTTCGCTCGCGATGCGCCGCGCGGGCGGCGCTCGATCTCACAGGCGCCGGACCTCTCAAGGCATGCACCCAGAGGCCCAGCGCAAAACCCCAACCAGATCAACAATCCTTGAACTGCGCCTCACGCTTGGCAATGAACGCAGCCATACCTTCTTTCTGGTCTTCAGTGGCAAACGCCGCATGGAACACCCGTCGCTCAAAGCGCACACCCTCGCTAAGGGTGACTTCGAACGCACGATTGACGCTCTCTTTCACCATCATGCTCACCGGAATCGACTTGCTGGCAATGGTCGCCGCCACCTTCAGCGCCTCTTCCACCAGCTCCGCCTGCGGCACGATACGCGCCACCAGGCCAGCACGCTCGGCTTCCTCAGCGCCCATCAGGCGACCGGTCAGGCACAGTTCCATGGCCTTGGCCTTGCCCACCGCGCGGGTCAGGCGCTGGGTGCCGCCCATGCCCGGCAGCACGCCAAGGTTGATTTCCGGCTGGCCGAACCTGGCATTGTCCGCCGCCAGGATGAAGTCACACATCATCGCCAGCTCGCAGCCGCCGCCCAGGGCAAAACCGGACACTGCAGCAATGATCGGCTTGCGCCGGTTGGCAATACGGTCGGAATCGCTGAACAGGTCGTCAACGTAGATTTGCGGGTATTGCAGCTCGGCCATTTCCTTGATGTCGGCGCCAGCGGCAAAAGCCTTGGCGGAGCCGGTCAGCACCACGCAGCCGATGTTCGGGTCACGCTCGAGCTGGTCCAGGGCCTGGTTGATCTCGCCGACGATCTGCGCGTTCAGCGCGTTCAGCGCCTGCGGGCGGTTGAGGGTGATCAGGCCGACCTTGCCGTGGATGTCCAACAGGATGGTTTCGAATGCCATGCAGACTGCTCCTTCAAAGATTGCGCGCAATGACCATGCGCTGAATGTCGCTGGTGCCTTCGTAGATCTGGCAAACCCGAACGTCGCGGTAGATCCGCTCCAGCGGGAAGTCACTCAGATAGCCATAACCGCCCAGGGTCTGCAAGGCATCCGAACAGACCTTTTCGGCCATTTCCGAGGCAAACAGCTTGGCCATCGAGGCCTCCACCAATGCCGGGCGCCCGGCATCACGCAGTGCGGCAGCATGCAGCACCATCTGCCGAGCCACGGCAATTTTCGTCGCCATGTCGGCCAGGCGGAAAGCCACCGCCTGGTGCTCGATCAGCGCCTTGCCGAAGCTCTGCCGCTCGTTGGCATAGTCGCGCGCCACTTCGAACGCAGCACGGGCCATGCCCACCGCCTGCGAGGCGATGCCGATGCGGCCGCCTTCGAGGTTGGCCAGGGCGATCTTGTAGCCCTCGCCTTCGGCGCCCAGGCGGTTGGCCACCGGCACACGCACATTGTCGAAGACGATCTGGCAGGTGTCGGAGGCGTGCTGGCCGAGCTTGTCCTCGACCCGCGCCACTTGATAGCCGGGCGAATCGGTAGGCACGATGAAGGCGCTGATACCGCGCTTGCCAGCGTCCGGGTCGGTCACGGCGAACACGATCACCACCCCGGCGTTCTGCCCGGAGGTAATGAACTGCTTGCTGCCGTTGAGCACGTAGTGGTCGCCATCCAGACGAGCACGGGTCTTCAGGCTGCTGGCATCGGAGCCGGCCTGCGGTTCGGTCAGGGCAAAGGCACCGAGCATCGCACCGCTGGCCAGCGGGGTAAGGAACTGCTCTTTCTGCTGCTCGCTGCCAAAACGCAGGATCGGCACACAGCCCACCGAGTTGTGCACGCTCATGATGGTCGAGCAGGCGCCGTCACCGGCGGCGATTTCTTCCAGAGCCATGGCATAGGCCACGTAACCGGTGTCGCTGCCGCCCCACTGCTCCGGCACCAGCATGCCGAACAGGCCCAGCTCGGCCATCTCCTCGATGGCCTCCTTGGGGAAGCGGTGTTCCTTGTCCCATTGCTCGGCAAACGGCTTCAGGCGCTCCTGGGCAAAGGCGCGTACCGCGTCGGCGATCTGTTGTTGCTCGTCAGTTACCAGCATGCTTCACCTCAGTACAGGCATTCGACAGCCATGGCCGTGGCCTCGCCACCGCCGATGCAGATGGCCGCCACGCCACGGCGCAGGTTGTTCTGGCGCAGGGCCGACAGCAGGGTCACCAGGATGCGCGCACCGGAAGCGCCGATCGGGTGGCCGAGCGCACAGGCGCCGCCATGGATATTGACCTTGTCGTGTGCCAGGTCGAGGTGCTTCATGGCCGCCAGGGTAACCACGGCGAAGGCCTCGTTGATCTCGAACAGGTCGACCTCGGCCAGATTCCAGCCGGTGCGTTTCATCAGCTTGTCGATGGCACCGATCGGCGCGGTCGGGAACAGAGCCGGGGTGTCGGCGAAGGCGGCGTGGCCGTGGATCACCGCCAGCGGCTTGAGGCCGCGCTTGTCGGCTTCGGAGCGGCGCATCAGCACCAGCGCCGCAGCGCCGTCGGAAATCGAGCTGGAGTTGGCGGCGGTTACCGTGCCGCCTTCGCGGAAGGCCGGCTTGAGCTGCGGGATCTTGTCCAGGCGCGCCTTGGGCGGCTGTTCATCGTCCTTGATGACGCGCCTTTCCTTACCCTCGGTGACTTCCACCGGCACGATCTCGGCAGCAAACCGGCCACTCTTGATTGCGTCCTGGGCACGGGTCAGCGAGGCAATGGCGAACTGGTCCTGGGCTTCGCGGCTGAAGGCGTTGGCCTGCGCGCAGTCTTCGGCAAAGGTGCCCATCAGGCGGCCTTTGTCGTAGGCGTCCTCCAGGCCATCCATGAACATGTGGTCGATGATCTTGCCGTGGCCCATGCGGTAGCCGCCACGGGCCTTGTCCAGCAGGTACGGCGCGTTGGTCATGCTTTCCATGCCACCGGCCACCACCACATCGGCGGTGCCGGCCAGCAGCAGGTCATGGGCCATGATCGCCGCCTGCATGCCCGAACCGCACATCTTGTTCAGGGTTGTGCAGGTGGTGTGCTTGTCCAGCCCGGCGCCCAGCGCGGCCTGGCGGGCCGGGGCCTGGCCCTGGCCGGCCGGCAGCACGCAGCCGAACAGCACCTGTTCGACATTGGCGGCATCGATGCCGGCGCGCTCCACGGCGCCACGGATGGCCGCGCTGCCCAGTTGCGGTGCAGTCAGGCTCTTGAGGTCGCCCTGCAGGCCACCCATGGGCGTACGCACGGCGCTGACGATAACGATCGGGTCATTGGCGAGGGTCATGTTCATTCTCCTTACTTGGCAGCCATGCGCAGTGCACCGTCGAGGCGAATCACCTCACCGTTGAGCATGCTGTTCTCGATGATGTGACGGGCCAGCGCGGCGTATTCCTGCGGGCGACCCAGGCGCGGCGGGAACGGTACACCGGCAGCCAGCGAGGCGCGTACTTCCTCGGTCATGCCGGCCATCATCGGCGTTTCGAAGATGCCAGGGGCAATGGTCATTACACGGATGCCGAAGCGCGCCAGTTCACGCGCGGTCGGCAAGGTCAGGCTGGCGATGGCACCCTTGGAAGCTGCGTAGGCGGCCTGCCCGATCTGGCCGTCATAGGCGGCGATGGAAGCGGTGTTGATGATCACCCCGCGCTCGCCACCCTCATCGGCAGCCCCTTCGGCCATGGCCGCAGCGGCCAGGCGCAGCAGGTTGAAACTGCCGATCAGGTTGACGTTGATGACCTTGGCGAAGCTGGCCAGGCCATGCGGGCCCTGTTTGCCCAATACCTTTTCGGCACCGACGATGCCGGCGCAGTTGACCAGCCCATGAATGCTGCCAAAAGCGCTGACGGCCGCATCGACCGCCGCCTGCGCCGCTTGCTCGTCGCTGATGTCGGCCACTGCGAAACGGGCGTTGTCGCCCAGCTCGCGGGCCTTGGCTTCCACGGCCTGGGCATTGAGGTCGACCAGCATGACCTTGGCGCCGGCCTCGACCAGCATCTGCGCGGTTGCCGCGCCCAGCCCGGAGGCGGCGCCGCTGACGATGAAGTGTTTGTTGGCTATTTGCATGATCGGTTTCCTTTCAGGCGCTGGCAGGGGTGGCCTGTTGCGCTTGTTGTTTGGCGACTTCCTGATTGCGCAGGATGAAGCGTTGCAGCTTGCCGCTCGGGGTCTTGGGCAGCTCGCTGACGAATTCGATTTCTCTTGGGTAAGCATGGGCGTACAGGCGTTGGCGCACGTGCTGGCGCAAAGCCTCTTCAAGCTCGGCGCTGCCCTGGCAACCGCTGGCCAATACCACGAAGGCCTTGATCAACTCGGTACGCTCGGGGTCCGGTTTGCCAATCACCGCCGCTTCGATCACCGCCGGGTGCTCGATCAGGGCGCTCTCCACGTCGAACGGGCCGACCCGGTAGCCGGAAGTGGTGATCACATCGTCGCTGCGGCCGACGAAGCTGATGCTGCCGTCCTGGTTCAGCTCGACGGTGTCGCCGCTGAGGTAGTACTTGCCGACGAAGGCTTTGGTCGGCAGGCCGTGGTAGCCCGCGAACCAGCACAGCGGCGACTGCTCGCGGTCGACCGCGAGGATACCCGGCTGACCGGCGGGCAGCTCGTGGCCCTGCTCGTCCAGCACCACGATGCGGTGACCAGGGATGGCGAAGCCTGCCGAGCCGAGATGTACCGGGTGCTGCAGGCCATGGTGGTTGCACAGCACCATGCCCAGCTCGGTCTGCCCGTAGTGATCGTGGATGGTCACACCCAGTTCGTCGGCGAACCAGCGGATCACTTCCGGGTTGAGCGGTTCGCCAGCACTGCTCACCACTCGCAGGCGGCCCTTGATCGGCGCGGCGAAACCATCCCCGGCAGCAATCAGCAGGCGGTACGCGGTGGGCGAGCCGGCCAGGTTGGTGATGCCCAGCTTGTCGATCACCCGCGCGCAGCTTTCAACACTGAACGGGCCATCGTAGAAGGTGGTGGCATGGCCCAGCGACAGCGGCCCAGTGACTGCGTAATACAGGCCATAGGCCCAGCCCGGGTCGGCCAGGTTCCAGAAGTTGTCCTCGGGGCGCAGATCGATGGCATCGCGCATGTAGCCCTGGAACGCGACGATGGCGCGCAGCGGCACTTCCAGCGGTTTGGCCGGGCCGGTGGTGCCGGAGGTGAACATCAGCAGGAACGGGTCGTTGCCCGAGCGCATCACCGGCTCGCATACGTCTGCGGCACTGTCCAGACACTGCTGGAAGTCCAGCTCGCCGCTGCGGGCCTTGACAGTGATGATGGTCGGGCAGGCGTGCACATCGTCCAGCTTGGCGCGGTTGTGGCTGTCGGTGATGACCACCCGGGCATGGGATTGCTCAAGCCGGTGCTCGATAGCCTTGGGGCCGAACGCAGTGAACAGCGGCTGGTACACCGCGCCGAGGCGCCAGGTAGCGAGAATGGTAACAAGCAGCTCGGGGGTTCGCGGCATCAGCCCGGCAACCCGATCACCGGGGCCTACGCCCTGCGTCTTGAGCACGTTGGCGAAGCGGGCGGCCTGGTTTTTGAGCTGATCGAAGCTGTAGCGGGCACTGTTGCCATCGCGGTCTTCGTAGATCAGCGCCAGCTTGCCCTCACCGGCATGGCGGTCACAGCATTCGACACAGGCATTGAGGGCTTCGAGGTTGCCATGCAATGCCGCCGCAGCGGCCTGGGCATGGTCGAACGCACGAGCGGCCTCGGCGTAATCGCGCATCGTCGGACTCCTGGTTTCTTGTTTTTGGAGTGAACCATCGGTCCGATGATGTTCGCGCCGCGCAGGCGGCGCGACAATGGCCAAAGCTGTCAATCTGGATGATCGGTTTGGCCGCTTGTACAGGATTGCTACACAGGGGTTTCCAATGCTTCGCGGGTCAGTCTCAAGGCCAGTGCGGCTAACGCCATCTCGCGCTCCCTTCGCAGGTTCGTGGCCTGACGCAGGTACTCCTGATGACCCAATGCTGCTTCACTGGTGGCTGCCGACTCCCACTGGGTTTCGACAGCCTGCCATCGTTTCTGGAACGCATCATCGATGGCGGAGAATGCCTCGGCGTGCTGTTCACGCAAGGCTGCTACCCAGAAGTCGCGCTGACTGATGAAGACAGCCCGCTCCTCGCCCGTTTCGGCGCTCAGTACCTGCTGATAAGCGTTGTCCAGATCCGCTTGGGTGACACCTGCCAGAGAGCCGAACAGCATGTTTCTCGGCTGCCCCAGCAGGTTCAGGCGCTCGGCCAGGCCGGTGCGGAAGGCCAGGCTCACCTCCACCTCCTCCTCTGCGTGCGTAACCTGCCACTGCCCGCTTCCGTAACGTTCATCCATGAACGCCCGGGCCAGGGCATTGACCCTCTCCAGGCGGAACAGCCGCTGGGCAAGTTGCATGCGCTCGACGCTGGTGGCACCGGGCGCGCCGTTGTGAGTGAACTGCGACACGTGCATCTGCACCTCAAGGTTGCTGAAACAATGCGCCACACTGTCGGCGCACGTACGCGGATCAGCGGCAATGTCGAACAAGTCCTGACGAATGCGAGGGTCCTCGGCGGCCGCTCCGACAACGCGCCAGACCCGCTCGGCAGTAGCCTGCGCAGCGGCCCTGAAATCGGCACTCTCGACCAACTCGTCGAGCAGCCCGAAGAACGCGTCACTACCCGGCATGGCACGTAGCGTGTCCCACTGCGTACTACGGGCCGTGTAATCAGCTGCATCAAGGGTCGACAGCCACCTGTTGGCGGACAGTGCAGGCTCGACATTCTCGATAGGCGCCAAGCGATGTCGAAGCAATTGGCTGTCAAGTGTCGCAACAACCGGGTTGCCAGTAAGCACCATCATTTGGCGCCGCATCACACGGGAACGCAGCAGTGCGGGTGGCAGGGCTTCGATCTGGTTATTGCGAAAATCGATGAACGTGAGCCGTTCGCAGCGTTCGAGCTCTTCGGGCATCGCCCGCAGGCCGGCACTTCGCATGACCAGCGCATGCAAGTCAGCCAGTCGCCCGACCCGCAAGGTAGCGGCGCCGAGCGGGTTGTCACTCAGGTCGAGGTGGCGCAACGCGGTAAGGCCGGCCAGCACATCGGCCTGTGCCTGTGTCAGACGCAGACGGTTACCGGCCAGGGTCAGCTCGCGCAGATCGTGAAGGCGTTCCAGCCCCTGTGGCAGCGCGTGAAGTTCGTTGAAACTCAGGTCCAGGTTCTGCAGGGAGGGGAAATTCTCAAGGAAGCCCGCGGGCAACACCGTGAGCCGCAAATTGACCAGGGTCAAACGCGTCACATGAGAAAAGTCAGTGCCCGCAGGAATATCGGGCAAATCCCCCAACGGCCAATTGGAAAGGGACAAACGCATGCTCCAGCGTGGGTCCTCCCCGTTTTCGCCCTCCACGTCATCCTCGATCCGCGGCCCCTCCAGGCGCCAGACACGGCGAATTTCGTCGCCGGCCGACGTGCGCAGCCTCCACTGCCCGGCATCCCCCTGTCGCGCCCAGGCTCTCAAGCTGCGGTCCAGCGCTGCATATTCCATTTCCTGCCGCAGCAAGGTGGTAAAGGGAGAGGCCCTGCGTAGAAGCAAGAAGTGAATGAACCGCTCGACCTGTGCTTCGCTGAAACCGGGGTAAAGGCTACGAACCCGGCGCCGCAGGGTACACGCCGGTGACTCCATGCACGAAAGCACAGGGCCGAGGGGGTAACCCACACGGCCATCGCCCAGGCGCTGGATCATTGCGCCCAGTGGCCTGGCTTCTCGCCAGTCCAGCAATGCAAGCAAGGCCTTGCGATCACGCGGCAACCAGACCTGCATACTGGCCCGGATGAGGCCAGGCACGTCTTTACCAACCCAACCCGAACGCTGAAGGAAACTGTCAGAAAGTACTGCCGCCAGTACTTCGAACACACCTTGCGGCTCCGCAACCTCAAGCTCGCTGGCCAGGCCTCTTTCGTCATACAGTTGGAAGCTGCCGTCTTTCCATACCAGGTCGAAGGTCTGAGTTGCATCACCAAAGGCTGGCAACAACCGGTCCTGCACCGCGCCAGTGGAAGTCCGGTCGCGCAACACCAGGTTCATCTTTTCTGCGGCAACGCCTTGACTTCGCAGAAGCGCAAACACCAGACGCACCAGGTCGGCACAATAGCTGCCCTGCAGGTACAAGGCCTCGCGCATTCTTACCAGCCGCACCTCCAGCAGCAGGAGCCGCGCCTGCTGGGCCAAAGCCAACGGCAAGCGGAAATCCTCGACCATCCGCTGGCGCATGAACGGCGAAGCGGCTTTGAGCAGCTCCCGCGCATAAGCCTTGGGCAGGCCGGGGAAGTCGCGCCGGATCACCGCCGTCGCCGGGTCGTCTGGCAGGCTGGCTTCGGCGAAATGATCAAGCATGGGCTGACGCAAGCGCTGAGCCGCCTCGTGGATTGCATCCATCTGTTCGGCCGGGTCCTGGCCCTGCAGCGACAACTCCTCGACGCACCAACTCAGGCGCTCGGCGTACTGCGGCCCTTCACTGGTCTGAGCAAAAAAGGCTTCATTCTCAGCCTGCACCGCAAACCGCTGCAGCGTGTCTCGCAACGCGACCGGCAGCGGCCGGCTTTCCACCAGCAACTGCCGCAGCATCGCTTCATCCAGCCCGGCCACTGTCAGGATTTGCCCGACCTGCTCGTCAGACAGTGCCCTGGCAGCTGGCCACAGGGCGGTCAACAGCCTGGCATTGCCCTGCCACTCCAGGGGACGGTCAATCCGCAGCCACCAGCCACGCTCGCCATTGCCTCGCAAAGCCGGGCCGAACCGTTCGGTGCCATCCTGATGCAGCAACCGCCAGCTCCCTTCGCGGTCCTGGCGCACAGCGTAGAAGGTGCCCTGGTCATGCCACCAGAGCTGGTCGTCCCCAGAAAACAAGCCATCGTGCCGCTCGGTCAGCGAAATGTCGGAGCCTGCCGTACGATAAGGGCTCAGGGTATTCTGCCAGAGCCGCTGCGAGCCCGACTCGGTGGTAACGGGCTCGAGAGTGTCGGCAAAGGCGCAGCGGATGGTATGGATTCCCGCTGCGGCCGTTCCCAGCACAGCTACCGATGCGACCAGGTCCACCAGATGCTCCAGCGCCTCATGCCGATGCCCCTGCGCCCAGTGGCTGGCGCCTTCATAAACCTGGGTCAGCAACTGCCTGGCGAAGTCGCCCAGCAGCACGGCATTGATGGCTGGCACGAACAGCCCTGCCAGGCCAACCAGCGCCAACCCCGCCTCCTGGAGCGCTGCCAGCCGGTCAGTGCTGGCGCGCCGGTCCACCTCAGCCGTTGGCACCGCCAGGAAGCGGGCGTCTTCCCTGATGCGCGAGGCATGTCGCCTGGCCGCATCGAGGAAGGGATCATCCTTTAGCGCTAGCCGTGATGGCTGCAGGTCCGGTTGATCGTCACTCAAGCGCTTATCCAGTAACGTCAGGAATTGAGCCCGCTGGCTTAATGCGATGCGCTGGACGAACGCGCTTCTGAATGGCTCGTCCCGCATGTACCGGACCAGCGCATCATTCACCGCATCCCAGTCAGCAAACCGCCGCAAGGGCTGCTCATGGTCGTCCGGCAAGTACAGGATCACGCCCTTGAGGCTGTCTGGCGGGCCAGCCGGGAAATCACTCTGCCGACGCGGCGGTTCGACCAGTTCGAAGGCCATGGCACCTTCCACTCGGCAGTCGAGAACCTGCACGGCTCTGGCAATGCCATTCCAGCCCTGGGCATGGCGAGCCGCCTTGCCCTGGACAAGCAGACGGAGCATGTCCAGATCACTGTTTTTGAGCTGTGCCTGCAGCGCGGCGATTTCAATGACCAACGCCAGACCAGTGCGTTGATCATTGCCCAGGGCCGTGGTCAGTTCCGGTGTCAGCACCTGGTCAAGATGGCGCTGGTAAGCACCGCCGACATCGGCGTCCCGACACAAGGCGACCAGGTCATCGATCTGCCAGGTCAGTACCTGTGCCGATGAGCCATCGGCCGGTTGCTGCCTGATGACCGCCGTCTGTTCGAAGAACGACTCGCCATCCGTGAAGTTCTGCAACAATTTCTGCAACAACGGCTCGTAGACCAGCACCTGCTGCAGGTCCGGGGGCAACAGTCCCGGTAAGGGGTCGAACGGCCGAGCGATGGCGCGAAGGCGCTCTTCACGCCACACCACCTTGTCCAGGTCGAGTTGCACCTCGAGTTTCGCTTCGATGGCGGGACCGAGGCGGGCCTTGGCGAATTGATCGAGCGGCAGCAAGCGGCCCAATAACGGTGCCAGCTGCTTGCGGCTCGCCAGGTGAGCAGTCGACGCTGCACGCAGTGCATTGATCGATTCCTTCCTGGCCTTCTTCAGCCATTCAGGCAGTATCTCGACAATGAAGTCGTTTACCGGGTAGGCAAGCTTGGCATGTTCGTGCAGTTCAGGCATGGCGATCTCCAGGCGACAGGGAAGGCGATCACCCTCCTCCTGCACGAGCGCTTCGTGCAGGAGGAAATTCGGCTAGGCAAGATCGAGCCTGGGCGCATGGGAGGTTGCCCAGCCCTTTGGGCTGCGCTGTAGCGTAGGGAACCGAGTTCTCAAGCGGTCCGCGTACCCTGTGGGAGCGGCTTTAGCCGCGAAGAATCCAACGCGGTGCATGGCACCGGCTTCGCCGGTGTTCGCGGCTAAAGCCGCTCCCACAGGGATCGCGCCAGCCTCTAGAAATTGAGCAAGACAGTTGCTCCCACACGGCCCCCCTGAATCAATGACTTATGTGTTGTTCTGCGAGAGGGCCGGCACGTTCATTTCATCCTGGGTGAGCCGTAAGGCAAGCGCATCGTAGGCTTGCTCGGTATCCCGGCGCAGCTGCTTGCAGCGTTGGACATAAGCGCCGCTGCCCAGGGCTTCTTTCTCTTCCTCAAGCTCGTCGATCTGCTTGCTGAAGTCGCTGGAGATCTGCTCGAATGCCTCGGGGTAGCGTTCACGCAGGTACGCCTGCCAGTAGTCTCGCTGGCTGATGTAGCGAACCCGCTCATCACCCGCTTCGGCGTTCAGGACTGCCAGGTAGACGCGATCCAGGTCCTCACTGGCCACACCGGCAACCTGGTGGAACTGCATGCTGCGCGGTTGCCCGATCAGGTTCAGGCGGCTTGCCAGGCCTGTACGATAGGCCAGGCTGACCTCGACCTCATCCACCCCTCGCCCTTCGGCCAGCCGTGCCTGGAAATCAGCACGGGCAAAGTGCTCCACCTGATCGAGACGGAACAGGCGCTGTGCCAACTCCAGGCGGGCATTACGCGTGGCGACCGGGTTTTCACCATGAGTCACCTGCAGTACCCGCATTCGGATTTCGAGCTGACTGAAACAGTGCGCCACGCTGTCGACACAGGTACGCGGGTCTGCAGCCCGCTCGAACAGTTCATCACGAATCAGTGTATTGCTGGTCGCAGCGTCTATCATCGCCCACACCCTTCGCAACAGGTCGTCACGGGCCACACGAAAATCGGAACTCTCGGTCAGCTCTGCCAGTAGCTGGAAGAACTGCACATGCCCAGGTTCACCCTGCAGGGCATCCCACTGTGCAGCCTTGGCCGCCTGCTCGGGCTCGGCGAGCGCCCCAAGCCAGGTGGTTCGTGCCCGCAAAGGATCTGCAGCTTCAGCAGGCTCTTCAGCATCGGGAACCTGGCCATGGGCATGTTCCGCCTCCGGTCCAAGGAGACGCTCACGATCGGCTGCCGTCAGCGGATTACCATCGACCCACACCGCCCGACGCAAGGCCAACGGCGCATCGAGTAACGCCTGTGGCAGGCTGGATATCTGATTGCCGCGCAGATCGGCATACTCGAGCAGGCCACACCACTCCAGCCCCCTTGGCACCGCCTGCAGACCTGCCCGGCTCAGATGTAGCTCTCGCAGGCGCGATAACTGATTGAAGCGCAGGCTGATCGAGCCGAGCATGTTTTCACTCAGGTCGAGGATGCGCAGACGGGCCAGGCCTGCCAGCGCGTCGACATGTGGTGCCGTCAGCCGGATCCGGTTGCGGGGCAGCCGCAGATGGCGCAGGCGCGTCAGCCCGGCGAGGCCTTCCGGAATCGCACGCAAGGCATTGTTGCCAAGGTCCAGGCGGCGCAGCTCGGGGAAGGTGCGCAGAAAGCCGGCTGGAAGAGACTCCAGGCGCATACCGACCAGTACCATGTCCGTAATGTGGGTAAAATCCGTCCCCTCCGGCAGGGTCGGCAGGCTGCCCGCCGGCACGCCGATGATGCTGAGCCGCATTCCTCCGGGCTCACCATTGCGATAGATCACCCTCTCCCCTTCAAGGCGCCAGGCACGGCGAAGTGCATCGGCAACCGCCTGCCGGTGGCCACGGGTTGTCTCGGCAACTGCGTCAGTCCAAAGCCGCAGGGCTTGATCCATCCGTCGATAATCCCCCTCCTGACGCAACAGCGTGGTATAGGCCGAGCTCGATTGTGCCAATAGCAGCTGCAGGTACCGCTCTACCTCCTCATCATCGAAGGCGGGATAGAGGCTACCGATACGACGCCGCAGAACCTGCCCGTGCGCTTGACTGGAAGCGCCCCTGCCACTTAGCAGATAACCTGCCCGCCCATCGGCCAGACGATGCATGAGGGGCGCCATGGGCCTGGCCTCACGCCAGCCGAGCAGTCGTATCAGTTCCAGGCGGTCACGTGGCAGCCAAGTCTGAAACGATGAGCGGATACGCCCGGCAGCGTCCTCGCCCGTCCAGCCTTGGCGTTGCAGGAACGTGGGCGGCAGACAGGCCGCAAGTACCTCGAAAAGCCCCTCAGGCTGGGCGACCTCGATGTCGCGGGTACGGCCCATGTCGTCGAACAGTTCGAAGCGCCCCTCACGCCATACCATTTCCGTCACGGACTGCGCGCCATTGCGCTCAGGGAAAAGCCGATCCAGTACCGGCCCGGTTGCAGAGCCCTCGCGCAGCACCAGGTTCACCCCACCCGGTGTCAAGCCGCGGCGGCGTAGCAAGGAGAACGCCAGGGATACTGTATCGGCACGATAACTGTTAGGTAGATAAAGTACTTCGCGCATCCTGGTCAGGCGCGCCTGTTGCAGCGCGCCGCGCGCCCGCTCGGCCAATGCCAGCGGCACTCGCGCTTCGTTGGTCATGCGTTCGCGCGATTCGGCACTGGCGCTTTTCAGCAGATCCAGCGCATAGGCATCTGGCAGTCCGGGGAAGCTGCCCTTGAGTGTGGCCAGCAGTGGATCAGGGGCAAGGTAACGCTGGGCGAAATGCTCCAGCATCGGCCCGCGCAACCGTTCGGCCGACTGGCGGATCGACCGGGTTTGCTCTACCAGGTTCTCCCCTTGCAGTTCCAACGTGTCGATACACCACTGCAACGCTTCGGTGTCGTCGCCTGCCACATCCACTTGCGCAAAGAACGCATCGACCCGGGCATCGGCAGCAAAGCGCTCCAGCGTATCGCGCAACCTGATGGGCAGGGGGCGGCCCTCCACCCATAGCCCACGCAAATACGCCTCGTCCACATCCGCTACCGCCAGGATCTGAGTGATCCGCTCCGCATCCAGCTCTGCTGCGCCAGGCCAGAGACCTTTGACCAGCCTCTGCGCCCCCTGCCACGCCAGCGGACGCTCCCAGGCAAGCCGCCAGGCACGCTCACCATTGCTTTCCAGCGCCGGCCCGAACACGCCTGGCCCGTCGCGATGCAGCAATCGCCAAGTGCCCGCCGCATCGCGGCGTACCCTGTAAAGCACAGCGTCGCGCCGCCACCAGTAGGCCTGGCCATCGCTGAGCAGCCCATTGTCCAGTTCAGTCAAGGATGCCGTGGTCGAGCGCTGCTCATAAGGTTGCAGGTCGTAGCGCCACAGTCGCTGCTCGCCCGCCTCGGTGGTAACCGGCTCCAGCTGCTCGACAAAGGTACTGCGCAGCACCTGACCACCTGCTGTGACGGTGGCGCCAGTGGCCAGTGTCGCTGCGACCTCCAGCAGGTGCTCCGTCGCTTCGTGCTGGTGCCCCTGCAGCCAGTCGCCGCTCCCCTCGAACACATGGCCAAGCACCTGTCGGGCCAGGTCAACCAGCAGCAAGGCGCCAACGACTGGCACGAACAGACCCACCAGGTTCAGCAATACCAGGCCCGCCGTTTCCAGTGCCTGCAATCGCGCTGCGGCCGACCGGGCATTCGCCTGCGCCGTCGGCACAGCCAGGAAAGCAGCATCCGCCTCGATACGTCGCACGTGTCTGGCAGCCAAGCTTGCAAAAAGCTCACCGTCACTGGCAAGCAAGCCGGGCTCCAGGTCCGGCTCGTCATCCTGCAGGCGCTTGCGCAGCAGCAGTTGATAGTCCACCTGCTTGTCCAGGGCGATGCGTCGGGCAATTGCCTTTCGAAAATCGGCACCGCACATCAACCTGGCCAAGGTACGGTTTGCCGATGCCCAGTCGTCGAACCGTTGAAAGGGTTGCTCCCGATCATCTGGCAGATAGAGCAGCACCGCCTGCAAGCGATCCGGATTGAAAACCAGGCCAGGCATACCGCTAACGGTGCCAGTCCACTCGAATGCCAGTGCGCCGTCCACGGCTTGCCCAAGCACCTGCAAGACGCCCATACCCAGGCGCAGGCTCGAAGGCAACTGTGCAGGTTCGCCCTTGCCTAGCTGGCGTAGCATCCGTAGATCGCTGCCCGCCAATTGCCCTTTCATGGCCGCGATCTCGACAGCTGCCGCCATGCACAGCCGCGTATCCTTGGCCAACTGGCGCCTGAAGGCTGGCGTCAGCGTTTGCTTCAAGTGCTCCTGGTAAGCCTTACCCACATCCACCCTGCGGCACAGACTGACGATTTCATCGATCCGTTGGGTGAGAACCTGCTCAGCACCATCTGGTGCTTGCCCCTCACGGATCACCGCTGTCTGCTCGAAATAGGACTCGCCATTCTTGAAGTTCTGCAAGAGTTTCTGCAGCAGCGGCACCGTCACGAAATACGACTCGAAATTGCGCACCGAGCCCTGCACGACCTCCAGCCGGCGGCGTTCTTCCCGCCATCGGTCGTGGGTCACATCGATGTCCAGCTTCAGCTGATCCTTCAGCGCCTGCTCCAGGCGCTGGGCGGCAAACTGCTCGAGCGGCTGCAGCGCCTGCAGGGCCGCAGCCATGTCCTTCTGGCTCTGCAGATGCGCCGTCATGCTGGCACGCAAGGCCTGGACCTGCTCATGCGCAGCGTTTTTCAGCCATGGGGGCAAGTGTTCGCCAATGAAGTCATCAGCCGGGTGCAGCAGTTTTGCGGGGATCCTGTCGGGCATGGTCGAATACCTCTGAATGGTTCGACCTGCCAGCCTGAACCTGCTCAGGGCATCCCGGCAGCGGGAAGGGCTGGCTCCTCAGCGCAGCCCATCTCGCGCCTGGATCACGGCACGGTAGTGCCCTGGGTTGCAGCCGAACCATTTGCGAAATGCCTTGTAGAACGAGCTGCTGTCGGCAAAGCCCAGGTGCTCGGCGATCTCGGCCATGGGCCGTTCACCCTGGCTGAGCCAGGCGATGGCCAGTTCGCGCCGCACACTGTCCTTCAACCCTTGGTAAGTCTGCCCCTCCTCTCCCAGGCGTCGGCGCAATGTCGAGGCTGACAGACTCAATTGGCGGGCCACGGCATCGGCATCGGGCCATGCGCCAGGGTCCAGGTGCAACAGGTTGGTACGGATACGCCGCCCCAGGCTGGCCGGATCACGATATTTGACAAGAATGTTGCCAGGCGCCTCGGCCAGAAAGCGCTGCAGGTCATCTGCCGAGCGCCGCAGCGGCAGGTCAAGGCAGTCGGCGGCGATGATCATGCGCGTGCGTGGGCGGCCGAATTGCAGGTTTTCCGAGAACATCACCCGGTAGTCATCGCAGAACGGCGGTTCGGCGCAACGCAGGTCCACGGCCAGGATCGGAATTCGCCGCCCCGCCAGCCAGCAGGCCACGCCGTGCACGATCATCCAGAAGGTGAAATAGGTGAAGGCACGCCGAGGTTGGTCACGCGGCTCGTTGATGACGATCTCGGCCAGGCTCTGCTGGCGTACCAGGCCCGGCTGCAAGTCTTCGAGCATCAGGGACAGAAAGGCCAACAACGTTTCCAACCCTTCGGCCAGGGTGGGTTGGGCCATGCTCGCCCGGCACATGAACGCCAGGCTGCCAGTGCGCAGCCCACGCGGGTCCATGGCGAAAAATTCGTCGTTGCAGCGACGGGCCAACAGCCGCCAGAGGTTTGCGTAGGATTCGGCACTGACCCGGGCCTCGGGCAATTCAAGTTGCCGGATGTCGATACCGGCACGGGCCAGCAAACCAGCATCGGGTTGCCCGGCCGGGCAGGTCTGCAACAGCGCTTCGCGCACCAGTTGCATGGAGATGGTGTCTTTTTCGCTCATCGGCCATCCAGTCTGCTCTATGCCGGCCATCTTAGGCCTGCCCGCAAAAAACACCAGCCCTGACCTACAGGCTGGCAGCCAAACCCAGGAAGGCCTGAATCAGGCGCAATTCACGACGGCGCTCCAGGCAGCCGAGCATGTGCTGATTGACCAGCCCTGCACCGGCCAGCGGGCGTGCCACAACCCTCGGGTCATTGGCCACCTCGGTGGATGACACCACACCAATGCCCAGCTCCGATGCCACCGCCTCGGTAACCGCCTCACGGCTATCCAGTTCGAGCAACACCTTGGGCTGCACTGCCGCGCTGATACAGGCCTTGTCGAAGGTACGCCGGGTGGTCGAACTCGGCTCGCGCAGCACCATGATCTGCTGGTGCAGCTCGGTCAGTGGCAAGTCGCCTTCGGCGCTGGCCCAGGCGTGCCCCGCCGGCAGCAAGGCGCACAGGCGCGACTCGCAGAGCGGCTGCAGGTGCAGGCCCTTGCGCGGTTCGATCTCGGTCAGCACCGCCACATCGGCATGCTCGCCGAGCAGTGCGGCCAAGGTTTCCTGGGCATTGCCCAGGCGCAGGTTCACCGTGATGCCCGGGTAACGCTCACGCAGTACCGCGAGCATCGGCATGACCCGGTGCGGGCCATCGGCAGCCACCTCAAGACGCCCGGTCAGCAACTGGCGGTTGGCCTCGAGCATGGCCTGCGCCTCTTCGGCAAGGCCGAACATGGCGCGGGTTATCGCCGCCAGGCGGGTTCCCTCTTCGGTCAGTTCCACCCGCCGGGCAGTGCGGCGCAGCAAGGTGATCTGGTAATGCTCCTCCAGCGCCTTGACGTGGCCAGTCACTGCCGGCTGGCTGATGAACAGCCGCGCCGCAGCGCGGGTGAAGCTGCCTTCACGGGCAACGGCGTCGAAGGCACGCAGCTGGAACAGGTTCATTTCTATCGGCCTGACTTATAGCTCGGATAACAACAAACAATTTGATTGATACAACCGGGAATTGCAACCTAGGCCCCGTAGTTTCAGCCCACCGCTTGTGAGGAATAACGGAATGAGCAACGCCCCGATTCTGCTTACCCCCGGTCCCCTGACCACATCAATCCGCACCCGCCAAGCCATGCTGGTGGACTGGGGCTCCTGGGACCGCGACTTCAACCAACTGACTGCCAGTGTCTGCGAGCAACTGCTGGCGATCATCGACGGCAGCGCCAGCCACCACTGCGTGCCCCTGCAAGGCAGCGGCACCTTCGCCGTGGAAGCGGCTATCGGTACCTTGGTGCCGCAGGACGGCAAGGTGCTGGTGCTGATCAACGGCGCTTATGGCCAGCGCCTGGCAAAGATCTGCAAGGTACTGGGCCGCGCCTACAGCACCTTCGAAACCGCCGAGGACCAGCCGACCACTGCCGCCGACGTCGACCGCCTGCTGGCCACCGACCCGGGCATTACCCATGTCGCGCTGATCCACTGCGAAACCAGCACCGGCATCCTCAACCCGCTGCCCGAGATCGCCCAGGTGGTCAAAGGCCACGGCAAGCGCCTGATCATCGACGCCATGAGCTCGTTCGGTGCGTTGCCGATCGACGCCCGCAAAATCCCCTTCGAAGCGCTGATCGCCGCTTCCGGCAAGTGCCTGGAAGGCGTACCCGGCATGGGCTTCGTATTCGCCGAAAAAACCGCCCTGGCTGCCGCCGAAGGCAATGCCCATTCGCTGGCCATGGACCTGCACGACCAGCACACCTACATGGCCAGGACCGGCCAGTGGCGCTTCACCCCGCCGACCCATGTGGTCGCCGCCCTGCACGAAGCGCTGCAGCAGTACAACGAGGAAGGTGGCCTGCCGGCGCGCCACCAGCGCTACGCCGACAACTGCAAGACCCTGCTCGACGGCATGGCTGCCATCGGCCTGCGCAGCTTCCTGCCCGCCGAGATCCAGGCGCCGATCATCGTCACCTTCCACGCACCGAAGGATGCCCGCTACCAGTTCAAGGACTTCTACGAGCGAGTCAAGGCCAAGGGTTTCATCCTCTACCCGGGCAAGCTGACCCAGGTGGAAACCTTCCGCGTCGGCTGCATCGGCGTGGTCGGAGCGGATGGCATGCAGGCCGCCGTGAATGCCGTGGCCGAGGTGCTGCGGGAAATGGAAGTGCTGGACATCTGACCCTTTGCCCACCCGATCTCAGGAACAAGCGCACATGAACTACAGCAACCCCACCCAGCTGCAAGCCGCCATCCTCGACTGGGCCGGCACCGTGGTCGACTTCGGCTCCTTTGCCCCGACCCAGATCTTTGTCGAAGCCTTTGCCGAATTCGATGTGCAGGTGTCCATCGAAGAAGCCCGTGGCCCGATGGGCATGGGCAAGTGGGACCACATCCGCACCCTGTGCGATGTGCCGGAAATTGCCGAGCGCTACCGCAAGGTATTCGGCCGCACCCCGACCGACGATGATGTCACCGCCATCTACAACCGCTTCATGCCACTGCAGATCGAGAAGATCGCCGTGCACTCGGCGCTGATCCCCGGGGCCCTGGAAACCCTCACCGGGCTGCGCCAGGACGGCCTGAAGATCGGCTCGTGCTCGGGCTACCCGAAGGTGGTGATGGACAAGGTGGTGGAATTGGCCGCGCAGAACGGCTACGTGGCCGACCATGTGGTGGCCACCGACGAAACCCCGAACGGCCGCCCATGGCCGGCCCAGGCCCTGGCCAACGTGATCGCGCTGGGTATCGACGATGTGGCGGCGTGCGTGAAGGTCGACGACACCGTGCCGGGCATTCTCGAAGGCCGCCGCGCCGGCATGTGGACCGTGGCCCTGGTGTGCTCGGGCAATGCCCTGGGGCTGACCTGGGAAGGCTACCGCGCGCTAAGCGCCGAGAAGCTGGAAAGCGAGCGCCAGCGCATCCACGCACTGTTCGCCGGCAGCCGTCCGCACTACCTGATCGACACCATCAACGAACTGCCCGAAGTGATCGCCGACATCAACCGCCGCCTGGCCAAGGGCGAGATGCCGCAAACCTCCTGAGCCGGCATTGGGGCCGCTTTGCGGCCCCTTGTTCTGGGTTGCGATCTGGCCCGAATCTGTACATTGAGTTGCCACTGAAATTGCCAAAACATGGGCCCTCCCTGTCCTGAGATGCCCAGCCCCAATGAGCACACACACCCGCACCCGGCGCCTGACAATCCCGCAACTGGTGGCCATGAAAGGTCAGCAGAAGATCGTCTCGCTGACCGCCTACTCCAGCACCATCGCTCAAGTGATCGACCCGCTGGTCGACTTCATCCTGGTCGGCGACTCCACGGCCATGGTCGGCTACGGTCGACCCTCCACCCTCGGCATGCGCCTGGACGAGACCATTGCCCATACCCGCGCCGTGGTCGACAGCACCCGCCTGGCCTGCGTGATCGCCGACATGCCGTTCGGCAGCTACCAGGAGTCCCATGAACAGGCGTTTCGCAACTGCGCCAAGGTACTGGCCAGCAGCGGCTGCGATGCCGTCAAGCTGGAGGCCAACCAGGCGTTGGCGAGCACCGTCGAGTTCCTTGTCGCCCGTGGCATCCCGGTAATGGCGCACATCGGCCTGATGCCCCAGTTCGTCAATGCCATGGGGGGTTACAAGGCCCAGGGGCTGAGCGAGGACAGTGCTGCAACGCTACGGGCCGACGCGCAGGCCAACCTGCGCGCCGGCGCTTTCAGCCTGTTGCTCGAAGGCGTGGCCGAGCCAGTGGCCCGCGCCATCACCGAAGCCAGCGCCAAACCGACCATTGGTATTGGCGCCTCACCCGCCTGCGATGGCCAGGTGCTGGTGACCGAAGACCTGCTAGGTCTGGGCAGCGCTCATGTACCGCGCTTCGTCAAGCAGTATGCCGACGTCGGCCAGGTAATCCGCGAGGCCTGTAACAGCTATGCGCAAGAAGTACGCAACGGCATGTTTCCAACCCGGCAACACTGCTACGGCGTTTGAGCTTCATCCTCGATGGCCTTGACCAGGCATTGCAAGGCCAAGGCAATATCCTTGCTCCAGTCCACGCTGCAACACAGCCGCAGGTGGCTGCGCCAAAGGCCGCACTGGCTGAAGATTTCCCCTGGGGCAATGACGATGCGCTGCGTCAGCAACCGGGCGAAGACCCGGCGCATGTCCACCGGGCGGGTCGCCTGCAACCACAGGCTGGCCCCGCCCTGCGGCTCGACGATATGCAGGCGCCCCTGGCCGTGCGTCTGCAATAGCGCCGCCATCTGTTGCAGGCGTTCCTGCAGCAGGGGCCGCAACCGCTGTAGATGCTGCTCAAGCCGGCGCGAGGTGAACAGCCTGGCGATCGCTCGCTGACGAATGGGTGAAAGGCGGAAGGCGCGCTCAAGAAAGAGCTGCTGCAAGCGATCGACATGATGCCGGCATAGCAGATAGCCAAAGGGCGCCTCCGCACCAATCAGCTTGTCGAAGGTAGAGAACACCAGCAGCCGGTCGGGGTCGGCGAAGTCGCGGTAGCGTGGCGCTGCCGGATGGAAACACAACTCGCCGTAAGCATCGTTTTCGAAAAGCCACACATTGCACTCGGCCAGCCATTGGCAGATCTGCTGCTTGTCTGCTGCCGGCATCAGCCCACCTTGTGGCACGTTGGCCGCCGACGACAGCACGGCCAGGCGAACCGGTTGATCGCACAGCAACTGGTGAAAGTGCTGCAGGTCGAAACGCCCGTCCTCACCCAATGGCACTTCAATGATGGTCATGCCTGCCGCCTGCAACTGCCGCAATACCGCCCAGTTGCAAGGCGACTCCACCAGCGCCACCTGGCCCTCGAGGCCGAGGGCGCGCAATGCCAATTCAAGGACGCTGCGCAGGTCTGCACCGATGAACACCTGGTTGGCCTGCCAGTAGTGCTGCGCCGAATGGGTGTAGCGGTCGGCCAGCATGCTGCGCAGCTCCGGCTCACCGAACGGTTGGTACAGGGGGGCCTGTGCACGTGGGTACTGGCGCGCCAGTTCGCGCTCGATCATCAGCAGTGGCTGCTCCAGCGACAGCAGCATGGCTGGCGCATCACTGCCCAAGGCGAGCATACCCGGCTGACGGGCGCTGGCGAATACCGTGTCAAGCAGGCCCGGGGAATGCCCGCGCAATGCAGATGGGCGAGTGCGGGTGAAGTAGCCCTGCTTGGGACGTGCATACACCCGCCCTTCATCTTCGAGCAGCGCATAGGCGTACTTGGTGCTGGATACCGAAACGCCAAGGCGCCGAGCCAGCTCGCGCAGCGACGGTAGGCGTTGTTCCACGTTGCATGGGGCTGCCTCGATCCGCTCGAGCAGGTAGCGGTAAACCGCTTGGTAGGTGTATTCGGGGTTGCTGTTCGGCCTGTTTTCCATAACCTGATCCATGCACGGCTTTTTATAGGAGCGTCCTTGTGTCGCGCCTACACTGAACCCGACAGGCCCGCCGGTAAAGCCCTACTGTGGCAACTGCACCTGCGGCTTGGTCGCGGCAAAGATCGCCCAGCTCGACACGAACAGCGCCGCGATCAACGGCCCGATCACGAAGCCGTTGAGCCCGAACACCGCCAGCCCGCCCAGCGTCGACACCAGGATCAGGTAGTCCGGCATGCGCGTGTCCTTACCCACCAGGATCGGCCGCAGCAGGTTATCCACCAAACCGATCACCAGCACGCCGAACGCGGTCAGGATCAGCCCCGGCAATATCGCCCCGGTCAGCAGGAAATACGCCGCCACCGGCGCCCACACGATCCCCGCCCCTACCGCCGGCAACAGCGACAGAAACGCCATCAGTACCGCCCACACCAGCGCACTCGGGATATCCAGCACCCAGAAGATGAAACCGCCCAGCGCCCCCTGGGTAATGGCCACCAGCACGTTGCCTTTCACCGTCGCCCGCACCACACGGTTGAACTTCAGCTGCAAACGGCGCTTCTGCTGCTCGGGCAGCGGCACCGCCAGACGCACCTGGCGGGCCACCTCCGCGCCTTCGCGCAGGAAGAAGAACAGCAGGTACATCATGATGCCGAAGCTGATCACGAACTCGAATGTTCCCTGCCCAAAGTTGAACGCCTGGCTGGCCAGCACCTGGCTACCCTGGGTGGCCCACTTGCTGATCTTGTCGCGCAGCCCGTCGAGGTTGCCCATGCCCATGCTGTCCAGGCCCTGCTGGGCAAACGCCGGGAGCATGTCCTTGCCGCGCTCGACATAACCGGCAATATCCAGCTCCCCGTGCTCGATGCGCTGGTACAGGGCGGCGCCCTCCTGCACCAGCAGTGCACTGGTGATGATCACCGGCAGGATCGCCACCAGCAGGCATACCAGCAAGGTGGTAGCCGCGGCCAGGTTGCGCCGGCGGCCGAAACGCAGCAGCAGGTGACGCTGCAGCGGGGCGAACAGGATGCCGAGTATCACCGCCCAGAAGATCGCACCGTAATACGGCAGCAGGATCCAGACGAAGGCAATGGTCACCAGCGCCAGCAGTACTGCCAGGGCTTTGTTCTGCAGGGCGGTCTGGTTCATCGCGGGTCCTCGCATGGCTTATGCGGTATTAGTGCACCACGTCTGGGCAAAAGTGCCGCTTTTCCCTTGATGCAAATCAATACGCGCCGTGTCCGCCAGCCCTAGCATCCTCGCCTTTTGCCCCGGTGCGCACATGAACCCTACCGCCAAGCCCGAACTGCTGGCCCCCGCCGGCACCCTCAAGACCATGCGCTACGCCTTTGCCTATGGTGCCGACGCGGTCTACGCCGGCCAGCCGCGCTACAGCTTGCGGGTGCGCAACAACGAGTTCGACCATGCCAACCTGGCCCTGGGTATCCAGGAGGCGCATGCCCTGGGCAAACGCTTCTACGTGGTGGTCAACATTGCCCCGCACAATGCCAAGCTCAAGACCTTCCTCAAAGACCTGGCACCGGTGATCGAGATGGCGCCGGATGCGCTGATCATGTCCGACCCCGGCCTGATCATGCTGGTGCGCCAGCACTTCCCGCAAATGGCGGTGCACCTGTCGGTGCAGGCCAACACGGTCAACTGGGCCAGTGTGCAGTTCTGGCAGCGGCTGGGCCTGAGCCGGGTGATCCTGTCGCGCGAACTGTCGCTCGAAGAGATCGAGGAAATCCGCCAGCAGGTGCCGGACATGGAGCTGGAGGTATTCGTCCACGGCGCCCTGTGCATGGCCTACTCCGGCCGTTGCCTGCTGTCAGGCTACCTCAACAAGCGCGATGCCAACCAGGGCACCTGCACCAACGCCTGCCGCTGGAAGTACGACGCCACCCCCGCCACCGAGAATGCCACCGGCGACATCGTGCGCGAAGTGCAACCGACCCTGGGCCTGGGTGCGCCGACCGAGCAGGTATTCCTGCTGCAGGAGAGCAACCGCCCCGGCAGCGAAATGCCAGCGTTCGAAGACGAGCACGGCACCTACATCATGAACGCCAAGGACCTGCGCGCCATCCAGCACGTCGGGCGCCTGGCCACCATGGGCGTGCACTCGCTGAAAATCGAAGGCCGCACCAAGTCGCACTTCTATTGCGCCCGCGCCGTGCAGTCGTACCGCCAGGCGATCGACGATGCGGTGGCTGGGCGGCCCTTCGACCGCTCACTCATGGACAACCTCGAATCCCTGGCCCAACGCGGTTACACCGAAGGTTTTTTGCGCCGCCACGTGCACGACGAATACCAGAACTACCAGCGCGGCAACTCGGTGTCCGAGCGCCAGCAGTTCGTTGGCGAGCTGACCGGGGAGCGCGTCGACGGCCTGGCCGAGGTCAAGGTGAAGAACCGCTTCGCCGTGGGCGACCACCTGGAACTGATGACCCCGCGCGGCAACTACCACTTCGATCTCGAGCACATGAGCAACGGCCAGCAGCAACCGCTGCAGGTCGCCCCGGGCGATGGCCACACCATCTACCTTCCTGTTCCCGAACAGGTGCCGTTGGCATACGGCCTGTTGATGCGTGACCTGCCAACTTGAGCGAGGTGGCTAGAGTTCAATCCTGGTAACGGCGCCAAGCCGTCGGGCGCCCAACTCTTTACGGATCTGCTGACGAAACGCGGCAAAACGTTCCACATCGAAACGGTAAGCAGTACCGGTGTTCCACACGACGATGTCACGCTGGGTCTCGCTCCAGAATCCGAAGTCCCGTAACTCGACGGTGCCGTTGAAACGGAAGGCGTAGACCGCCAGATGGATCTGGCCGGTCTCGTCCTTCTGGCAGGGGGTTATCAGAAACGATGAGGCGACGTCGTCCTGCCAGCCAGACTGCAAAAACTTCCTGGCGTGTGCACTGATTCGCAATTCCTGCATGGACGCACGCGCCAGCTGGGCCAACAGCGTCGGTGTGCTGCCTGTGCCGATGGGCCCGAGCCTGGTATCGAAGTCGTCATGGTCCCTGATGACCTGGGGCGGTAACTCCAGGGCGGCCGTCCTTACGCAGCCATGTTTCTCCAGGCGATTGCGGAAGCGGTCGAACCAACTCTTCCATAGCTCGTCCCGGTCGAGGAAGCGGCTTGCGAACTCGTCGGCATGGTCCAGCAACGTTTGCACGTCCAGGCGCTCCTCTTCAGACAGGTTTGGTCCGATACCAATCAGATTGGTCTTGGAGTACAACAGGCAGTCCAGTGGTAGGGTCATGATCAACCAGGCTCTCGGATAGGTCGGCCAAACGTTAGCCCGCATGTTGGCGGGCCGGCATCCGGAACCAGTACCTGGCAGATAAACCGGCCGCGCTGCGACTGGGGGCCACTTGCGCTATGCTGCTGGCCAACCGCTGGATACTGGACCGAACCACGGGCCGCAACGACGCCGGACGCAAGCAAGGCGCAGGCCTGGTCACTGGTGTCCACCTGTGTTTCCAAAGGAGTGCTTCATGATGCTGCATAAACACTTGCTGACCCTGGGCTTGCTGGCCGTCACCGGCCTGGCCCAGGCCGCCGAGACCATCGACGTCTACCGCGACCCCAACTGCGGCTGCTGCAAGGCCTGGATCAGCCACCTGCGCGACAACGGCTTCACCGTCAACGACCATGTCGAGCCGAATATGAGCGAGGTCAAGCAACGCCTGGGCGTGGCACCACGCCTGGCGTCGTGCCATACCGGGGTGATCGATGGCAAGTTCGTCGAAGGCCACGTGCCGGCCGAGCAGGTGCGCCTGCTGGCCAAGCGCAACGACCTCAAGGGCCTGGCCGTACCAGGCATGCCCATGGGCTCGCCCGGCATGGAAATGGGTGACCACAAGGATGCCTACCAGGTCATCGGCGTGACCCAGGACGGCAAGGACACCGTGGTCGCCAACTACTGATGCTAAGCCTGTGGGCGCTGTTCCTCAGCGCCTTCGGCGCCGCCACCCTGCTACCGCTGCAATCGGAGGCCGTGCTTGTCGGCCTTTTGCTGCGCCAGCCCGAGGCCTGGGCCACCCTGCTGCTGGTGGCTACCCTGGGCAATGTGCTGGGCTCGGTGGTCAACTGGGTGCTGGGGCGGGCCATCGAGCACCTGCGTGACAAGCGCTGGTTTCCGTTCAGCCCTGCCCAGCTGGAGCGCGCGCAGCAGCGCTACCAGCGCTGGGGGCAATGGTCGCTGCTGCTCAGCTGGATGCCGGTGATCGGCGACCCGCTGACGCTGATCGCTGGCATCATGCGTGAGCCGTTCTGGCGCTTCCTGCTGCTTGTGGCCCTGGCCAAGGCCGGGCGCTATGCGGTGCTGACGATGGTCACCCTGGGCTGGTTTCACGCCTGGTAAAACCTGTTGGGCTGACAGGCGTATGTCGTGAGATGTTCGGCGCCTGTGAGATCGAGCGCCGCCCGCGCGGCGCATCGAGAGCGAAGCTCGCTCCTACGTTTGTTTCGGGCCAATTATTCCTGTGGGATTTGCGCGCGAACGCTTTGGCGCATGACTCGATATCGGGTGGTACAAACAAGGCGGTCGCGCGCGCTGGCACAGGCGATACTGGCCCGAAACAGATGTAGGAGCGAGCTTCGCTCTCGATGCGCCGCGCGGGCGGCGCTCGATCTCACAGGCGCCGAACATCTCACGACATACGCCTCCCACAGAGGCCCCTACACTTTCCAGACCTGCTCCTCTGTCCAGCCCAGCTCGGCAAAATCCCCTGCCCGCAACCCCGCCTCTTCCTCGCAGAAAAACTCATCCAGTTGCGGCGGCCTCACCGCCGTATCACTGAGCATCGCATGCACCTGCCCGCGGTGATGCACCTGGTGCTCGAACAGGTGCGCCAGCAGGCGCAGCCGTTGCTCGCGCTGTACCCGCTCGGGGCGCACGATGTTCACATAGCGCCCCAATTCAGCATCGCGCAGGCCCCGGCAATAGGTGATCAGCCGGTGATCGGCCTGAGCCTGCTCGGCATGCAGGTCGGTGCAGGTGGCGAAGGGCTGTTCCGGCTCGAAGAAACGCTCGCCGTCAGCGTCAGGCAGTTCGCCGCGCTGCTCGCACTCGAGCATGTGCAGGTAGAACCAGTCCACCGTGAGCAAGTGGTTGAGGGTGGCCTTGATCGACGGGAAAAAGCTGCAGCGCGGGGCGACGAACTCGTCCTGGGTCAGTTGCAGGCAGGCCTTGTACAGGCGGTGGTTGGCCCAGCCATTGTTGTAGGCCTGGGTCAGCAGATGATGCGACAGCGGCTCCATGGTTCGGCTCCTTTTCAGGCGAAGCGTTGCAGTTGCATCTCCCGTAGCCGGCTCAGGGTCCGTTGGTACGGGAACGCCAGATACCCTTGAGTGTAGAGGGCATCCAGCGGCACCTGTGCCTCCAGGTACAACGCCACGCGGCGGTCGTAGCATTCGTCGACCAGGGCAATGAAGCGGCGCACCGCGTCGTCCTTGGGCGACAGCGCCGGCAGTTCGCGGTCGCCCGCCACCACCCGCGCCGCAGCATCCTCGGTGCCACGGGCAATGCGCCCGGCCCGCTGTTCCCCACCAAGCGCAGGAATGCCCGACACCAGGATGGCCGGGAAACGGTCGCACAGGGCCATGAACTCCATGGCCGCCAAGGGTTGTTCGCACAGGTCGGTGAAGCGGCACCAGATGGCCTGCGCGCTGCGCCGCACCACCTGCACCTGCCGGGAGCCGATGGCCAAGGGCTGATCGTGGCCCGCATCGCTCGGGCTAAGCTGGCGGAACACCTCGCCCAGCTGGCTGGCCTGCCCCGCTTGCGCCACCCAGTAGCGCTGGCGCTCGGCACCGGGGTGCAGGCGGTGGTCCTGCTCGCCGGCTACCGGCAGTACCTGCATGTGCCGCTGGATGGCGGCGATGGCCGGCAGGAAACGCTCGCGGTTGAAGCCGTCACGGTAGAGCTGCTCGGGTGGCTGGTTGGAGGTGGCGACAATCACCACGCCTTGGTCGAACAGTACCTGGAACAGGCGGCCGAGGATGATCGCGTCGCCAATGTCGTTGACGAACAGCTCGTCGAAGCACAGCACGCGAATCTGCCCGGCCAGTTCCCCGGCCAGCGCCAGCAGCGGGTCGGCGGTGCCGTTGAGCTGGAACAGGCGCTGGTGGACCCAGGCCATGAAGTGGTGGAAATGCTGACGCCGGCTGGGTACCCGCAAGCAGCGGTGGAACTGGTCCATCAGCCAGGTCTTGCCGCGACCGACCGGGCCCCAGAGGTAGATACCCCGGGTGGGGCGGCCCTGCTCGACAGACTGGAAACAGGCCTGCAAGGCCTCGACGGCACGGGCCTGGGCAGGGTCGGCGACATAACCCTGGGTGCTCAGGGCCTGCTGGTAGAGGGAATGGGGATCGATAGCCATGCGGCATTCTACACGGCTGACACCCCGCAGACCTCGCAGGAACAACCGTCTGCCCCAAATTCAAAAGGCTGCCGCGATCCCTGTGGGAGCCGCGTACAGCAGTAAGTAATCAGGCGTCGCCCAAGCCTACCTTGAGCAGTGCGCCGTCCTTGTCATCGGTCAGCACATACAGGTAGCCATCCGGCCCCACCCGTACATCGCGGATACGCGCCTTCAGCTCACCCAGCAAACGCTCTTCATGCACCACCTTGTCGCCATCCAGCTGCAGGCGGATCAGCTCCTGGGTCGCCAGCGCACCAATGAACAGGTTGTGGTCCCAGGCCTTGAACGTGGGGCTGTCGTAAAACGCCATGCCGCTGATGCCTGGCGATTTCTCCCATACATGGTGTGGGTCGACCATGCCCTGCACATGCTTGCCCTTGGCCTCGGGGATGGGCAGAAGCGAGTAGTTGATGCCGTGGGTCGCAATCGGCCAGCCATAGTTCTTGCCGGGCTCGGGAATGTTGATCTCGTCGCCGCCACGCGGGCCGTGCTCGTGGGTCCACAGCTTGCCGGTCCAGGGGTTGAGCGCGGCGCCTTGCTGGTTGCGGTGGCCGAACGACCAGATCTCTGGCCGCACGTTGTCCTTGCCGACGAAGGGGTTGTCCCTGGGCACCTCGCCGTCCGGCAAGATACGCACGATCTTGCCTTGCAGTTTGTCCAGGTCCTGGGCAGTCGGGCGCTGGTTGTTCTCGCCAAGGGCGATGAACAGGTAGCCGTCGCGGTCGAACACCAGGCGCGAGCCGAAGTGGTTGCCCTCCGACAGCTTGGGCTGTTGGCGGAATATCACGCTGAAGTTTTCCAGCCGGGCGCGGTCCTGGGACAACTGGCCACGACCGACCGCTGTGCCGGCCCTGCCATCACTGCCCTCTTCGGCGTAGGACAGGTAGACAGTGCGGTCCTTGGCGAACTCCGGCGACAGCACCACATCCAGCAGGCCGCCCTGGCCCTCGGCCCAGACCTTGGGCACACCGCTGATCGGCGGGCCGACCTTGCCTTCGGCATTGACCACCCGCAAGTTGCCGGCGCGCTCGGTGACCAGCATGTCCTTGCCGCCCGGCAGGAATGCCAGGGCCCAAGGGTTGCGCAGGCCATCGGCCACTGTGCTGACGGTCAAGGTGCCTTCTTCACTGCGGAACTGCTGTTCGGCCGCCGCCTGCGCCAGCAGGGGCAGCAGTGCGGCGGTGGTCAGGGTGACAAGCCAGGGTGCTCGAAGCATGCAGGATTCCTTTCGTAGGGCGGTCACGGCGCGCGCGGGTTGCCGCGGGGTGGTCGAGTGGGCTCCAGGTTCGGGGTTTGCTGCTGGCGGCGCAGGTTGTCGCCGTTGCCGATGCCGCGGTTGTCCAGGGTTGGCGTGCGCTGGTACGGGTCGGTGGACGGGCCGCGCACCGGCGGTGTGGCCGGCATGCTGCCCTGGCGGCTGTTGGGGTTGGCGCGCTGGATCGGGCTGTTGTAGGGGTTGTTGTTGCCGGCGGCGAGTTGCAAGGGCGGTTCGGGGGCCGCTTGCACAGGCAGGTACAGGGCCAGGCCGAGGGCCAGGATGGGCGATGTCGGGGTCATGCTTCACCTCCTGTACGAAAATGCCGCGCCTGGTGGGTTTGATAGCCTAAGGCGCGAAGGGTTCGCGGCAAAAGTGTGAATATGGGTGGAGATGATTCCTGATGTTTCAGTATGGGCCTTGGGGGCTGCTGCGCAGCCCTTTAGCGATACAAGGCCGCTCCCTGTGGAGCAGCCTTGTGCTGCGAATGGGCCGTAAAGCGGCCCCAGGTTACTGGCCCTTGTCCACCTTGTGCCGCGCCGCATACAGGCACAGCATTTCCATCGCCAGGGTGGCCCCCGCCAGCGCGGTGATGTCGGCATGGTCATAGGCCGGCGCCACCTCCACCAGGTCCATGCCCACCAGGTTGATGCCGCGCAGCCCGCCGAGGATCTCCAGCGCCTGCACCGTGCTCAACCCGCCGCACACCGGCGTGCCGGTACCGGGCGCGTAGGCCGGGTCGAGGCAGTCGATATCGAAGGTCAGGTACACCGGCCGCTCGCCCACCCGCTGGCGAATCGCCGCGATCACCGCCTCGGTGCCCTGTCGGTGCACCTGGCGGGCGTCGAGGATGGCAAAACCCTGGCTGTCGTCATTGGTGGTGCGCAGGCCGATCTGCACCGAGCTGGCCGGGTCCACCAGGCCTTCGCGGGCCGCATGCCAGAACATGGTGCCGTGGTCGATGCGCTGGCCTTCCTCGTCCGGCCAGGTGTCGCTGTGCGCATCGAAGTGAATCAGCGCCAGCGGACCATGGCGGCGGGCATGGGCCTTGAGCAGCGGGTAGCTGATGAAATGGTCGCCGCCCAAGGTGAGCATGGCGCAGCCTGCTTGCAGAATATGCGTGGCATGGGCCTCGATGCTGTCCGGTACCGACTGCGGGGTGCCGCTGTCGAAGGCGCAATCGCCGTAGTCGATCACCGCCAGGTGGTCGAACGGGTCGAACGCCCACGGCCAGTGCCGGGCCCAGGCCTGCTGCACCGAAGCGGCGCGGATCGCCCGTGGGCCGAAGCGCGCACCAGGGCGGTTGCTGGTGGCAGTATCGAACGGCACACCGCTGACCACCACATCGACGCCACGCAGGTCACGGCTGTAGCGGCGGCGGGAGAAACTGGTAATGCCGGCGTAGGTACTTTCCGCAGCGGTGCCATACAGGCTGTCGCGGGTCATGGCCTGGTCGTTGTTTGCTGCTTGCTCCACGGTCGGGCTCCTTTGTCGTCATGGGTTACTGGCGGCTGCGGAACGCGGTCCACAGGCGGTTGCGCTGGCGCAGGTCGGCCAGGGCCATGCTGCGGTCGGCATACAGGCGCTGGCGCACCGCGGCCGGCGGGTAGATGTCCGGGTCGTTACGCACCGCTTCATCCACCAGCGGCGTGGCCGCCTGGTTGGCGTTGGCGAAGAACAGCGTGTTGGTCAGCGCGGCCACCGACTCGGGCTTGAGCATGAAGGCGATGAACGCCCGCGCGGCCTCGGGGTGCGGGGCGTCCCTGGGGATGACCAGGTTGTCCTGCCACACCAGCGTGCCTTCGCGGGGGATGCGGTAGATCAGCTCGAACGGCTTGCCGGCGCGGCGCGCCTGGTCGGCGGCCATCGCCGCATCACCGTTGTAGGTCAGCGCCAGGCACACGCTACCGTTGGCCAGGTCGCTGATCTGCCGGCCATTGGCGACGTAGCTGATCGACGGCTGCAGCTGGCTCAGCAGGTTCTGCGCGGCGGCCAGGTCGTCCTTGTTCTGGCTGTAAGGGTCCTTGCCCAGGTAGTTCAGGGCCACGCCGATCACCTCCTGCGGCGAGTCGGGCATGGCGATGCCGCAGTCCTTCAGCCGGCTGGCGTACTCGGGCTTGAACAGCAGGTCGAGGCTGTCCAGCGGCACATCGCCCAGGCGCTGGCGCACGGCCTCCACATTCACCCCCAGGCCCAGTGTGCCCCAGGTGTAGGGCACGGCATGGCGGTTGCCGGGGTCGGCCTCGGCGAGCTTGGCCAGCAGGTCCTTGTCGAGGTTGGCGTAGCCGGGCATGGCCTGGGGGTCGAGCGGTTGCAGGGCGTTGGCCTTGAGCGCCCGGGCCAGCACGGCCGACGACGGCACCACCACGTCATAGCCGCTGCCACCGGTCAGCAGCTTGGTTTCCAGTACCTCGGTGGTGTCGAAGGTGTCGTAGCGGACCTTGTAGCCGGTTTCCTGCTCGAAGCGCTGGAGGGTTTGCGGGGCGACGTAGTCGGCCCAGCTGTAGAGGTTGACGACCTTTTCTTCGGCCTGCAGCGGCAAGGCCAGGACCAGGGATAGCAGGCACAACGATCGACGCATGGCGGACACCTCGGCAAATGGGTGGATGCCGCGAGCATGCCAGCCGGGTTACATTGCAGGAATGGCAAGTTTGCAAAGCTGACATTCATCAGGAGCAATGTAATGCTCGGACAAGTGCACGACCCCGACCTGCACCTGCTGCGGCTGTTCGTCACTGTAGTCGAGGCCGGTGGCTTCAGCGCCGCGCAAGGCGTGCTGGGCCTGAGTCAGCCCACCATCAGCCAGCGCATGGCGCAGCTGGAAACGCGGCTGGGCTACCGCCTGTGCAGCCGCGGCAAGGGTGGTTTTCACCTGACGGAAAAAGGCGCGTTGTTGCTGGACGCCGCCCGTGGGTTGCTGCTGAACATCGAGCAGTTTCGCCAGCAGGCCAATGGCGTTGCCGGGCGGCTGCTGGGGACCGTGCGGATCGGCATGGCGGAGCACCAGGACAAGGCGGTAAGCCTGAAGCTGGCGGCGGCCATTGCGGCGTTTCGCAGGCGCGAGGAGGCGGTGCAGCTGGAACTGATCAGTGCCCCGCCGGCAGAGCTGGAGCGGTTGTTGCTGGAGCAGCGGCTGGATTACGCCATCAGCTACTTTTCCGGCAACCAGGCAGCCTTCGATTACCAGCCGCTGTTCGAGGAGCGGCAACGGCTGTATTGCGGCAAGGGGCATGTGCTGTTCGGTGAGGCTGGCGTTGGGCGGGAGCGGTTGCTGGCGATGGACCAGGTGCGCCATCCGTACCGGTTGCTCAAGGGCGGCGAGCCGTTCCAGAGCCAGCGCAGCATGGCGGTGGCCGAGCAGATCGAGAGCGTGCTGACGTTCATTCTGTCGGGGCGGCATATTGGCTATCTGCCGTGCCATTGCGCACAGGGGTGGGAGGCTGAAGGGCTGTTGTGGGCGCTGGACCCGGGGCTGGACTTTGTGGTGCCGTTTACCCTGGCCAGGCACCGGGCGCAGGCGGTTGGCGAGGCACAGCAGGCGTTTGCGCAGGATTTGCTGGCGGCGTTTGCCTGACCTGGCCTCTTCGCGGGTGAACCCGCTCCCACAGGGTTCTCACACAGCCTTAGGGCTGCGCCGTGCCTGTGGGAGCGGGTTTACCCGCGAAGAGGCCGGGACAGACAACACCCATCAGTAAGCCATGCTCCAGGTCAGGGTGTAGGTGCGTCCACGCCCCTGGTAGTCATACAGGTACGCCGGCCCGTAGGTTGGCGAGTAGAACAGCGTCGCACGCTGCCCCCAGACCGTACTGTACTGCTTGTCCAGCAGGTTCTGGATGCCGGCGCTGAAGGTGCCGAAGCCGGTATCCTGGCTGCCCAGCAGGTCGAAGGTGGTGTAGCCGTCGATCTCGTGGTCGGCATCGTCCTTCAGGCTGAAGGCATGGTTGGCCTGCAGCCGCGCACTGCGGCCATCGCCCTTCCAGCCGACGAACGCGGTAGCCTTGGACAGCGAGGCATAGCGCGCATCGCGCTTGATCCAGCCGCCATCGGCAGCTTCTTCCTCGGAGCGGGTCAGGTGCAGGGTGCCACCGGCTTCCCAACCCGTCTGGAAGTGCCGGGTCAGCGCGCCTTCAAAGCCGAAGTCACGGCTTTTCTGCTCTTCCACATTGATGGTCAGCGTCTGCGAATCGACGTTGATGATCTTGTCCGACCAGATGTAGTACAGCGCCGCCTGGGCGTCCCAGTCCAGGTCGGCATAGCGCCAGCCCAGCTCCACCTGGCGGCTCTTGATGCCGGCCAGCGGGTTGTCGGCCACGCTCAGGCCGGGCTTGCCGTAGTACTTGGCCGGGTCGGGCAGGTCGAAACCTTCGCCGTAGTTGGTCCATACCTGGTGGCCATTCTTGAAGTCGTAGATGGCACCGACATTGAACAGGTTGACCTGGTAATCGTTGCTGCCGCCCGGCACGCCCTTGAAGTCGCTGACGTCCACGTCCATCTGCTGGCGCCGGGCGCCGCCGGACAAGGTCAGGTTATCGGTGGCATGCCAGTCCAGCTGGGCGTACACCGACACGCCATCGACCCGGTAGCTGGGGTAGCGGGCGGCCTTGCTGTCCTTCTCCAGCTCCAGCCCACCCGACTCGGACGATGTCTGGGCGTTGAAAGTGGTCTGCTCGGCGTTGAAGCGCTCGCGGTCCAGGTCGACGCCGTAGGTCAGCTTCAGCGTATCCCACTGCTTGGCGAACAGGCCCTTGAGGCTGGTGACCTCGAAGTTCTGCTGCGAGGCGGCGAAGTACACCCCGCGCGAGCCGGTGGGCGTGGCGCGGTTGTAGTACGGGAACGGGTAGAAGTTGTCGTCTTCCTTGCGGTACGAGGCCTGCAGGTAGAAGTCCTGGCCCAGCACGTCGGTGTGGTGGTAGTTGGCGTTCAGCAGCAGGCGCCGGGTACGCGGCTCGAGGTCTGACGAGTAGCCGCTGCGCAGCTCGGCGTCTTCCAGGTCGGACGGGGCGTTGTAGTTCAGGTGGGGGAAGTAGATGCCGGTGCTGCCGTGGTTGCCCGAGTCATAGTACTGGGCCAGCAGGTCGAGGCTCTGCTGGTCGTTCAGTTGCATCCCCAAGGTACCGAGCACGTCGATGGTGCGGTTGTACTGCAGGTCGGTCTGGGTGTTGTCGATGAAGATCTGGTCGCCGGCGCCGTCGTAGAAGGCTTCGTTCTGCTCACCGGAAACCCCCAGCCGGGCATTGACCCGCTCGTTGCCGCCGCTGACCGACTGGGCGAAGCGGGTGGCCAGGTCATCGCTGTTGTTGAAGCCGCTGCTGGCACCGAGCTGGGTCTCGAAGCGCGCCGGGCCGGGTTCGCCCTTCTTGGTCACGATGTTGATGATGCCGCCGGTGGCGCCGCCGCCGTAGATGGCACTGGCACCGGACAGCACTTCGACGCGCTCGACGTTGAACGGCGAAATGCTGTCGAACTGGCGCGACAGGCCGCGCGAGCTGTTCTGGCTGACCCCGTCGATCATCACCAGCACGTTGCGCCCGCGCATGTTCTGGCCGTAGTTGGTGCGCCCTTCCGGCGCCAGGTCGAGGCCTGGCACCAGCTTGCCGATGGCTTCCTTCAGGCTGACGCCGCTGTCGATCTGCTCGCGCAACTGCTGCTGGTCGACCACCCACACGGTGCCGGGGATTTCGCTGATGGCGGTGCTGGTGCGCGAGGCCACGCTGACCTCGATCGGCTTGAGGTTGACCGCTTGCGGCGCGGCGTCGGCCTTACGCAGGGTCACCGTGCGGGCATCGCTGAAGTGCCAGCTCATGCCAGTGCCGGCCAGCAACTGTTGCAGGGCCTGCTCGATGCTGTAGCTGCCCTGCAAGGCCGGGCTGGCCTGGCCGGCGACATCGCCGGTGGTGTACAGCAGGTGCAGGCCGGCCTGGTCGGCGAAGGTGGTCAGGGCATGGTCCAGCGGCTGGGCTGGCAGGTCGAGCTGGACCTGGCGAGCCTGGGTCTGGGCCTGTTCGGTGGCGGTCGAGGCCGACGCCTGCAGCGGGCCGACCAGCATGGCCACGGCACTGCAGGACATCAGGGCATGGTGAAGAGGGCCGCGGCGGCGGTGCAAGGGCTTGAGCATCAGAGGCACGAATGAGCTTCCTGACAAGTCGTAAATGAGAATGGGTTGCTGATCAGTCCCTCTACGACGATCTGGCTGGCAGGAACTTGCAGTGCCAAATGGAAAATATTTTTATTTCTGTGCCGGCCTCTTCGCGGGCTTGCCCGCTCCCACAGGTACACCACAGGATTCAAGATCTGTGGAATACCTGTGGGAGCGGGCAAGCCCGCGAAGGGGCCGACACAAACGAGTCAATGAACCACGGCCAGCCACGGCAGGTAGGTCACCTTCAGCCCATAGCGCTGTTCAAGTGTCTGCAACAGGGCCTCCGGCTCATCGAGGTCGAACACCCCGCTCACCTCCATCGCCGCGAGCTTGCTGTCCGACAGCACAATGCGCCCATGCCGGTAACGCTCAAGCTCCGCCAGCACCTGCCCCAGCGGCTTGCCGTTGAAGATCAGCTTGCCGCGCTGCCAGGCCATCTGCGTGCCGGCATCGGCCGCTACTGCCAGTTCATGCTCGCCAACCTTGGCCTCACCCTGTGCCAATACCACGCGGCCATCGCGACGCACGCTGAAGGTGGCCGCACGCCCCTGCACCCGCTCACCGGCCGTATCGACCACAAAGGGCCGTGAATCATCGGTGGTCTCGAACAAGGCCTCGCCAGACGCCAGCACCACCCGCCGCTCACGGTCGCTGAACACCACGCTCAGGGCACTGGCGCTGTTCAGCGTCACCCGTGTGCCATCGGCCAGGGTCACCACCTGCCGCTCCCCCACCCCGGTGCGGTAATCCGCCAGCAGCACCGGCGCCTGCTGCCAACCCGCCACACCAACGGCCAACACCAGCGCAGCAGCCACCCCCGCCTGTTTGAGCCAGCCTCGGCAATGGCGCAGGGCCTGGCCGATGTATTTCGCCACCATGCTTTCGGAAACCCCCAGGCGTTGCGCGATCTGCGCCTGGGTCAGGCCTTCGACGCGGTTGAGCAACAGCGCCTGGCGGGCATTGTCGGGCAGTTGCAGCAGCGCCTGGTCGAGAATCTGCAGACGCTCCCGGGCCAGCAACGCCGCCTCGGGTGCCGGCGCCGGGCAGGCCACCTCACCTGCCCGCTCGCAGTCGTCGTGGCTGGCGGCAATGCGCTGCTCGCGGCGCAAGGCATCGATCGCCAGGTTGCCGGCCACGCGGAAGATGAAACTGCGCGCGTGCAGCACCGGCACTGCCTGCTGGTCGATGTTCACCAGCTTCAGGTAGGTTTCCTGCGCGACGTCGGCAGCACGCTGGCGGTCGCTCATGCGCCGGGTCAGGAACTGCAGCAGGTCGTCGTAGTGCTCCTGGAAACTCGCCAGCAGGCCCGACACGGGTGAGGTCAGCATGGGTTTGGGAACAGCCAGTAGGAAAGTTTATCGGGCGTTAATGAGAAACAGTATCTTTCATATGGAGGGAGACTTTCAACGCCGACGCGCATTTGCCACACTGCCCATTCGCCCACTCTGGCAAGGTCGCAACCCATGGCTGCCCGTCTGCAACGCTACGCCCGCCTGTTCCTGGTCCTGCTGATGGCCTACGGCCTGGGGGCCTGCGCGCTGTTCCAGGCACGCGACCCGGTCAATATCAGCGTGATCGGTATCGAGCCGCTACCCGGCCAGGAGCTGGAACTGCGCATGGCGGTGAAGATGCGGGTGCAAAACCCCAACGAGGCGCCCATCGACTACAACGGCATCGCCCTGAACCTGGAAGTGAACGGCCAGCCGCTGGCTGCCGGGGTCAGCGACCAGCAGGGGCACATTGGCCGTTATGGCGAAGCAGTGATCGTGGTGCCGGTGAGCATCACGGCGTTTTCCTTCCTGCGCCAGGCCTATGGGCTGGGCCATGTGGATTCGCTGCAGGGCCTGCCCTATGTACTGCGCGGCAAGCTGGCCGGCGGGCTGCTGGGGACCGTGCGCTTCACCGACGAGGGCAGGCTGGACCTGCCCAAAGGCGCCTCCTGGTAAGCGCTCGGCGGGGTGTGATCAACGGTTGGCGCTGGCCGCGGCCATCAGCTTGTTGACTTCGCTGCGCACCATGTTGGCGTATTCGGGCGGCGACATGCCATCCAGTTCGGCGCGCACCCACTCGGCCCATTTGCCTTTGCGCCGTGGCTTTTCGGCGATCAACCGCGCCGCTTCGCCCTTGGCCTTGCCCAGGTTGTTCTGCCACAGCTCGAACAGCCGGGCCTTCTCTGCCTCGATCTGCGCCCGTTCCTCGAAGCTCATGTTGGCCAGATTGAAACTCATGAAGGTACCTGCAGATTTGAAAATGGCCGCTATCTTACACCCAGGTACAGCAACAGCCCAAAGCCGCCGCAACTTTCCCGACGCGCCGGCATCCATTGTTCAAACCACACCTTCGACGAGGACGAGTTCATGGCCCGGAAAAACGCCACGCTGGCCGACAGCGATCAGATCAAGGACCAGGTATTCAGCGAACTGCAGGCGCTGATCGAAGAATCGGAAAAGCTGCTGAACGACAGTGCCGCCCTGGTGGGTGACGAGGCCGAAACCCTGCGCGCGCAGGTAAGCCTCAAGCTACGCCAGGCGCGCCATGCCGCCAGCAAGGTACGCAGCAGGGCGCAACCGGTGGTGGAGGCTACCCAGGACTACATCGGTGGCCACCCGTGGCAGACCGTGGCCATTTCCGCGGGCCTCGGCCTGGTAGCCGGCCTGCTGCTGGGCCGTCGTCACTGACGCCAGGGCCGCCTGGTGCGAATCAGGCGGCCTGTGCCAGCGGGATACCGCTGTGGAAGCGCAGCTCCTGGTCCGGTGACTGGATCAGCTCCACCTCCGCTGCGCGCACCAGCTCCACCCGGCGGGCAATGTCTGCCTCATCGCCGTAGTTGTGCGCCAATTTCAGGTAACCCTGGTAATGGCGCGCTTCGCTCTTCAGCAGGCCGTGGTAGAAGCGGCCCAGTTCCTCATCCAGGTGCGGCACCAACGCGGCAAAGCGCTCGCAGCTGCGCGCCTCGATAAATGCCCCCACCACCAGCGTATCCACCAGCTTGACCGGCTCGTGGGCGCGCACCAGGCGCCGCAGCCCCGACGCATAACGCCCCGCCGACACCGGGCGCAGCGGCACGCCACGGCGCTTCATCAGGCGCAGCACCTGCTCGTGGTGCACCAGCTCCTCGCGGGCCAGGCGCGACATCATGTTGATCAGATCAAGGTGGGTGTTGTACTTGGCGATCAGGCTCAGGGCGGTGCTGGCAGCCTTGAATTCGCAGTTCTTGTGGTCGATCAGCAGGGTTTCCTGGTCGGCGAGCGCCGCTTCGATCCAGGCATCTGGCGTCGGGCAACCAAGAAAGGCGTCGATTTCGGGGATCAGGGACATGAGCGTGCAACCACATTGAACCAGGCAGGGCCGGCGATTATACCGGCGGCGGCGGGCGGCGCCAGTGACTATGCTTGATGTACATCAAGCGCCAGCGGGGGAAGCGCCGACTATAGTCAGGCATTGGTCGCCACCTTTGAAGGGAGCTAACGCCCATGCAAGCCGTCCGCAGCATCCTCGTCGTTCTCGACCCCGAGCACGCCCACAGCCGGGCACTGACCCGGGCCAAGCTGATCGCCGGCCTCACCGGCGCGCGCCTGCACCTGCTGATGTGCGACAGAAGGCATGACCACAGCGCGCTGCTGAGCCTGCTGAGCAGCCAGTTGCATGATGACGGGTACGACAACGTCACCCATGAAGAGGCCTGGCGCGACAACCTGCACGACACCATCATCTACGTGCAGCAGGCCGAGGGCTGCGAGCTGGTGATCAAGGAGCACCGCCCGGACAACCCGCTGAAAAAGGCCCTGCTCACCCCAAGCGACTGGAAGCTGCTGCGCCAGTGCCCGTGTGCCGTGCTGATGGTCAAGAGCGAGCGGCCGTGGACCGGCGGCAAGGTCCTGGCTGCGGTGGACGTAGGCAACCAGGACGAGGACCACCGCCGCCTGCATGCCAGCATCATCGACCATGGTTTCGAGATTGCCAAACTGGCCAAGGGCGAGCTGCACGTCATCAGCGCCCATCCCTCGCCGATGCTGTCGGCGTCGGACCCGGTGTACCAGTTGACCGAAACCATCGAGAAGCGTTACCGCGAGGCGTGCAAGGCATTCCAGGCCGAGTACGGCATCAGCGACGAGTGCCTGCATGTGGCCGAAGGGCCGGCTGATGTACTGATCCCGTATACCGAGCAGAAGCTCGATGCGGTGGTGACGGTGATCGGCACCGTGTGCCGCACGGGGATTTCCGGGGCGTTGATTGGCAATACCTCGGAAGTGGTGCTGGATTCGCTGGAAGGGGATGTGCTGGTGCTCAAGAGCGAGGAGGCAATTGCCCACCAGGCGGAATTGGCCCGCGGCTGAATTTGCGGACACAGGATTCCTTGAAATTGCAGGGCCTTGTGGGAGCGGGTTTACCCGCGAAGGCGGCGGTAAGTCCAACGACGCATTCGCGGGTAAACCCGCTCCCACAGGGATTTCTTACAAGAAACCTCTAGGCCAACGCCTCCCGCACCTTCGGGTCCAGGCCCTCCCCTGCATTGGCCTCGGCCCATTGCGCCAGCTGCTGGCGCATTGCCGGCGTCCAGAAACTCTGCAGATGCTGCCGTACCCCTTGCACCGCCAGCGCCCGGTCTGGCTCGCTGTCAAAGTAATGGGCAATCTGGTTGGCCATCTTGACCAGGTTCTCACTACTCATCGGCGCACCTCGGTTTTCTCCGCAATACGGCGTTCCTTCAGCAAGCGCCGCTGCTCGTCACTGAAGTCCTGGTAGCGCTTCTGCCACTGCGAAGGCTGGAACACCTTCACTACCTCCACCGCCGTCACCTTGTACTCAGGGCAGTTGGTGGCCCAGTCGGAGTTGTCGGTGGTAATCACGTTCGCCCCCGATTCAGGGAAGTGGAACGTGGTGTACACCACCCCCGGCGCCACCCGCGTGCTGACTTTGGCGCGCAGCACGGTCTGCCCGGCACGGCTGCCGATGCCGACCCAGTCGCCATCCTGGATGCCACGGCTTTCGGCGTCGGTCGGGTGAATTTCCAGGCGGTCGGCGTCATGCCAGGCGACATTGGCGGTGCGCCGGGTCTGGGCGCCGACGTTGTACTGGCTGAGGATGCGCCCGGTGGTCAGCAGCAGCGGGTAGCGGGTGTTGACCTTCTCGTCGGTGGGCACGTAGCCGGTGAGCATGAAGCGCCCCTTGCCGCGCACGAACTGGTCGATGTGCATGGTCGGCGTGCCATCGGGCGCGGCGTCGTTGCACGGCCACTGCAGGCTGCCGTGGCGGTCGATCTCGGCGTAGCTGACGCGGTGGAAGGTAGGCGTCAGGCGGGCGATCTCGTCCATGATCTCGGACGGGTGGCGGTAGTTCATCGGGTAGCCCAGGGCATTGGCCAGGGCCACGGTCGCCTCCCAGTCGGCCTTGCCGGCCAGCGGTTCCATGACCTTGCGCACCCGCGAAATGCGCCGCTCGGCATTGGTGAAAGTGCCGTCCTTCTCCAGGAACGAGCTGCCCGGCAGGAACACATGGGCGAACTTGGCCGTTTCGTTGAGGAAGATGTCCTGCACCACCACGCACTCCATGGCCAGCAGGGCCGCGGTGACGTGCTGGGTGTTGGGGTCGCTCTGGGCAATGTCCTCGCCTTGGCAGTACAAGGCCTTGAAGCTGCCGTCCAGCGCCGCCTCGAACATGTTGGGGATGCGCAAGCCGGGGTCGGGCTGCAGGGTCACGCCCCAGGCACGCTCGAACTCGGCGCGCACACCCTCGTTGGAAATGTGCCGGTAGCCGGGCAGTTCGTGGGGGAACGAGCCCATGTCGCACGAGCCCTGCACGTTGTTCTGCCCGCGCAGCGGGTTCACCCCTACCCCTTCACGGCCGATGTTGCCGGTAGCCATGGCCAGGTTGGCGATGCCCATCACCGCGGTACTGCCCTGGCTATGCTCGGTGACGCCCAGGCCGTAGTAGATGGCCGCGTTGCCGCCGGTTGCATACAGGCGGGCGGCGGCACGGATCTGCTCAGCAGGCACGCCGCAGACCGGGCCAAGCACTTCGGGGGCGTTTTCCGCCAGGCTGACGAAGTCGCGCCAGCGGGCGAAATCCTCGGTTTCGCAGCGGGCATCGATGAAACGCTGGGCCAGCAGGCCTTCAGTGACGATCACGTGGGCCAACGCATTGAGCATGGCCACGTTGGTGCCCGGGCGCAGTTGCAGGTGCAGCTCGGCGCGGGCATGCGGCGAATCGACCAGGTCGATGCGCCGGGGGTCGATCACGATCAGTCGCGCGCCCTGGCGCAGGCGGCGCTTGAGCTGCGAGCCGAATACCGGGTGGGCGTCAGTAGGGTTGGCGCCGATCACCAGCACCACGTCGGCCTGCATCACCGAGTCGAAGCTTTGCGTACCGGCCGACTCGCCCAGGGTCTGCTTCAGGCCATAGCCGGTAGGCGAATGGCATACCCGTGCGCAGGTGTCGACGTTGTTGTTACCGAACGCCGTGCGCACCAGTTTCTGCACCAGGTAGGCTTCTTCGTTGGTGCAGCGGCTGGAGGTGATGCCGCCGATGGAGTCGCGGCCGTACTTGAGCTGGATGCGGCGGAACTCGCTGGCGGCGTAGGTCACCGCCTCGTCCCAGCTGACTTCCTGCCACGGGTCTTCCAGGCGCTTGCGGATCATCGGCTTGGTGATGCGGTCCGGGTGGGTGGCGTAGCCCCAGGCAAAACGGCCCTTGACGCAGGCGTGGCCGTGGTTGGCACCGCCGTTCTTGTCCGGGACCATGCGCACCAGCTGGTCGCCCTTCATTTCGGCGCGGAACGAGCAGCCGACGCCGCAATAGGCGCAGGTAGTGATGACCGCACGCTCGGGTTGGCCCAGCTGCACCAGGCTCTTTTCCGTCAGGGTCGCGGTCGGGCAGGCCTGCACGCAGGCGCCACACGACACGCACTCGGAAGCGAGGAAGTTTTCCCCCCCCGCCGCTGCCACCCGCGATTCGAAGCCGCGCCCGGTGATGGTCAGGGCGAAGGTGCCCTGGATGTCCTCGCAGGCACGCACGCAGCGGCTGCAGACGATGCACTTGCTCGGCTCGTAGTCGAAATACGGGTTGGATACGTCCTTTTTCTCGGCCAGGTGGTTGGCGCCGTCGTAGCCGTAGCGCACCTCGCGCAGGCCCACCTGGCCGGCCACGGTCTGCAGCTCGCAGTTGCCGTTGGCCGAACAGGTCAGGCAGTCCAGCGGGTGGTCGGAGATGTACAGTTCCATCACGTTGCGGCGCAGGCCGGCCAGGCGCGGCGTTTCGGTGTGCACCACCATGCCTTCGCTGACCGGGGTGGTGCAGGAGGCCGGGTAGCCGCGCATGCCTTCGATTTCCACCATGCACATGCGGCACGAGCCGAAAGCTTCGAGGCTGTCGGTGGCGCACAGTTTGGGGATGCTGGTGCCGAGCATGGCCGCGGCACGCATCACCGAGGTACCGGCGGGCACAGTGATGGCACGGCCATCGATGCTCAGGCTGACCTGTACCTCGCTGTCACGGGCCGGGGTGCCGAGGTCGCTGCTTTTATCAGAAGCGGGGTCGAAGAAATTGATCACTGTGCGGCCTCCGTGTGGGTCAGCCCGAAATCGGCAGGGAAGTACTTGAGGGCGCTGGCCACCGGGTAAGCGGTCATGCCGCCCATGGCACACAGCGAGCCGTATTGCATGGTGTCGCACAGGTCACGCAGCAACAGGGCCTGGTCATGCCGCTCGGTCATGTCGCTGGTGGCGATCAGCCGGTCGACCACTTCCATGCCCCGGGTCGAGCCGATGCGGCACGGGGTGCACTTGCCACAGGACTCTTCGGCACAGAACTGCAAGGCGAAGCGCGCCATGCTGGCCATGTTCAGGGTGTCATCAGCCACCACCACACCACCATGGCCGAGCATCGCGCCCATGGCGGCGAAGGCCTCATAGTCCAGCGGCGTGTCGAAGTGGCTGGGCGGCACCCAGGCACCGAGCGGGCCACCGACCTGCGCGGCCTTCAACGGCCGGCCACTGGCCGTGCCGCCGCCATAGCCTTCCACCAGTTCGCGCAGGGTCAGGCCAAAGGCGCGTTCCACCAGGCCGCCCTGGCGGATGTTGCCGGCCAGCTGGAACGGCATGGTGCCCAGCGAGCGGCCCATGCCGAAGTCGCGATAGAACGCCGCGCCCTTGGCCATGATGATGGGGACCGAGGCCAGGGTAAGCACGTTGTGCACCAGCGTCGGCAGGCCGAACAGGCCCTGCAGCGCCGGTAGCGGAGGCTTGGCGCGGACGATGCCGCGCTTGCCTTCGATGGATTCGAGCAGTGCGGTTTCTTCGCCGCAGATATAGGCGCCGGCGCCGACCCGCACTTCCAGGTCGAAGGCCAGGCCGCTGCCGGCCACGTCGCTGCCGAGGTAGCCGGCGTCGCGGGCGATGGCGAAGGCCTGGTCGAGCGCGCGGATGGCGTCGGGGTATTCCGAGCGCACATAGATGTAGCCCTTGTCGGCCCCCACGGCGAGGCCGGCAATGATCATGCCCTCGATCAGCAGGAACGGGTCGCCTTCCATCAGCATGCGGTCGGCGAAGGTACCGGAGTCGCCCTCGTCGGCGTTGCACACCACGTACTTCTGCCCGGCCCCGGCGTCACGCACGGTGCGCCACTTGATGCCGGCCGGGAATGCGGCACCGCCGCGGCCGCGCAAGCCGGAATCGAGCACGGCGGCGACCACTTCGGCACCGTCCAGGGCCACGGCCGCTTCAAGGCCGGCAAAACCGCCATGGGCGCGGTAGTCGTCCAGCGACAATGGGCGGGTGATGCCGGCACGGGCGAACAGCAGGCGTTGCTGGGTCTTGAGGTAAGGGATGTCTTCGACCGGCCCCAGCGCCAGCGAGTGGCCTCCGGGTTCGCCGGGCTCACCGGTCAAGGCGTCGAGCAAGGACGGCACGTCTTCCGGGGTGAGCGGGCCGAAACCCAGGCGCCCTTGCGTGCTGTCGCACTCCAGCAACGGCTCCAGCCAGTACAGCCCGCGGGAGCTGGTGCGCTGGATGTCCAGCGGCAGCTGGCGGCGCTCGGCCTCGCGCTGCAAGGCATCGGCGACCTGATCGGCACCCACGGCACGGGCTACCGAATCGCAGGGGATATACAGCTTCAGCATGCTGCGTCCTCCCGGCAAGCGTTGACCAGTGCGCGCAGGCGCTCAGGGGTAAGGCGCGCATGCACCTGGCCGTCCAGTTCCAGCGCTGGCGAGCAGGCACAGGCGCCCAGGCAGTACACCGGGCGCAGACTGATGGCGCCGTCGGCGCTGGTGCCATGGTCGTCCAGCGCCAGCTGTTCGCGCAGCTGTGCGGCCAGTGCCTCGGCGCCCCGGCTCTGGCACGACTCGGCGCGGCACAGGCGCAAGGTGTGGCGCGCCGGTGGCGTGGTGCGGAAATCGTGGTAGAAGCTGATCACCCCGCGCACCTCGGCCAGGCTGAGGTTCAAGGCATGGGCAATTTCGGCGACAGCGGCATCGGGGATGTAGCCGATGTCGTGCTGGATGGCATGCAGGATCGGCAACAGGGCGCCGGGGGTATCCTTGTCACGGGCCAGAATGCGGTGGATCACAGGCAGGTGGAGCAATTCATCAGGCATACAGCGGACCTCGGCATCACGGACCCTGCCTGAATTGTTGTGAGGGCAGGTATCCGGCGTGTTCTGCTGCGGCGCGCCGGCCACGTCACGGTTGCGTGGTGCCAGCGGCCTCCTTGCCTACGACCGCACGTCTGCGCGCGCTGGTCCGAAGGCATCCTGCAAGCATGGCACTTGTGGCGTCGAGGGGTTGCGTGCGAACGACCAGGCGCATCCTGAAACCGACGCGGGCTGTTTCTGGCCTTATTCTGCTGCGCTGTCGCTTAGAGAACTGAATTCGCAAGCGGCCCGCGTAACCTGTGGGAGCGGCTTTAGCCGCGAAGAATCCAACGCGGTGCGTGGCACCGGCTGCGCCGGTGTTCGCGGCTAAAGCCGCTCCCACAGGGTCCCTGCCAAATCAATGAGTTATGTGCAGTCCCATGAATGCATGGTATGCGCAAGGCTTCAAGGCTGCACGGCTTTGTCGATCAGTGCTTGCCTTCCACTGCCTTGGCCGTCTCGATCAGCTTGTCGAACTTGCGGTTCAGTTGAGCAGAGCGCTTGTCACTCTCGGCTCGCGCCTTGATGTTCTTCTCCGAACTGGCCTTGTCGGCGATGGTCACCACCGTCCAGTCCCGGTCCTTGGATACCCAATACACCAGTTCGCCGTCCGCGGAAAACGCCTCGAGCCGGCCGCCGCTATTCGGCACAGGCTTGGCCTGCCTGGTCATCGGCAACAGTTGCTGGACCCGCGCCTCGTCGGTGCTGGCCAGCCGCACCTCCACCTGGCGAAGCTGGTCGGCCTCGTTGAACGATGCCTTCACTTGCGTGATGGCAATACCGCCCAGGTTGTAATTGCCCTTCGGGTCATTCCCCTGAAAGAACTCGGTAGGCACCTGGTAGTGATAGCCGGTGAAATGCTCAACCTCATCGAACTGCTGCTGCAGAATGGCAATGGCCTGGGGCTTGGGCATGCCCAGGGTGAACTGGCCGACTTCCAGCGCCGACCAGGCTTGCAGGGGGAAAAGCGCGCAGGCGAATGCCAGAGGTAGGGTCCGTTTCATCGGTCATCTTCCTTGAAATGAGCCTTGCAACCTAACCCCTGCATGCCAATCAGACAATACTGGCAGGGTGCCAAGCCCACCCTGCCAACACCAGGGGGCCAACATCGCCGCCCATGGCTATCGGTTCTTGCGCATACCCATGTGGGCGTCATCCATCAGCGCCTTGGCCATGTCGCAGAGAAAGTGCGAAGCCCAGACCAGCACCGGTTCGTTGTCCATCACCCCGATGAACGACGCTCGCCGAGAGCAGTCCATCAATACCGACGCTTGTTCGATGGCATGGTCGCAGCAGTTTCCCGGTTCTACGCGGAACAGTTTCTTGCCATCCAGCACACCATCCAGGAACGTGGCCGAACCTACGGTCAGGCCCAGTGTGCCGGTGTCGTCATCCATTTCCTTGTCCATCTGAAACCCTCTTGTGAATCTGCCGGCCAGTGCGATTTCCCGGTTGCAATCGCTGGTAGGAAAACCGCACCGCCCAGGCTCGCCAAATTTGAAAGTCAGCCCATCAATGCAATGTATGCACCGGCTGCCTGCCCCTGAGCTGCATCTGCGCAATCGCCGATTCCAGCAGCGTGCGCACAGCCTCCATTTCATGCACGACCGCCAGGGTCATGATCGATGGGTCGGTGGAGAAAGGTGGATCGGAAACGAGTTTCAGCATGACAGCCTCCCGACAATAACAAGTCGGACCGTCGCCAGATCACTTGCAGATGATAGGGTGGCGGCTACATGCGGGCCTGCAAGACCGGGCTTGGAGGTCGATTCCCGGCTGGCCCGAAGACCACCCGCACGCAGCCACCGTTGAACGAAGCCAACAGCAAACTGAGACCAAACCAAGCATCGGGCTTGCAGACCCGGTCGTTGAATTTGCAACGACAAGGCGAGACTAGGGGGCTCAGGTTTCCATCGCAATGGTGAAACGGCTTGAAAAGGATGATTCAGAAATGGACTACGAGGAAGGGGAAAAATCTGATTAGTTCTTGTAGGAACCGATATGAGTTTCTCTAAAAAGACTCAAGATCCGTGTGTGAAGCACAGCGCTTGGCGGTACGCTGTGCTTCTTTCAAATGCTCACTACAACGCCAACCGCGCCAGCCGCTGCAAAGCTCGAATCACCTCCTGATCCTGATTCTCCAGCACATCCGCCTGAATACGCGCGATCACAGCCTTCAGCAATTCGGTCTGGTTCATCGCTGTATGCTGCTGAAGCGCAAGCATGTCCTCCGCCATGTACGGATTGACCTTCATCGACAAGCGCCGAGTAGCATTGGAACGCGCAAGCCCGCGCTGCTCTCGCTGTTCATCCAGCGCCTGCAGGAACGTTTGATGCGCCGCATGCAACTGCCCACACTGCTGCGCCTGCACCAACTGTTGGAAATAGTGGGCAAGAAACAACTTGCGCAAATTTGCCCCCGCCTCATTACTGACCGCATGCATGGCCGCATCGAGCACATCCAGATAGACCGCCGGCAAACGCGCCTCGATCGACTTGAGCTGCTGCTTGCGCGCCTCGCGGATGGCCGGTGTGGATTGCGATGGAATGGCGACCACGCCATCACAACGGGCGCACACACCCACCAGAATGTCCTTGGCCACCCCTTGGCCATCGCTAAACGGCACATCCCGGCGAGCATAGTGCGTGGGCACCACTGCCTGGCAATGCTCGCAAAGCGCTTTTCCTCTGTCGCCTTCGAAAAAGATCTTCATGATCTGGGTACTCACTGGTGAACGCTGATGAACCAGGTGTCTGGCTCGATGAAAAAGAACTTTATGTACCAACCATCCCGCTTGAGCACATGCACCTCGATGGCTGCGACGGCATGGTGAGGGGTGCTGACGTGATGAATACCCCTGCATGAGCGAACGACTTCGGCAACCTCGCCAGCTGACACTTCCCCTGTAGCCAACAGGTTCTTTACGTCGATATCCCTGCGTGAAACGTGTTGATACTCCCCTGACTCAAGCGCCGCTATCACCGCTTGCTGAGCCTCCCTGAAGCCGAATTTCATAGCTCATCCCTGTCAATACGAAAATCATCGTACAAAACCCGAATCAAATCTACCGTTTGCCGAGCCTGGGCGACCAGTGGCACCCCGGCCAGCTCAAGACAGCGATCCGGAACACGCATGAACTATGGTCCCATCGAACACAGGGCGGCATAGAGCAATGTAACCAACGCTTTCATGGCCTTTTCCGAGTGCTCGTTCACTCCCACCTCGATTTCGTTGGCCTCAAGCCAGGTGCAGCACCTGTGGGAGCCTGGCTTGCCCGCGATAAGGCCAGAACAGCGATCCCCATACCCTGTGGGGCTTTAGCCGCGAGGAATCCAACGCGGTGCATGGCACCGGCTGCGCCGGTGTTCGCGGCTAAAGCCGCTCCCACAGCGTCCCTGCTAATTCAATGAGTTATGTGCAGTTCTAAGAGAGCTGACTAGCTCTGGTTCCAGCTATTGCGCCATGGAAGTAGACGTCGCGCCGCCTCTTGCCTCACCACCTACGGCAACTGAACGATCGATTCCCCAGACATGAGCCCTGGACGGCCACGTGCCTTTGAGCATGGAGCAGCGTCGCACGCCGTACTGACGGTGTTCGCCCAGAGCATGATGGGAACCGTTGAACCCACCTACCCTGCCACCCTGCCAAAGGCGTAATCCTTGAAAACCAACCACCCGATGCCATGGGAGCACTGTACATGCCTATCGACTTCAGACCCGCTCAAGCCTCGGACGCGCACGATATTGCGCGCTTCTTTCAACTGACATCGGAGGGCATGGCCGATTACATATGGAGCAAGCTTGCCGCACCTGGAGAAGCATTGCTGAGTGTCGGTGCGTCTCGCTATGCCAGGGAACAGGGCGACTTTTCCTACAAGAACTGCCTGATGGCCACTTTCGAAGGGCGCGTCATCGGCATGATGCATAGCTATGCCTTGCGCGAGACCCCTGACAGGCCTGTCGAGACAGACCCGGTCCTCGCGCCTTATTCCGACATGGAAATACCCGACACCTTGTACATATCCAGCCTGGCCCTGGATGAGGCCTGGCGCAGCCAGGGGCTGGGCGCCCAGTTTCTTCGCCACGCCCAGCAGCGCGCTGAGGACTCTGGCCTGGATGGGCTATGCCTGATCGATTATGCAGAAAACCACGGTGCACGCCGCTTCTACGAACGTCACGGTTTTCAGATTGTTAAAACCTGCCAGATCGTTCCACACCCGATGCTGGGCGTAACCGGTGAAGCCTATTTGATGTATCGCCCTACCCACAACGTGCTCGAGAAACAACCATGAACAAGAAACTGACCGTGTTCCGCGAACTGGATATCCAACCGGTGCGCGACCTTCCCTTTTTTGAAGAGGTCGTGGAAGGCAACCCTCATACGCTGACGTCCAAGTACTATCACGACGAACAGCAAGGTCGCATTTCCGGAGAATGGGAAGCCAGCACCGGAGCTTGGCGCATCGACTACAAAGTCTGGGAGTTCTGCCATGTCCTGAGTGGGTGCTGCGTCATCGAGCTTGAAGGTTGCGCCCCCATCACACTGGCCGCTGGCGACACGTTCATTATCGAACCGGGCGCCAAGGGCAAATGGACCGTGCTGGAAGACATGAAAAAGAACTTCGTGATCCTCTTGCCCGCGAACTAGGTACGGGGTCGCGCTTCATCGAGTGCAGCGCAAGGACAGTTTGCATGCTTGCCGGCTGGCGGCCTATACCTGTTCAGTGTCTGCTTCGGGGTCGAAAGCGGTCACTATCGAGTAATGGATTTGGCCATTTCCGACGCTCCAGTCCAACCGGTCTGCTCATAGACCGAGTTCGCGTAACCGGCGGAGACGATTCATGTGATAGGCCCTGAAGTGGCATTCACTGAATGCCACGTGGTTCGTACGGGTTGCCGAGCGTGACTGCAGCGGCAGTGCTGTACGTCTCGGCATTTGCCGTGGCTCGACCTGTCGCGAGGCGCCTGATGGCAAGGTGCTAACTCAGACTATCCGTGCTGCCTTGTTCTACCGCTTTAGAGCGACGCTTCTCGACTCGGATATCAAATTGGTCTTGTACCATTCTCAAGCCTTTGAATACACCTAGGCTGCCGAATTTATACATAGAATTTAGAATCCGGTAACCCAAATCGGAGGACGGTTTGAAAATGTCAAAAATTAAAAAAAGTATAAGTCCCAGGGCGAAAAAAAACATTCCGACGGTGAGTGACCAAATCAGCCGGATTAATGCGGTGATAATAAACAAGGTTTGACTTCCTATCGCGTATATGTGTATGCATCAGAATCTAGTGTTTGGTAAATCACCTTAGCCCGGCGTGCTGCCCAACCCATCATTTGGCATCGGGAGCATCTCGTGCCTGATTAGGTGGGATGCGAAACCTGCGGTGAGTTGCAAGGAGCTATTTTTAGACTCGGTGGCCATCCTTGAGGGGAACATGCGCTAGATTCTCCGCAGAGATTCATTAATGTCAATATGCCTTTATGGGCGATTTTCTGGCTTCGCAGGCAGCATAACGCCGCGCTCCTCGAAATATCGGTTCAACGTGGATGCTTCCCCCTCGGGATCAGCCAGCGCGACATAGGTATCCGGCCGCAACAGATAAGTAGCATTTCTGGCAATGCCGGCTTTCTCGTACGCATGCTCCCAAGCGAAAACATGCAGTGCAATGCCGTGCTTTGTGCACCATTGGGCCAGGTCTGCCTTGGCCTCACCGTAAACCTGAACCTGCCACTGAATGGCTGTCAGTGGATCGTAGTTGTCTGCAATGGCCCCTGGTAGCCAAGGCAAACGATCGCCCCCCTGGACCTCACCTGCCTTACCTTGACTCAGCGGACTGTGGCGGTAATCAAGGGACGTTTGCGAAACCACCCGGAACAGGAACTCACGCACGCTCCCGCTCTTGTACGCAACGCTGGCGAAGATCGGCGCGATGCGCGTGCGCACAAAGTCCGCGAACCCGCCCTGAGCGGTAACGAACGTGAACAGTTTGTCGGTTGTTTCCACCAGCTTGCGGGCAAATGCCTGGCGTTCGGTCTGGTAGCTGTCGAGTAACGTATCGGGCGCCTTGCCTTTGACCACCGCTGCCAACTTCCAGGCCAGGTTGTTCGCGTCCAGAATGCCGGTGTTCATGCCCTGCCCGCCTGCCGGGCTGTGGACATGCGCAGCATCGCCGAGCAAAAAAGCTCTGCCACGGCGGAAGTGATCCGTGACACGATGATGAACCCGGTAGGTGGAAAACCAGTTCACCTCGGTAATCTTGAGGTTCAAGCCGTTGATGGCATCGTGGGCAACGTCCGCGAACGTCAGGTGCTCAGGATGCTCGGCACGCTCGTCTCGCACGGTGCCGATCAGGCGGTATTGGTCCTTTTCGCCATAGCACAGCAGCAGCACAAAGTCGGACTTGTCAAAAGCGATGTGTGCCTCACCCGCAGGCTCGATGCCCGTTACCCTGACATCCGCGACATAGAACAGGTGTTTATAGGTGCCGCCCTCGAAACCGCTGCCGATCTGATGCCGAACGATCGACCGAGCGCCATCACATCCTGCCAGGTAAGCCGCAGTCAAGGCCTCTTCCCGCCCATCCGCCTGTTTCAGGAGGGCAGTGATGTGGCTTTCACCCTCTTCGAACGACAGCAGTTCAGTCTGCCATTCCACGTCCACGCCGAGTGAATGGAGCTGCTGCACCAGTAATCGCTCATGGCGGTCCTGGGGATAGATCAACACGAAGGGATATGCCGATATCTCTGCACCTGCATCCTTCAAGGGGATGCGCGCTCTGTGGCTGCCTCGGGCCCACATGTTCATGGCAGGTGTTTTATAGCCGGCATCTATCACTGCCTCGGCCATATCGAGCTGGCGATAGAGCTCCAGCGTGCGGGCTTGAACAGCCATGGCGCGAGAGGCTTCGCCTGGACCATGGCTCTTGTCGACGATCCTTACGGCGACGCCTTGCCTGTTGAGCCAAAGCGCCAGAGCCAGCCCGGTAGGGCCAGCTCCAACAATGAGAACGTCGGTTTGCGCCGCCATGATCTCACCTCAAAAACAAATGACTACAGAGCCATAAATGTTCTTGAGCGCATGCAAAGTCAACCAGTCATAGGTCGTTCGCAATCAGTGCCTGGGCTGGCCTCATCGCGGGCACGCCCGCTCCCACAGAACCGCACATAACTTATTGAATCAGCAGGCCCCCTGTGGGAGCGGCTTTAGCCGCGAACACCGGCGCAGCCGGTGCCATGCACCGCGCTGGATTCTTCGCGGCTAAAGCCGCTCCCACTGGCTACGCGGAGCGCTTGCGAAATAAGTTCTTTTGGAGAGCCGCTACGGGACTTCCTTGGCGAAGAATTTGCCAACAGCGGAATCAGCTAACCGCCCGCCCTGCCGGACGCGCCGAGCGCAGCCTTGCGCTGGCGTTTCGCCAGGACCTTACGCCCTGTGTCGACAAAGGGCGTGACGATCAGGCTATAGACCGTCAGGTAACGCTGGTGGTCTCGCTCGCCGGTGCCGAAGCGGATGCTTTCAGGCGTTGACGTGGTGACATAGAGCGTGCCGAACATCCAGTCCCAGAGGGACAGGTTGGTACCGAAGTTCCGGTTGAAATGGCGCGGGGCGTCACTGTGATGGATCTGGTGCTGGGCCGGGCTGTTCAACACATGTTCCAGCTGCGGGCCGAACGACAACCAGACATGGCTATGCCGCAGGTTGGCCGCCAGGCTGTTGAAGATGAACACCAGGTAGGTCACGCCGAACAGGGTGTAGCGGCTGACTTCACCGCCGCAAACGTACCAGAAACAGCCGGCGTAAAGGCCGATGCCAATGCCGGTGCTCAGCTTCTCGACGATCTTTTCCACGAAATGCACCCGGCTCGCCGTCGCCGGCACCAGCACGGGCGCCGAATGGTGGACCTTGTGAAAGGCCCAGAGCCAGCGGGAGTGAAAGGCCCGGTGCGCCCAGTAATGGATGAAGTCCTTGATCAGGAACACCCCTAACCCGTAGAGCAGGGACAGTGCCAGGTTCTCGCCCAAGTGCGGGCGCGCGCCCCAGAGGTTGCTGAAAAAGGCCAGGTAATCGCCGGAGCGCAGGATGTAGGGGTCAACCAGATGGACGATGGGCAGCACCAGCGCGACCTTGAGAATGGCGCGCACGAAGTAGTAGCGGTAATCCAGTAGCGCCGAGGCATGCAGGTGTACCCGGGCGCCGCCGATGAATTGCCAGAACGAATGGGCGTCGCTCAGGCCGCGTTGCTTCCTGAAGCGGAACAGGCCATAGGCGACGCCATAGGAAATGCAAAGGAACAAGACCCCGAAACGGCCGTTCAGATTGAAAATGCCGAGGAACTGGTCGGTAACAGGCGTGATCACCCACTCGGTCAGGTGCTCATAGACAAGCGACAGGGCATCCACGAAACGACAGCCTCGGCAAAAGGGACGCAATTGTAAATCAGATTTATTTACTCAAGTGATTTTATCCATGCCCTGTCGCTTCAAGCACGTGGCACCTGTCGCTGATTACCGGCGCACGGGTGATCGACTGGCAACGTGACGAAACCCACGAGAAGCTGGCGAGCGGTAAAACCGAACGCACCTCGCAAAAAGAAACAGGGGTCGTCACCCCTTACGTCGGGCTGGTTTACGACATCGACGACAACTGGTCGGCCTATGCCAGCTACACCACCATCTTCAACCCGCAAGACAAACAGACAGCAACGGGCAGCTACCTCGACCCGTTGGAGGGCGTTAACTATGAGCTGGGCCTGAAGAGCGAGTTCTGGGACAAGCGCCTGACTGCTGCGCTCAGCGTGTTCGAAGTGCACCAGGACAACCTGCCCGTGCAGGACGGCGACAACAAGGCGCCGAACGGCAACCAGGCCTACCGTGCCGAGTCCAACACCAAGACCCGCGGTTTCGAGATGGAAGTGGCGGGCGAGATCCTGCCTGACTGGCAAATGTCGGCCAGCTACACCTATGCCGTAAGCAAGAATGCGGATGGCGACCGCCTGCTCACCGAAGTGCCGCGCGACACCCTCAAACTGTTCACCAGCTACCGCCTGCAGTCACTGCCACAGGTGAAAGTGGGCGGTGGTGTGCGCTGGCAGGGCGCGGAGTACAAAAAATACGCAGGCCCCCACCGCGAGACCTTCACCCAGGACGCCTACAGCATGGTCAACCTCATGGCGCAATATGCCTTCACGCCACAAACCAGCGTCTCACTGAACCTCGACAACGTGTTTGACAAGACCTACTACACGGCAATTGGCTCGCGTGGCTGGTATGGCAGCCCGCGTAGCGCCACGGCCACGTTGGTGTACGCGTTCTGACCCAGGCGGCCTTCAGCGATTCTGACGAAAGCATTGCGGTGGCCAGCGCGCATCATTGATCGGGGTGAACCACCCGCTGCGCCCAGTCGACTGATCATGCGAGGGCAGTTACGCTGGCGCTTTCCACCTGCACGGAAGCGCCAGTGATCGTACTGTACTCACCCTCCTGCCCTCCCCTGCGAACACCGGTAACGCCGGTGCCATCCACAGCATGGTCAAGACAATCCCCGATAGAGCAATCACGGCTAGGCACCTCCACGCCTGAACAACGGATGCTAGCGCTCACCGCACCTTCCGGAGATTCCGTTCGTTGACTGACTCACAGCACAACCCAACCTACGCAAAACGGTTCGAAGCCGTGCTTGCCTACATCGACAGCCACCTCGAAGGCGACCTGTCGGTAAATGCCCTGAGCCGCATCGCCAATTTCTCGGCCTTTCACTTTCATCGGCAGTTCACGGCATACATCGGCATTCCGGTATCACGGTATGTGCAACTGATGAGGCTGCGACGCGCGGCGCATCAACTGGTCGCCTCGCCGGCCATCTCCGTACTGGAAGCAGCTTTCGGCGCCGGCTTCGAAAGCCCCGAAGCCTTTTCCAGGGCTTTCAAGCGTGCGTTTGGCATGGCGCCGAGCGTATTCGCCAAGGCCCCGAACTGGCAGGCCTGGAGTGCGGTTTTCGTTGTTCCTCATCTTTCAAGGAGTATCACCATGCAGATCCGTATCGTGGATTTCGCCGAAACCCATGTGGCCGCGCTCGAACACCAAGGGGCGCCCGGCCTGGTCAGTGAAAGCGTCGCGCGTTTTCGCCAATGGCGCATTAAAAGCGGCCAGTCACCGGTGGCCAGCAGCCGAACCTTCGGCATTCCCTACGACAACCCCGACACCACCCCGGCGCACGCCTTTCGCTTCGCCGTGTGTGGCGAGATAGACGAAGCCGTGCAGCCCAATGATTTCGGCGTACACGAACGCGTCATCCCGGCAGGCCGCTGCGCCGTGATCCGGCATACCGGGTCGCCTGACTACATTGGCGAAACCATCTATCCGCTTTATCGGGACTGGTTGCCTTCGAGCAACGAGGAACTGCGGGATCATCCGTTGTTCTTTCACTACTTGAGCGTGTATCCGGAAACGCCGCTGGAGCAATGGCAAACGGACATCTACGTGCCGCTCAAGTAGGTTGGCTGGTGGCTAATCTGGGTAGAAGGCTGAAGGGCTGCGCATAGATCGAGTCCAGACGGATACCCGGCTCTCTTGGTAAACTAGCCGCCTGCCTTGGCAATCACCGATCTCCCGCCGCCGACTTTTGCTACGTCGCGCCCTCGGTTTGCTGCAAACACCCTCGAAACTGCTGAATTTGGTACAAGACACGTTGAACGATATGACCACAAACCCAGGCTCTAACCCAGCAACCATGCGCTCTGAGCCTTCCCGTCGCTTCAGCGTTGCACCGATGATGGACTGGACAGACCGCCACTGCCGGTTCTTCCTGCGTCTGCTTTCCAAAAACACCCTGCTCTACACCGAAATGGTCACCACCGGTGCCCTGCTGCACAACGACGCCCACCGTTTCCTGCGCCACGACGTCTCCGAGCACCCGCTGGCGCTGCAACTGGGCGGCAGCGTGCCGGCCGACCTGGCCGCCTGTGCCCGTCTGGCCGAGGAGGCCGGCTACGACGAGGTCAACCTCAACGTCGGCTGCCCGAGTGACCGGGTGCAGAACAACATGATCGGTGCCTGCCTGATGGCCCACCCGGCGCTGGTGGCCGATTGCGTGAAAGCCATGCGTGATGCGGTATCGACCCCGGTGACGGTGAAGCACCGCATCGGTATCAATGGCCGCGACAGCTACGCCGAGCTGTGCGACTTCGTCGGCCAGGTACGCGAGGCAGGCTGCCGGAGTTTTACCGTGCACGCGCGCATCGCGATCCTGGAAGGGCTGTCGCCGAAGGAGAACCGTGAGATTCCGCCCTTGCGCTATGACGTGGCGGCGCAGTTGAAGGCGGACTTCCCGGATCTGGAGATCGTGCTCAACGGCGGGATCAAGACCCTGGCCGAGTGCCAGGCACACCTTGAAACCTTCGATGGGGTGATGCTGGGGCGTGAGGCGTACCACAACCCCTACCTGCTGGCCGAGGTGGACCAGCAGCTGTTCGGCAGCGAGGCGGCGGTGGTCAGCCGCAGCGAGGCGCTGGCGCAGTTGCGGCCTTATATTGTCGCGCACATGGAAAGTGGTGGCGCGATGCACCACGTTACCCGGCATATTCTGGGGCTGGCCCAAGGGTTCAAGGGGGCGCGGCGCTTCCGTCAGTTGCTGTCGGCGGACATCCACAAGGCGGCGGAGCCGTTGGCGGTGTTCGACCAGGCGGTGGAGTTGTTACAGGGGCGGTGATTCAGCAGGCGGGCGTACTCGCCGGCAAGCCAGCCCTCCCGCAGAATGCTGCCGGAGTTCAGACATATGCAGATTCTGTGGGAGCGGGTTTACCCGCGAAGAAGGCAACGCGGTGCATGGCACCGGCTTCGCCGGTGTTCGCGGGTAAACCCGCTCCCACCGGGATCGCGCAAACTTCCGGATTTGTGTAAGCCGGTAGTATCCACAGTGGCCCTTGCAATCAGATACGGAACCTCAGGGCCGCTTGCGACTCGAAGGTTCACCTTTCGCACCGCGCTTCGCGGGCCCTTGAGTGGCCGCCGGGGCTCGGGTAATGTCGAGTCATTGCACAGGACAGAGCACGCCCATGACCTCCAAGCTGGAACAACTCAAGCAGTTCACCACCGTGGTCGCCGACACCGGGGACCTGGACGCCATCACCCGCCTGAAACCGGTCGATGCCACCACCAACCCGTCACTGCTGCTCAAGGCTGCGGCCATCCCGGGCTATGCCGAGCTGCTCAAGCAGGTCAAGGCCGATGCCAAGGGTAATGTCGACCTGGCTTGCGACAAGTTCGCGGTGGCCGTGGGCTCGGGCATTCTCAAGGTCATTCCGGGGCGTATCTCCACCGAGGTGGATGCCCGCCTGTCGTTCGATGAACCCGCCCTGCTGGCCAAGGCGCGCAAGCTGATCGAGTTGTACGAAGCCGCCGGTGTTGGCCGCGACCGCGTGCTGATCAAGCTGGCCTCCACCTGGGAAGGCATCCGCGCCGCCGAAAAGCTGGAGAAGGAAGGCATCCAGACCAACCTCACCCTGCTGTTTTCCTTCGCCCAGGCCCAGGCCTGCGCCGATGCCGGGGTGTTCCTGATTTCGCCGTTCGTGGGCCGTATCTACGACTGGTACAAGAAGAGCACCGGCAAGGAATACGTAGGCGCAGAAGACCCGGGCGTGCAGTCGGTCACTCGCATCTACAACTACTACAAGGCCAACGGCTACAACACTGTGGTCATGGGCGCCAGCTTCCGCAATATCGGCCAGATCGAGCAGCTGGCCGGCTGCGACCGCCTGACCATCAGCCCAGAGCTGCTGCAGCAGCTCAGCGATGACCAGGGCGACCTGCCACAGGTGCTGAAGCCGGGCAATGCCGGCGAGCCCAAGCAGCAGCTGAACGAAAGCCAGTTCCGCTGGGCCATGAACGAAGATGCCATGGGTACCGAGAAACTGGCCGAGGGTATTCGCCAGTTCGCGCGGGACCAGGAGAAGCTGGAGAAGTTGATGGCTGACAAGGCCTGATACATTTCGGGTTTGCCTGACGGGCGGGAGGTGTTCAGCATTTTCCGCCCGCTTTGTTTTACCTGGCCTTAGATGTGTATTGAATTCCAGGGCCTCTTCGCGGGTAAACCCGCTCCCACAGGGATCCCCACACGCCAGAAGTTGGCGCTGTACCTGTGGGAGCGGGTTTACCCGCGAAGAGGCCCGAGAAGCCACCCGAGCTGTCGATGACCTCCCCTACCCCCTTGCCCCTCGTACTCGCCGGCCCGGTACTGCGCCGCCTGGAACCCCAGCGCCTGGCCATCTGGCTGGTCGCCACGCAACCGCTGCAACCCGAATTCATCTTTCCGGCAAGCGAGGCCCAGGTCGATTGCCAGGTGGTCGCGGTGGGCCAGCACGCCTTCATCCACCTGCTGGACATCCACTTCACCCACCCCCTGCCCTGCAACCAGTTGCTCGATTATGACCTGCTCATCAACGGCCAGGGCATCGCCGGCTGGGCGCCGCACCTGCTCTACACCGGCGCCGATCGCCCAAGCCTGGTGCTGCGCGATCGGCTCGACCACCTGCTGCACGGCTCCTGCCGCAAGCCGCATTACCCGGCCGCCGACGGCCTGCTGTGCGCCGACCGCCTGCTGCAGGCCTGCAAAAAACCCGCAGACCGCCCCGCCGTGCTGCTGATGACCGGCGACCAGGTCTATGCCGACGACGTCGCCGGCCCGATGCTGCGCGCCATCCACAGCCTGATTGCACGCCTGGGCCTGTTCGACGAGCAACTGGAGGGCGCGGTGGTGCCCGACAGCCAGGCGCTGTACCAGCACCCGGCCTGCTATTACCACCGCGCCGACCTGCTGCCGGCGCAGGAACGCAACGAAACCCTGCGCGAGCGTTTTTTTGCCGGCAAGCGCAAGCCGATCTTCTCGTCCAGCAACGCCGACAACCACCTGGTGACCTTCGCCGAGGTCATGGCCATGTACCTGCTGGTGTGGTCACCAGTGCCCTGGCAACTGGTGAACCTGGACATGCCCAACGGGCTCACCACCCCGCGCCAGGCCCGCTACCGGCGGGAGCTGCCGCTGATCCAGGCGTTTGCCGACGGCCTCGGCCAGGTAGCGCGGGTGATGGCCCACCTGCCGTGCCTGATGATCTTCGACGACCACGACATCACCGACGACTGGAACCTCTCGGCGCAGTGGGAAGAAACCGCCTACGGTCACCCCTTCTCGCGGCGGATCATCGGCAATGCCCTGCTCGGCTACCTGCTGTGCCAGGCCTGGGGTAACGACCCGCAGGGCTGCAAGCCCCTGGTCGGGCAATGCCAGACATTGAACAGTCAGACCCAGGATGAGTTGATCGGCGCGCTGCTGCGCTTCCAGGGCTGGCAGTTCAGCCTGCCCACCAACCCGCCCTTGCTGGTGCTGGACACCCGCACCCGCCGCTGGCGCAGCGAAAGCAGCCTGGCCAAGCCCTCCGGCCTGCTCGACTGGGAGGCGCTGAGCGAGTTGCAGCAAGCATTGCTGGACCACCCGTCGGCAATCATCGTGTCGCCTGCGCCGATTTTTGGCGTGAAGCTGATCGAGACGGTGCAGAAGCTGTTCAGCTGGCTGGGCTACCCGCTGCTGGTGGATGCCGAGAACTGGATGGCCCACCGCGGTGCAGCGCAGGTCATCCTCAACATCTTCCGCCACTCGCGCACGCCGGGGCACTACGTGGTGCTGTCCGGCGATGTGCATTACTCGTTCGTCTATGAAGTGCTGATTCGCCACCGACAGCGCAGCCCGCACTTGTGGCAGGTAACCAGCAGCGGGATCAAGAACGAATTCCCGCGGCGCTTGCTGGATGTGCTCGACCGGCTCAACCGCTGGCTGTATGCGCCGCGCTCGCCGCTCAACTGGTTTACCAAGCGGCGGGAAATGCAGGTGGTGCCCCGTACGCCCAGCCATAGCAAGGCTGGCGAGCGGTTGTGGAATGGCGCGGGGTTGGGGCAGGTGTTTTTCGATGAACAGGGGCGACCGGCGCGGGTGTATCAACTGGATGCGGGTGGGGGTGAGGCGACCGAGTTTACGCGGCGGGAGTGATCAGGCAGGTAATGCTTGGCTAGCCTTGCCGGCCTATTCGCGGGCACGCCCGCTCCCACAGGTTATGCACCAACCTTGAGTCATGCACTGTACCTGTGGGAGCGGGCGTGCCCGCGAATAGGCCGGTACAGGCTGAAGATCAGGTCCGCTCCAGCGCACTGACCAGGTCATGGAAAGCTTCGCGGTTGGAGTCGTTCAGGCCCATGAGAATCTTGTGCGCCTCCAGCACCTTGGAACGCACCACGTCTTCGTTCTGGTCCTGGGACGGCAGGTCGGTCAGGCATTCCGGGCACGGAATCGGGCGATCGACGATGTTGAACACCTGATCGAAGCCCATCGACTGCAGCAACCGGGAAATGTCCGGGTTGGTGGTGACCACGGTCGGCAGCAGGCCCACCTTCTGGCGCGACAGGATCGACAGCTTGGCCAGCAGGCCCAGGGTGGTGCTGTCGATACTCTCGGTTTCGGTCAGGTCGATGACAATCGCCGAGAAGTTCAACGCGGTGAAAATCTTCTCGATCGTCGCATCCAGCGCCGAACACAGGGTCAGGCGCACTTCACCGACAAATTTCAGGACGAAGGTACCACTCTGCTCGGCGAACTGGATTCTACCGGTACTCATTGAAGGTTCCTGCTCAACACCAATAGGGCGATATCATCCGGCATCTCCCCAAGCGTAGCCAATCCAAATCGTTGACGCAGCCCATCCAGGCTGCCACCTGCGGCCCTGACGATTTCCGGCAGGGCGGCTTCTTTATCTTTGAGCGTGTCACCCGGCAAAAGGTCCAGAATGCCATCGGACATCAGGCTGAGGCTGAACTGCGGCGGCAGCTCCACCACCAGGTCCTGGTAGGTAGCCTCGTCGAACAGCCCCACCGGCAGGCCACGGCCTTCCAGGTAGCGGGTGTGCTCGGGGGTGTGCAGCACCGGCAGCGGCAGATGGCCGCCAACGGCGTAGGTCAGCAGGCCGGTGTCTTCGTCGATCACCCCGCCAACCATGGTCACGTGCTTGCCCAGCTTGCAGTTGATCAGCCCGCGGTTGATGTGGCTGAGCACCTGCGAGGGTTTGAACTCGCGCATTTTGCTGCCGCGCTTGAATTCGAACAACAGCCGTGTGGTCATGAACTTCAGCAGCACGGTGACGAACGCTGACGACGCGCCATGCCCGGAGACATCGGCAAGATAGAAAGCGATGCGCCGTTCGTCCACACGGAAGTAATCGGCAAAATCACCCGACAGGTACAGCGACGGGATGATCTGGTGCTCGAAGGCGAACTCGCCGGCCACCCAAGGGCTTTCCGGCAGCATGTTCATCTGCACCTGGCGACCGGCGGTCTGGTCCTCCTGCAGCAGGTGCAGGCTGGCCTCCAGTTCGCGGTTGGCGGCTTCGAGCTTGTCGCGATAACGCTGGTTTTCCAGCACCAGGCGCGAGCGGTCGAGGGCTCGGCGCACCGAATGCTCGAGCACGGCCAGGTCTTCCAGCGGCTTGATCAGGTAGTCGGCGGCGCCCAGGCGCAACGCTTCCACCGCATCACTCATGACGCCGGCACCGGACACCACGATCACCGGCAACTGCGGGGCGCGCTCGCTGACCTGACGGATCAGTTCGAGGCCGCCCATCTGCGGCATGCGCAGATCGCAGATCACGAGGTCGGGCTGGTGTTCTTCGAAGACCTGAAGCCCCTGCTGGCCATTGCCGGCCTGGAGGACGCTGAAGCCACTGTCTTCAAGATAGGCGGCGAGGCTTGCACGGACCACGTCGTCGTCATCGATGATCAGCAGCGTTGCACTGGTTTTCTGCATGTGGGCGAACGGCGCCGATTTGGGTTGGTGCAGCGGTGTCGGCAAGGCAGACGGCCAGCTACGGGAATTCTTTATGGTCACACTCTACTTGAGTTGTAGGACAAGAACACCTGCCCGGCAACTGTCCGGCAACTGTGAGAGCTACCTTGTAAGGCGCAGACGGTACTCCCATCCGCCAAGCGTTTCAAGCATGCAAGGGTCGACCTCGCCGCACTTTACAGGGCAAATCACCGGGAGTTATAAGAAAGTCGACCAGTGCAACCCGATGAGAAGGATGCAGCATGCCCCACACGCCCTCCAGCCATGGCGAGAAACGCGATTTCATCCGCATGCGCATCGACACCGAAGTCAGCCTTTTGCACGAAGGCCAGGTGATCGCGGCCGTGTGCCTGGACCTGTCCAGCAGCGGCATGCAGGTGCAGGCACCGCAGCGCTTCCGGGTAGGGGACCCTATCGAGGTGCGGATCGAATCCGAACACCCGGCGCTGAAGGGGCTGCATGCCAGCACCGAAGTGGTGTGGATTGCCGACCAGCCGGGCGGGCAGCAGAAGTTCGGGTTGCGGATCCTGGCGATGCATTGATCGGCCCTGTGGGAGCAACTGTCTTGCTCAAAATTTAAAAGCACATGCGCTCACTGTGGGAACGGGCTTGCCCGCGAACACGGGCGAAGCCCGTGCCATCCACTGCGTCGCTTGCTTCGCGGGCAAGCCCGCTCCCACACGGACCGCGCAGGATCAGAAGTCGTCTTCGACTTCGCCATCCTTGACCTTGAACTCGCGGTTCTGCAGGTAGGCATTGCGAATGAAGATGTACTTGTCACCCTGGATCAGCTTCTCGGCCGACAGCAGGTCGGCGCGGGTGTCGATGATGTCCAGGGCGAAGATCGAGTTGCGCGTCGGCACATGGTCGATGTAGCGGTAGGGTTCGGTGTAGGTGTCCGGGTACTTGGCCACGCCGTCACGCACGGTGCTCGGCCCCAGCAGCGGGATGACCACGTACGGGCCGCTCGGCACGCCCCAGTAGCCGAGGGTCTGGCCGAAGTCCTCGTCGTTGCGCTGCAGGCCCATCTTGGTGCCCACGTCGAAGAAGCCGCCCAGGCCGAAGGTGGTGTTGACGATCAGCCGCGCCGTGTCCACGCCCGCCGCATGGGGCTTGAACTGCAGCAGGTCGTTGGCCAGGTTGGTCACGTCACCCAGGTTGCGGAAGATGTTGTGGATGCCATCTTCGAGGAACTGCGGGGTGACCGCCTGGTAGCCCTTGGCCAATGGCTTGAGGGCATAGGTGTCGAGGGTATCGTTGAACCGGAAGATCGGGCGGTTGACCGCTTCCCAGGGATCTTCCTCGGTGGCGGCCTGGGTGGCTGCCACGGGCGCCAGCAGCATGCTGGCGCAGACACAGGCCTGGGTGACTCGTTCGATCACACTGGCACCGATCCTACGCATAGGTGTTTCTCCATCGAATTTCTCGGCCGCAAGCGCAAACGGGTCGCGCTGCTGTACGGCGGCAGTATAGAGGCTTGCGGGCTGATAAACAGCTTTACACATCTCTGCTCAATATTTTGTGAACAACTGTTGCACGGCGCCCGCTGTCACAGGGTGGTAACAATCGCCGAATAGCCTGCGGACTATTTGAGGGAAGTTGCCATGGACGCTGCACCCGCCTTCACCGCTGTGCTGTTCGGCTTGCGCGGCTGCCTTGTGCAAGCCGCCAATGGTGGCGCCCCCTCCCCCGCACCCGGCGCCCTGGCCACCCTCGCCAGCCTGCGCCAGCGCCAGGTGCCGTGCATCTGGCTGGATGACCTCGACGCCAGCCAAAGCAGGCGCCTGGCCCACGTTTTGCCTGCCTGGCTGCCGGGGCATTCGGTGAACGGCGTGCGCTGGCCGGCGCCGCACGCCTGCTGGCAGGCCCTGATGACGCTGGACAGCGAACGCCTGGACGGCTGTGTGCTGGTCAGCGGCGACCCACGCCTGCTGCAATCTGGCCTCAATGCGGGGTTGTGGACGGTAGGGCTGGCCGCCTGCAGCCCGTTCTGCGACCGCAGCTCGCGGCAATGGCAAGCCATGACCCCGCAGGAACAGGACCTGGCCCGTGGCAAGGCGACGCTGGAACTGTTCAGCCTGGGCGTGCACTCGGTGATCGACCACCTCGAAGCGCTGGACACCTGTCTGCAGGACATCGCCCAGCGCCGGCGCAAGGGTGAAAAACCCTGATACAGCACCTTTGACACGGATCATGCAAAGCAACGGCAGGTGGATTACGCTGAAGACAGGCCAGAACCTTTGCCGCTTCGCTGAGGTCCATGGCTTGCCAAGCCATTGATGGAGAACTGCCAATGCCTGCCCGCGAATTGCAAGAGCGCCTGAACAGCTTGCGCGAGCAACTGGAACGCAACGTGCCGCTTTCGGACGAGGAGATGGCCGCGCTGCACGAAGAAGCGCGCCAGATCGAGGCGCAACTGAAGCTTGAGGAAGCCACGCCAGACCATAACCTGGTGGACGGCGTTAACCTGGCGATCGAACGCTTCGAGGCCGACCACCCCGACCTCACCGCCACCCTGCGCAGCATTGCCAACTCGCTGCACAGCATGGGGATCTAGAAGTACCGGGGCCGCTTTGCGGCCCTATCGCGACACAAGGCCGCTCCCACAGGTACAGCGCAAGCCTCGGATCTTGCGCTGTACCTGTGGGAGCGGCCTTGTGTCGCGATAGGGGCGCGAAGCGCCCCCAGCGTACTTGAACCTTACTGGCGAACCAGGCGCTGGTTATCCGGGCTGATCGCCCCAGTGCTGCGATACGGGTTGATATCCAGCCCACCCCGGCGCACATAGCGCGCATACACTGTCAAATGCTCCGGCTGCAGCAGGTTCTTCAGGTCCAGGTAGATCCGCTCCACACACTGCTCATGGAAGTCGGCATGCTGGCGGAAGCTGATCAGGTAGGTCAGCAGGCTGGCATGGTCCAGCGCCCTGCCCTTGTACTCGACCACCACGCTACCCCAGTCCGGCTGGCCGGTGACCGGGCAGTTGGACTTCAGCAGGTGGCTGTGCAGGGTTTCTTCCACCTGCCGCTGCGGGTTGCAGTGCAGCAGCTCTGGCTGCGGCTGTTCGTAGTTGCTGATGGCAACGTCCAGCACATCGATGCACTGCCCTGGCAAGGCCACCACGCCTTGGGCCTCGACCTCACCCAGGGTGCGCACCTTCACGCCAACCGGCTTGCCAGCGGCGGCGGACAGGTCTTTTTCCAGGCACGCCTGCAGCTCGCCAGGCGAGGCGAACACCGTCTGGTTCAGCGAGTTCAGGTACAGCTTGAACGACTTGGACTCGATGATGTTCGGCGAATCGGCGGGGATGGCGAACTCGCCGATCGCCACCACCGGCTTGCCCGATGGCAACAACCAGCTCAGCTCGAAGCAGTTCCAGTAATCCACACCCTGCCAGGGCAAGGTCTGGGCGGTAACGCCCAGCTCGGCCCACTTGGCGGCACGCGGAATAGGGAACAGCAGCTCCGGGGAGTAAGTGGCAATGTATTCGCTGGACTTGCCCAGCGGGGAATGTTCGGCAGCGGGATGCATGGAAACTGACCTGAAGGTTCGAAATTGCCCCTAGTCTACCGGTTTTGCCCCCTGCCTTGCAGCGCAAGTCAGCGGGATTACAACTTCGTCAGTTTGGGGCGAGCAGGTGCATCGTCACGTATCATCTCAGCATCACCCGGTCCCTGTGGGAGCGGGTTCACCCGCGAACACCGGCAAAGCCGGTGCCATGCACCGTGTTGAATTCTTCGCGGGTAAACCCGCTCCCACAGGGCTTTGCGCCGCTTGCTGGAGTCAATTCACCCAATGAAACTGCTGATCGTCGAAGACCAGGCCCGTACCGGCCAGTACCTGAGCCAGGGCCTGAACGAGGCCGGCTTCGCCACCGAACTGGCCACAGATGGCGAGACCGGCCAGTTCCTCGCCCTGACCGGCGACCACGACCTGCTGATTCTCGATGTGATGCTGCCCGGCCGTGACGGCTGGCAGATCCTCCAGGCCGTGCGCCAGGCCGGCCTGGACACCCCGGTGCTGTTCCTCACCGCCCGCGATGCCGTGGAAGACCGGGTACACGGCCTGGAGCTGGGCGCCGATGATTACCTGGTCAAGCCGTTCGCCTTCTCCGAACTGCTGGCCCGGGTGCGCAGCCTGCTGCGCCGGGGCACCAGCCCCAGCCAGGACACCACCCTGGGCCTGGCCGACCTGCGCCTGGACCTGATCCGCCGCCGCGCCGAGCGCGCCGGCCAGCGCATCGACCTGACCGCCAAGGAGTTCGCCCTGCTTGAACTGCTGCTGCGCCGCCAGGGCGAGGTACTGCCCAAATCGCTGATCGCCTCGCAGGTGTGGGACATGAATTTCGACAGCGACACCAATGTGATCGAAGTGGCAATCCGCCGCCTGCGTCTGAAGATCGACGACCCGCACCCCAACAAGCTGATCCACACCGTACGCGGCATGGGCTACGTACTCGAAGAGCGCGCGGAGTGATGCGCCGGGTCTCCCTCGGCAACCGCCTGGCCCTGCTGTTCGCCGCCTGCACCGCCGCTGTCTCGCTCGGCGCCGGCCTGATATTCAGCCGGGCCAGCGAGCAGCACTTCGTCGAACTGGACCAGCAACTGCTGGACTCGCGCCTGTCGCTGTTCCGCACCCAGCTGGCCGGTATCACCACCCCGGCCGAACTGCAGGCGCGCCTGCCTGAACTGCGCGATGAACTGGGCCACCAGGCCGACCTGGCCCTGCGCATCAACGGCAGCGACGGCGCCACCTGGTTCGAAAGCCGCACAGGCCTGCCCCTGGCACCGCTGCCCGACGGACTGGCAACCCTGCACGCGCAAGGCACCGACTACCGCAGCCTGGCCGTGCACCTGGCGCAAGGCGCCCCGCAGTCGCCACAGCTGACCCTGTACCTCGACATCACCCACCACCAGCATTTCCTGCAGGGCATGCAACGGTTGATCTGGCTGACGGTAGGGCTGTCGGCGCTGGCCACCGCGCTGCTCGGTGCCTGGGCTGCACGCCGCGGGCTGCGCCCGTTGCGGCAGATGGGCCAGGTGGCCGCCAGCGTATCGGCGCGCTCGCTCACCACCCGCCTGCCGGTGGCACAGATGCCCGAAGAGCTGGCCGAGCTGGCCGGCAGCATGAACGCGATGCTGCAGCGCCTGGACGATGCCTTCCAGCGCCTCTCGGCATTCTCCGCCGACATCGCCCACGAACTGCGCACGCCGCTGTCCAACCTGCTGACCCACACCCAGGTCACCCTCACCCGCCCGCGCAGCCTCGAAGAGTACCGCGAGGCCCTGCACGGCAACCTCGAGGAGTTGCAATGGATGGCGCAGATGATCAACGACATGCTGTTCCTGGCCAAGGCCGACCACGGCCTGCTGGTGCCGGGGCAAACACCGCTGGTGCTGCATGACGAGGTGGATGCGCTGATGGAGTACTACGCACCGCTGGCAGAGGACAGCGGTGTGCAGATGCTGCGCGAGGGTCAGGCGCTGCTGCAGGGCGACCGGCATATGCTGCGCCGGGCGCTGTCCAACTTGCTGGACAATGCCTTGCGCTTTACCCCGGCGGGAGGGCAGATACGAGTGACCTTGGGACCAGGGCTGAGGATTAGCGTGGCCAATACCGGAGCGGCTATCGAACCGGCTGCGTTACCGCGGTTGTTCGACCGCTTCTACCGGGTGGACCCGGCACGGCGGGAAGGCAGTAGCGAGCATGCCGGGTTGGGGTTGGCGATTACCCGGTCGATCGTGCAGGCCCATGGCGGACACATCAGGGCGGAGTGTGCGGACGGATGGACGCGATTCGTGATCGACTTCACTGAAGATCGGTGACATCAGGGCTGGCACGCCACCCTGTGGGAGCGGGTTTACCCGCGAACACCGGCGCAGCCGGTGCCATGCACCGTGCTGGAATCTTCACGGGTAAACCCGCTCCCACAGAGCCGCTCGATAAGCTGAAGTAGACATTAAACCGCCAGGCCAATCGCCGGCTGCACCTGCGATGCCCGATAAGCCGGGTAAATGGTCGCCAGGAAGCTCATCACCAACCCGGCCGTGCAGATGATCGCCACATCGCCCCACTGCAACTGCGACGGCAAGCTGCTGACGAAGTACACATCCGAAGTAAAGATGTGCTGCCCGCTCACCCGCTCCAGCCAACCGACGATCTGGCTGACGTTGAACGCCGCGATCACCCCCAGCACGCCACCGATCAGCGTACCGACAATGCCGATCAGGCTGCCCTGGACCATGAACGTGCCCATGATCTGCGCCGGCGTGGCGCCCAGGGTGCGCAGGATGGCGATGTCCGGCCCCTTGTCGTTCACCACCATCACCAGGGTGGCGATGATGTTGAACGCGGCCACCGCAATGATCATCATCAGCAGCAGGCCGATCATGGTCTTTTCCATCTTCATGGCGCTGAACAGGCTACCCTGGGTATGCGACCAGTCATCGGCGCGGTAGGCGTCGCCGAGCCCGGCAGCGATGGCCTTGGACACCTGTGGCGCGGCATACAGGTCGTGCAGTTTCAGGCGCACGCCCTGCACCTGGCCCGGCGCCCAGCGCTGCATGGCGCCAGCATCGGCCACGTGAATGTAAGCCTGCGAGCCATCCAGCTCGGCACCGACCTTGAAGATGCCGACTACGGTCAGGCGCTGCATGCGCGGGGTGATGCCGCCCGGCTCCTTGCTGATTTCCGGCACGATCAGGGTCAGTTTGTCGCCGGTGTTCAGGCGGAAGCGCCGCGCAGTCAACTCACCGATGACCACGCCGAACTCACCCGGCTGCAAATCCTGCAAGCGGCCCTGGACGATGTGCTGGCCGACGATCGAGACCTTGCCCTCTTCGGCCGGGTCGATACCGCCGACCTGGATCGGCTGCATCGCGCCCTTGTACGACAGCATGCCTTCCATTTCGGTAATCGGCGCCGCCGCCATCACCGCCGGGTCGCGCATGGCCGCGTCGGCCACCTTGTGCCAGTCGTCCAGCGGCTGCGCGCCGAGGATGGCAGCATGCGGCACCAGGCCGAGGATGCGCGAGCTCATTTCGCGCTGGAAGCCGTTCATCACCGACAGCACCACGATCATCGCCAGCACGCCCAGCGACAGGCCGATCATCGAGGTCATCGAGATGAACGAGATGAAGTGGTTGCGGCGCTTGGCTCGGGTGTAGCGCGCGCCGATGAAGATGGGCAAGGGTCTGAACATGTACGAAAACACCCAATGAAAACAGGAAAACGGGGCGACACCGGCCACCCCGTGCAGTCGATCAGATCGCCACCAGGTGGCCGTCGTCGAGCTTCAATACACGGTCCATCTGGCGCGCCAGGTTGAGGTCGTGGGTAACCACCAGGAACGCCGTGCGCGACGCGCTGGACAGTTCCTGCATCAACTCCTGGATGCCCTGGGCCGTGTGGTGGTCGAGGTTGCCGGTCGGCTCGTCGAGCATGACCAGGCCAGGGCGGTTGACCAGTGCCCGGGCAATCGCCACCCGCTGGCGCTCACCACCGGATAGCTCGGCCGGCTTGTGGTTGAAGCGGTGCGCCAGGCCCACGCGCTTGAGCAGCGCCTCGGCACGCTCACGGGCCTCGGGGATGGGCGTGCGACCGATCAGCAACGGCATGCACACGTTCTCGATGGCCGTGAATTCCGGCAGCAGGTGGTGGAACTGGTAGACAAAGCCCAGCTCGCGGTTGCGCAGCAGGCCACGGGCACGCTCGCCCAGTGCCGACAGCTCCTCGCCGGCCAGCCAGACGCTGCCCTGGGTCGGCCGGTCGAGGCCACCCAGCAGGTTGAGCAAGGTACTCTTGCCCGAGCCGGAGCTACCCACGATAGCCACCCGCTCACCGGCGTGCAGTTCGAGGTTGAGCCCGGACAGCACCTGCACCGACTCCGGGCCCTCGTCGTAGGACTTGCCCAGGTTGCGGCAACTCAGAACGGCTTTATCACTCATGCGCGACTCACTCATAACGTAGCGCCTCCGCCGGCTGGGTGCGGGCCGCACGCCAGGCCGGGTACAGGGTGGCGAAGAAACTCAGGACCAGCGCCGCACCACAGACCATGTACACGTCCTGGGCCTGGATCTGCGACGGCAGGTAATCGATGAAGTACACATCGGCGTTGAGGAACTTGTGCCCGATCAGTTTCTCGATGCCGGCGATCACCGCGCTTACATTCAGCGCGGCGACGATCCCGACCACGGCGCCGATCAGGGTACCGATCACCCCGATCACCGTGCCCTGGACCATGAAGATGAGCATGATCTGCCCGGGCGTGGCGCCCAGGGTACGCAGGATGGCGATGTCGCCACGCTTGTCGTTGACCACCATCACCAGGGTGGAAATGATGTTGAACGCCGCCACCGCCACGATCAGCAGCAACAGCAGGCCGATCATGGCCTTCTCCATGCGGATTGCCTGGTACAGGTTGCCGTGGGTACGGGTCCAGTCACGGCTGTAGAACTCCTGGTCGCCCAGGCGCTGGGCGATGTCCCAGGCCACCCGCGGCGCCTGGAACAGGTCGTCGAACTTCAGGCGCAGGCCCTGGACCTGGTCGGGCTTCCAGCGGTGCAGGCGGGACAGGTCGCTGATGTTGGTCAGGCCCAGGTAGCCGTCGATCTCGCCCGCACCTACGTGGAAGGTGCCGACCACGGTGAAGCGCTTCATGCGCGGGAACATGCCGGCCGGGGTCACACTGACCTCGGGAGCGACGAAAGTGAGCTTGTCGCCGATGCCCACGCCCAGCTTGGCCGCGGCCTTGTCGCCGATCATGATGCCCCACTCGCCCGGCGCCAGCTGGTCGAGGCGGCCTTGCAGGACGAACTTGTCGATGATCGACACCTCGCGCTCGCGGGCCGGGTCGATGCCGTTGAGCAGCACCTTCTGCACCTTGCCTTCATGGGTCAGCAGGCCCTGCATCTGGGTGAAGGGCGCAACCGCCACCACCTGCGGATTCTGCTTTACTTGTTGGGCAAGGGCCGGCCAGTCGGCAATGGGCTGGCCGCTCTCCAGCGTGGCATGGGGGATCATGCCCAACACGCGGGTACGCATCTCGTGGTCGAAACCGTTCATGACCGACAGCACCACGATCATCACCACCACGCCCAGGGCGAGGCCGATCATCGAGGTCAGGGAAATGAACGAGACGAAGTGATTGCGACGTTTGGCACGGGTATAACGCGTGCCGATGAATGCGAAAAGAGGTCTGAACATGTCGGGGCTTGTTCGGATGAAAGGGAACGTCCTTGTGGCGAGGCGCCTACGGCGGCTTTACACTCGGACCACCGCCGCTACCTTGGGTTCGCCATGACGACATTAGACGAAGAAGATCGCCGCGAATACTACCGCATCGAAGATCGGATCGCACTTCAAATCAGCCCCCTTAGCGCGGCCGAAGCCCTTGACCCAGATGTGTTGCAAGATGATTCACCACTATTCAACCTGCTCAGCGAACTGCACCTGTCCGACTTCGAGTCGCAGCACCTGCTACGCCAGCTGAGCGAAAAGGACCGCACCCTCGCCGCCTTCCTGCGCGCGCAGAACAAACGCCTCGACCTGCTTAGCGCGGTGGTTGCCCAGACCCTGATCGGCGAAGTTGGCCAGCCCCAGCCGGTGATCATCTCCGAGGGCGGCATCGAATTCGCGCAAGCTACAGCGGTTGCCCCCGGCACCCGGGTGAAGGTGAAGATGGTGCTGATGCCGCGCGCCCATGGCCTGCTGCTGCGCGGCAAGGTCACCCACTGCGACCCGCACCCGGAGGGCGGCTTCGAAGTCGGCACCGAATTCATCGACATGACCGACGCCCAACGGCAACTGCTGGCCCGCTACATCCTGCAGCGCCAGCAGCAGCAACGTCGCCAGCAGCTGGAACAGAACGCCCCTGCCTCCTGAGCCCATTTTTCTCTGATTTGAAGGAACGAACGTGACCCTGATCTACGGCCATCGTGGCGCCAAGGGCGAAGCGCCCGAGAATACCCTGAAGAGCTTCCAGCAATGCCTCGCCCATGGCGTGACCCGCTGCGAGCTGGACCTGCACCTGTCGGCCGACAACGAGCTGATGGTGATCCACGACCCCACCCTCAAGCGCACCACCGGCAAACGCGGCAAGGTGGTCGAGCACCCGGCCGCCGACCTGGTCAAGATCGATGCCCGCAAAGGCGGCCCGGGCCACGTACAGCCCTGCCCGATCCCGAAACTGGAAGAACTGTTCCAGAAGTGCCCGTTCGAGCACTGGCAGCTGGAAGTGAAAAGCGCCTCGCGCACCCGTGCCGCAACCACCGTGCTGGCGATCCGCGAACTGGCCCAGCAATACGGCCTGCTGGACAAGGTGACCATCACCTCCAGCTCACGCGAAGTGCTGGGCGCTGCCCTGGAACTGGTACCGGATGTCAAACGCGGGCTGGTGGCCGAATACGCCTGGCTCGACCCGTTGAAGGTAGCTCAGAACTACGGCTGCGAGCTGCTGGCATTGAACTGGACACTGTGCACCCCCGAGCGCCTGCTGAAAGCTCAGGCCCAGGGTTTGCACGTGTCGGTGTGGACGGTCAACGAACCGGCACTGATGCGCCGGCTCGCTGACTTTGGCGTGGACAGCCTGATTACAGACTTTCCCGGTTTGGCCAAGACCACCCTCGGGTAGGGTTGAAATCGGTCTCTCCGACCGGCTCAGGCCACCGGTCGGAGCCGCTCAAAAAAGCCGGTTCAGGCCGTCGTAGGCAGCTACCCGATAGGCTTCGGCCATGGTCGGGTAGTTGAATGTGGTGTTGACGAAGTACTTCAGGTTGTTCAGCTCGCCCGGCTGGTTCATCACCGCCTGGCCGATGTGGACAATTTCCGAAGCCTGGTAGCCGAAGCAGTGTACGCCCAGTACTTCCAACGTTTCGCGGTGGAACAGGATCTTCAGCATGCCTTGCGGCTCGCCGGCGATCTGCGCACGGGCCATGCTCTTGAAGAAGGCTTTGCCCACTTCGTACGGCACCTTGGCCTGGGTCAGTTCCTGCTCGTTCTTGCCGATCGAGCTGATCTCCGGAATGGTGTAGATGCCGGTCGGCACGTCGTTGACGAAGCGCCAGCTGCCATTATCCACGATGCTGCCAGCGGCAGAGCGGCCCTGGTCATGGGCGGCACTGGCCAGGCTCGGCCAGCCGATCACATCGCCGGCACCGTAGATGTTCGGCACGCTGGTGCGGTAGGCCTCGTCGACCTCGATCTGGCCACGGCTGTTGACCTTGATACCGATGTTTTCCAGGCCCAGCTTGTCGGTGTTGCCGGTACGGCCGTTGCACCACAGCAAGGCATCGGCCTTGATCTTCTTGCCCGACTTCAGGTGCAGGATCACCCCGTTATCCAGGCCTTCGACGCGCTCATACTCTTCGTTGTGGCGCACGGTGATGTTGTTGTTGCTGAAGTGGTAGCTCAGCGCCTGGGAAATTTCCGAGTCGAGGAAGCTCAGCAACTGGCCACGGTTGTCTACCAGCTCTACCAATACACCCAGGCCGCTGAAGATCGAGGCGTATTCGCAACCGATCACGCCGGCACCGTACACGATCAGCTTGCGCGGGGTGTGGCTGAGGCTGAGGATGGTGTCGCTGTCGTAGACACGCGGGTGGTGGAAGTCGATGTCGGCCGGGCGATACGGGCGCGAGCCGGTGGCAATGATGATGTGCTTGGCGTTGAGCTTTTCCACCACACCGTTCGGGCAGACCACTTCGACGGTTTGCTCGTCGGCGAAGCTGCCGGTGCCGACGAATACGTCGACGCGGTTACGGGCGTAGTAGCCGGTGCGCGATGCTACCTGCTTGGCGATGACTTTCTCGGCGCTTTTCAGCACGTCCGGGAACGAGAACCAGCGCGGCTCACCGATGGCACGGAACATCGGGTTGGTGTTGAACTGCATGATCTGCCGCACCGAGTGACGCAGTGCCTTGGACGGGATGGTGCCCAGGTGGGTGCAGTTGCCCCCGACCTGACGACGGCTATCGACCATCGCCACCTTGCGCCCTGCTTTGGCGGCGTTCATTGCCGCACCTTCTCCGGCCGGGCCGGAACCCAGCACCACTACGTCGTAGTTGTAGACAGCCATGCGTACTCCTTCAGAACTGGCCCGCAAGCCACGGTCGCTCGCGGGGCGCGATCATGCCGCCAGGGCGTCATGAGAAAATTCGGGTGCAGTCTAATCAAGCGTGAACGCCGCGCACATTAACCCTTGGTCGCGTCGTAGGCCAATTTTGCCCGCACTACATGTATGAACCATTCCCTGGCGGCGATCCTCCCTGCTTGTGCTTTCACTCGCCTTTCACTGCCCGTTCGAATGCGGGCGTAGCTCGGGAGACGAAGCCACCCTCGGCCCGAGTCACCAATACTGCGGCCAGGCCATGCGCCACGGCAAAATCCCAGCCACGTTCCGGGCCGAGGATCAACAGCAGCGTCGAATAGCCGTCGGCCTGCAGCGCCGAGGCATCGAGCACGGTGACCGCGGCCAGGTCGTGCTGTACCGGGCGCCCGAGGCGGGCATCGAAGGCGTGCGAATAGCGCCGGCCATTCTCCTCGAAATAGTGCCGATAGTCACCCGAGGTTGATACTGAAAGGCCATTGACCGGGATGATATGGCGAGCGATCTGGCGGTCTTCGCGGGGCAGCTCCAGGGCGATGCGCCAAGGGCTGCCATCGGGCTTGCGGCCGACGGCCTTGAGCTCGCCGGTGGCTTCAGCGACAAAGCTGGACACGCCCATGGCCTGCAGGCGCGCGGCAACCAGGTCGACGGCGTGGCCGGCGGCGAGGCTGTTGAAGTCGAGTTGTACCGGGGCGTCCTTGCACAGGGCCTGGCCGTCGATGTGCAAGTGTCGGTAACCCACGCGTTGACGCACCTGGGCCAGGGCCAACGGGTCGGGTACCTGCTCGTGGCGGGCCTGGGGGCCGAAGCCCCACAGGTCGAGCAAGGGCTCGACGGTGAGGTCGAAGACGCCATCACTCTGCTCGGCCAACTGCTGACCAAGGCTGACCAGTTCGAGCATGTCGGGCGGCAGGGCCAGGCACTGGTTGGCGGGCAACTGGTTGAAACTGCTGACGGTGGAGTCGCCGCGGTAGGTCGAGTAGTGCTGGTCGATGTCATGCAGGATGGTTTCGACCGCAGCCTGCACCTGGGCCGGCGCCGGGCCACCGGGCTCGCGCACGTACTGGATGCTGTAGCTGCTGCCCATGGTCGGGCCGCCCAGGCGCTCCAGGGTGGGGCCCTGGTCGCAGGCGGTGAGCAGCATGAGGATGAACAGCAAGGCTGTGCGCAAGGTTCGGGCTCTCGGTTGCCTGTGACGCCCTCTTCGCGGGTAAACCCGCTCCCACAGGTATACCACTGCCCTCACGGACGTGTGGGAGCGGGTTCACCCGCGAAGAGGCCGGCACAGGCAACACAAATTCTGGATAAAAAAACGGGAACCCGAAGGTTCCCGTTTTTTCATTGCCTTACAAGCGGATCAGCGCGGAAACGCTGGCGGGTTCACACCGGCCATCTCTTCCATCACACGAACCACCTGGCAGCTGTAACCGAATTCGTTGTCGTACCACACGTACAGAACAACGCGGTTGTCGTTGCAGATGGTCGCTTCGGCGTCAACCACACCGGCGTGGCGGGAACCTACGAAGTCGGTCGAAACCACTTCCTGCGAGCTGACGTAATCGATCTGCTTGTGCAGTTCCGAGTGCATGGCGGTCTGGCGCAGGTACTCGTTGATCTCGTCGCGGCTGGTGGCCTTCTCGAGGTTCAGGTTGAGGATGGCCATCGAAACGTTCGGCGTCGGTACGCGAATGGCGTTGCCGGTCAGCTTGCCCTTCAGCACTGGCAGTGCCTTGGCGGCAGCAGTGGCGGCGCCGGTTTCGGTGATGACCATGTTCAGCGGCGCGGCACGGCCACGGCGGCTGCCCTTGTGGAAGTTGTCGATCAGGTTCTGGTCGTTGGTGAACGAGTGAACGGTTTCAACGTGGCCGTTGACGATGCCGTACTGGTCGTTGATGGCCTTGAGCACCGGCACGATGGCGTTGGTGGTGCAGGAAGCGGCCGAGATGATCTTGTCATCGGCAGCGATGTCACCGTGGTTGATGCCGTGCACGATGTTCTTCAGCGCGCCCTTGCCAGGTGCGGTAAGGATCACGCGGGCAGCGCCCGGGCAGGCCAGGTGCTGGCCCAGGCCGTCGGCATCACGCCATACGCCGGTGTTGTCGACGATCAGCGCGTTTTCGATGCCGTACTGGGTGTAGTCGACTTCGCTCGGGCTCTTGGCGTAGATAACCTGGATCAGGTTGCCGTTGGCGGTGATGGTGTTGTTGGCTTCGTCGATGGTGATGGTGCCATCGAACGGGCCGTGCACCGAGTCACGGCGCAGCAGGCTGGCACGCTTGACCAGGTCGTTCTCGGCGCCTTTGCGCACGACGATGGCGCGCAGGCGCAGGCCGTCGCCACCACCGGTCTTCTCGATCAGGATGCGCGCCAGCAGGCGGCCGATGCGGCCGAAGCCGTACAGGACAACGTCGGTGCCTTTGCGCGCCGAAGCGTTCTGCTGGCCAACCACCTCGGCCAGTTCTTCACGGACGAACTGCTCGGCAGTACGGCCATTGCCTTCCTGCTTGAACTTGTTGGCCAGCTTGCCCAGGTCGACCGAAGCGGCGCCCAGTTTCAACTCGCTCATGGCCTTGAGCAGGGGGAATGTCTCGTGGACGGACAGTTCGGTTTCGTCGGCTTGACGATGACGCGCAAAGCGGTGCGCCTTGAGGATCGAGATAACCGAACGGTTGATCAGGCTACGGCCATAAATCGAGCTCACCACATTGTTGTTGCGGTAGAGCTGACCGATAAGCGGGATCATCGCTTCAGCCAGGGCTTCACGATCGATCCACTCACCAAGACACTGGTCGGGCTTCTGAGTCACGGGAACCTTCCACATGTAGGGACAGAAAAAAGGGGCTACATTATGACGCCCCAACGCGTTGCGGGCAATGAGCGCCTGTCGCGACCACGCAAGCCAGCGTTCATGCCCTTTCGAGCCTGACAGCCGGCATCGTCACCGGTACAATCGATCTCTTTGCCGCAACGCTTGGAGTGCGATCTCCCGTGTCAGTTCTGCGCCTACCGCAAATGTCGGCCACGGCCGGCAAACAAACCTGGGGCAATCTACCCGGTGCCGCCCTCAGCCTGGCCATCGCCGAGGCCGCCAGCAGCGCGGGCCGCTTCACTCTGCTGCTGACTGCCGACAGCCAGGCTGCCGATCGTCTGGAACAGGAACTTCGCTTCTTTGCCCCGGACCTGCCGGTGCTGCCGTTCCCCGATTGGGAAACCCTGCCCTACGACCTGTTCTCGCCGCACCAGGACATCATTTCCCAGCGCATCGCCAGCCTCTACCGCCTGCCGGAGCTGAGCCACGGCATCCTCGTGGTGCCGGTCACCACCGCCCTTCACCGCCTGGCGCCGACCCGTTTCCTGCTGGGCAGCAGCCTGGTGCTGGACGTGGGCCAGACCATCGACGTGGAACAGATGCGCCTGCGCCTGGAGGCCAGCGGCTACCGCTGCGTCGACACGGTCTACGAGCATGGCGAGTTCGCCGTACGTGGCGCATTGATCGACCTGTTCCCGATGGGCAGCAAGCTGCCCTACCGCATCGACCTGTTCGATGACGAAATCGAGACGCTGCGCACCTTCGACCCCGAGACCCAGCGCTCGATCGACAAGGTGGATTCGGTACGCCTGCTGCCGGCGCGCGAGTTCCCGATGCAGAAAGAAGAAGTGACCCGCTTCAAGGCGCGCTTCCGTGAACGCTTCGACGTCGACTTCCGCCGCAGCGCGATCTTCCAGGACCTGGCCAGCGGCATCATCCCCGCTGGCATCGAGTACTACCTGCCGCTGTTCTTCGAAGAAACCTCGACCCTGTTCGACTACCTGCCGGCCGACACCCAGGTGTTTTCGCTGCCTGGCGTGGAACAGGCCGCCGAACACTTCTGGAACGACGTGCGCGGGCGTTATGAAGACCGCCGTGGCGACCTGAGCCGGCCGCTGCTGCCGCCGGCCGAGCTGTTCCTGCCGGTGGAAGACTGTTTCGCCCGGCTCAAGCAATGGCCACGGGTAGTGGTCAGCACTGAAGACCTCGACCCGGGCGCGGGCCGCGAGCGCTTCCCGGCCCGCGCGCTGCCCAACCTGGCAATCGAGGCCAAGGCCAACCAGCCCTTGGCCGAACTGGCCAATTTCCTCGACCAGTTCCCCGGCCGCGTGCTGTTCACCGCCGAATCGGCCGGCCGCCGCGAAGTGCTGCTGGAGCTGCTCGAACGGCTGAAACTGCGCCCACACAGCGTCGACGGCTGGGCCGACTTCATCACCGGCAGCGAGCGCCTGGCGATCACCATCGCCCCGCTGGACGACGGCCTGCTGCTGGACGACCCAGGCCTGGCCCTGGTCGCCGAAAGCCCGCTGTTCGGCCAGCGGGTGATGCAGCGCCGCCGCCGCGACAAGCGCGGCGAAACTGCCAACGACGCGGTGATCAAGAACCTTACCGAGCTGCGCGAAGGCGCACCGGTGGTGCACATCGACCATGGCGTGGGCCGCTACCTGGGCCTGGCCACCCTGGAAATCGACGGCCAGGCCGCCGAATTCCTCACCCTGGAATACGCCGAGGGCGCCAAGCTGTACGTGCCGGTGGCCAACCTGCACCTGATCGCCCGCTACACCGGCAGCGACGATGCCCTGGCACCGCTGCACCGGCTGGGCTCGGAGGCCTGGCAGAAGGCCAAGCGCAAGGCCGCTGAACAGGTGCGCGACGTGGCTGCCGAACTGCTCGACATCTATGCCCGCCGCGCCGCGCGCAAGGGCTATGCGTTTGCCGACCCGTCCGCCGACTACGCCACCTTCAGCGCCGGCTTCCCGTTCGAGGAAACCCCGGACCAGCAAGCTGCCATCGAAGCCGTGCGCGCCGACATGCTGGCGCCCAAGCCGATGGACCGCCTGGTGTGCGGCGACGTCGGCTTCGGCAAGACCGAAGTGGCCATGCGCGCGGCGTTCATCGCCGTGCACAGCGGCCGCCAGGTGGCCGTGCTGGTACCCACCACCCTGCTCGCCCAACAGCACTACAACAGCTTCCGCGACCGCTTCGCCGACTGGCCTGTGACCGTGGAAGTGATGAGCCGCTTCAAGTCGGCCAAGGAAGTGGCCAACGCCGCCGCCGACCTGGCCGAAGGCAAGATCGACATCCTCATCGGCACCCACAAGCTGCTGCAGGACGATGTGCGCTTCAAGGACCTGGGCCTGGCCATCATCGACGAAGAACACCGCTTTGGCGTGCGCCAGAAGGAACAGCTCAAGGCCCTGCGCAGCGAGGTGGACATCCTCACCCTCACCGCCACGCCGATCCCGCGCACGCTGAACATGGCGGTGGCGGGCATGCGCGACCTGTCGATCATCGCCACGCCGCCGGCGCGCCGCCTGTCGGTACGCACCTTCGTCATGGAACAGAACAAGAGCACGGTCAAGGAGGCGCTGCTGCGTGAGCTGCTGCGCGGTGGCCAGGTGTACTACCTGCACAACGATGTGAAAACCATCGAGAAATGCGCCGCCGACCTTGCCGAACTGGTGCCCGAGGCGCGCATCGGCATCGGCCACGGGCAAATGCGCGAGCGCGAGCTGGAACAGGTGATGAGCGACTTCTACCACAAGCGCTTCAACGTGCTGGTGGCCTCGACCATCATCGAAACCGGCATCGACGTGCCCAGCGCCAACACCATCGTCATCGAGCGCGCCGACAAGTTCGGCCTGGCCCAGCTACACCAGCTGCGCGGCCGGGTGGGCCGCAGCCACCACCAGGCCTACGCCTACCTGCTGACGCCAACCCGGCAGAAGGTCAGTGCCGACGCCGAAAAACGCCTGGAGGCGATTGCCAACACCCAGGACCTGGGCGCCGGCTTCGTGCTGGCCACCAACGACCTGGAAATTCGCGGCGCCGGCGAGCTGCTGGGCGAAGGCCAGAGCGGGCAGATCCAGGCGGTGGGCTTTACCCTGTACATGGAAATGCTCGAACGCGCGGTCAAGGCGATCCGCAAGGGCACCCAGCCAAACCTTGAGCAGCCGCTGGGCGGCGGCCCGGAAATCAACCTGCGCCTGCCGGCACTGATCCCCGAGGACTACCTGCCCGACGTGCATGCGCGGCTGATCCTGTACAAGCGCATTGCCTCGGCCGCCGACGAAGAAGGCCTCAAGGACCTGCAAGTGGAAATGATCGACCGCTTCGGCCTGCTGCCCGAGCCGACCAAGAACCTGATGCGTCTGACCTCGCTCAAGCTGCACGCGGAAAAGCTCGGCATCAAGAAAGTCGACGCCGGCCCCAACGGCGGCAAGCTCGAGTTCGAGGCCGAGACCCCGGTCGACCCGCTGACCCTGATCAAGCTGATCCAGGGCCAGCCCAAACGCTACAAGTTCGAAGGCGCCACCCAGTTCCGCTTCCTGGTGCCGATGGAACGCCCCGACGAACGCTTCAATACCCTGGAGGCGCTGTTCGAGCGCCTGACCCCACAGCCTGCTTAAGGAAGACCCATGCGTGCCATCCGTTGCCTGACCCTGCTGCTGGCGTTGTTCGCCCCGGCCGCCTTCGCCGAAGGCCTGTATCAGGTAGAAATGATCCTGGTGCGGCAGAACAGCGTGCCCGCCTTCACCAGCCCGTTCGCCCCCGAAGACTGGAGCGCCGGCGCTCCACGCCTGGAGAAGGACGCCGAGCGCCGCCTGGCGCTGGAAGACGAAGCCACCCGCCTGGAAGCCACCGCCGACTACACCGTGCTGCTGCACAAGGCCTGGCAGCAGCACGTGGGCAGCGAGCCCAGCCGCATCGCCCTGGGCGAAGGCGCCGAGCAGTTCGGCCACTTCCCTATCGAAGGCAACCTGAGCATCGCCGAGGGCCGCTTCATCGCGGTCGAGGCCAACTTCTGGGTCAACCAGCTGGACGGCAACGGCAGCGTGCTGCAAAGCGAACAGTTCAAGCAGAGCAACAGCAACGTCAAGGGCGGCCAGCTGACCTTCCTCGACGGCGGGCACCTGGCGGTGCTGCTGAAGGTGACGCCACCGGGTACGCCGAAAATGCCGGTGATGGACCCGGAGATGATGGAGCAGTGATGCAATGAGTCGTGACGCTCTCCAGTTGCTGCGCGAGTACCCGAACTGGACCCAGTCGTTCACCGACCCGGTTCTGCAGCGCGGTGAGCGTTACGCCCGGGAAGACCGGGTAAAAATCGAAAAATGCAGTGGCCCGCTCATCGAAGCCACCTGCTGCGGAAGCGAAGGCAGCCCGTATCGCCAGAAGATCACGCTCAGCGCCATGGCTGGCCGCTGCCACGTACGCGGCCAGTGCAGCTGCCCCGTAGGACACAATTGCAAGCATTGCGCCGCTGCCTTGTTCGTTTTGAGCGAGCCGCAGGCCGCGTGGGACAATGGCGGTGAGACACTGCCGGCCAACCTCCAACGCTGGCTCAAGGGCCTGGAACAGCCATCTCAGCAACCCGCCGAAGCGCAAGACAAACGCGGCCGCATGGTCTGCTATCAGCTCAGGCTGACCGACGAGCCTGGCTGCGCCTTGCGAGTGCGCAAAGGCATCCGCGAAGAAAACGGCATACGCTACAGCCGCGTGCAGTCACTGTATGAATTTCTGTACGAGCCCCCTCGCTTCGTCAGGGAAGAGGATATCCGCATCCTGCGCCTGCTTTCGGCCCTGAATCAGGTCGGCAGCCAGGACCGTGGTTACCAGCTCAAGGGCCGTGAAGGCGGCGAATTGTTCCAGCGCGCCCTGGATACCGGCCGCATGCTTTACGACGAATACAAGCCAATGCTGCGCGAGGGTGCGACGCTTGCGGCGGAATTCCGCTGGGTACGCCTGGACAACGGCCACTATCGCGGCATCTGGTATCACGGCGAAACGCCCCTGAACTGCGTGATTCCGCTACTGCCCCTTTATTATTTCAATTTCGCCACCAGTGAAGTGGGCAAGATCGAACACTCACTCGATTCACACATTGCCCTGCAACTGACAATCGCCCCCGATGTCCCGGAACACCTCGTAGTCCCCCTCAGCCACAAGCTCAACGCCTTGAACCACCAACTCCCGACGCCGACAACGCTGAACGAACAACTCATCGACGATCTACCACCCAGGCCGCACCTGACCCTCGGCAGCCTCGAATTCAGCGCCTACATGCCCAAGACCGGGCGGATGCAACGGCAGATGCAACACCGTGCAGCGCTGGCATTCGACTACGACGGGCTGCGCGCCAGCGGCAGCGACGACAAACCGCTGACCCGCCTGGTCGGCGACACCAGCCAGCGCATCCGCCGCCAGCCCCAGGCTGAGCAGGCACTGCGCAAGGTGCTACGCGACCTCGGATTCAAGGCCGCGACCCGTCAGAGCAAGGCCCTGCCTGACAGCGCCGGCGAGATGCTCCAGCTGCCCGATGACGAAGCCTGGCTGCGCTTTGCCCGCGAAGGCCTGCCGCACCTGCGCGAAGCCGGTTGGGACATCGATATCCACCGCGACTTCGCCTTCAACCTGCAGGAGGTGGACGACTGGTACGCGACCATCGACGAAGCGCCCGGCCATGAATGGTTCGACCTGGAGCTGGGCATCGTGGTCGATGGCCAGCGTCACAGCCTGCTGCCGATCGTGCTGCAACTGCTGCGCAGCAACCCGGAACTGCTGCGCCCCAGCGAACTGGCCCGGCGCAGTGACGACGAGCACCTGCTGATCGACCTCAACCGCGGCCGCCTCGATGCCCCGGCCCTGCGCGTTGCCTTGCCCTATGGCCGTATCAAGGCAGTGATGGGCACCCTGGGCGAGCTGTACCTGCACGAAGACGCCGCAGGCCCGTCCCTGCGCCTGGACCGTGCCGATGCCGCACGCCTGAACGACATCGAAGGCCTGCCCCTGCACTGGGAGGGTGGCGAGCATGTGCGCGACCTGGGCCGCCGCCTGCGCGATGCCCGAGACCTGCAGGTAGAACCGCCGACGGGGCTACAGGCCAGCCTGCGCCCGTACCAGCAACAAGGCCTGAACTGGCTGCAAGCGCTGCGCGAGATGGGTACTGGCGGCATCCTTGGCGACGACATGGGCCTGGGCAAGACCCTGCAGGCCTTGGCACACCTGCTGCTGGAGAAACAGGCCGGGCGCCTGAACGCACCGGCCCTGGCGGTAATGCCGACCAGCCTGGTGCCCAACTGGCTGGACGAAGCCCAGCGCTTCGCCCCCGAGCTGCGCGTGCTGGCCCTGCAAGGCCCGGGGCGCAGCAAGCATTTCACCAAGCTGCACGAATACGACCTGGTCCTGACCACCTACGCCCTGGTGCCGCGCGACCTCGAGCACCTGCGCGCCCAGGCCTGGCATGTGCTGGTGCTGGACGAGGCGCAGAACATCAAGAGCAGCACCAGCAAGGCCGCCCTCGCCGTCTGCGAGCTGCAGGCCAATCAGCGCGTCTGCCTGACCGGCACGCCAATGGAAAACAACCTGGGCGAGCTGTGGTCGATTTTCCACTTCCTCATGCCTGGCTGGCTGGGTGACCTGAAGCGCTTCAACCAGGACTACCGCACACCGATCGAGCGCCACGGCGACAGCGAGCGCATGGCCCACCTGGCCAGCCGCATCCGCCCGTTCCTGCTGCGCCGCACCAAGGAACAGGTGGCCACCGAGCTGCCGGCCAAGACCGAGATGGTGCACTGGGTCGAGCTCAGCGATGCCCAGCGTGACACCTACGAGGCCGTGCGGGTGGCCATGGACAAGAAAGTCCGCGATGAAATCGCCCGCAATGGCGCCGCGCGCAGCCAGATCATCATCCTCGACGCCCTGCTCAAGCTGCGCCAGGTCTGCTGCGACTTGCGCCTGGTCAAGGGAGTGGAAAGCAAAGGCAACCAGGCCGACAAGGGCAAACTGGGCGCGCTGCTGGAAATGCTCGAAGAGCTGCTCAGCGAAGGGCGCCGGGTGCTTTTGTTCTCGCAGTTCACCTCGATGCTGGCGTTGATCGAGCAAGAGCTGGAGAAACGCAAGATCCGCTACAGCCTGCTGACCGGCGACACCCGCGACCGGCGTACACCGGTGCAACAGTTCCAGCAGGGGGATAGCGAAGTGTTCCTGATCAGCCTCAAGGCGGGCGGCGTGGGCTTGAACCTGACGGCCGCAGACACGGTGATCCACTTCGACCCTTGGTGGAACCCGGCCAGCGAGAACCAGGCTACCGACCGCGCCTACCGCATAGGCCAGGACAAGCCGGTGTTCGTGTTCAAGCTGATCACCCGGGGCACGGTGGAAGAAAAGATCCAGCTGTTGCAGCAGGAGAAGGCAGCGCTGGCAGCGAGCCTGCTCGATGGCGGGCAGGCCGGGCAATGGCGGCTGGGGGATGAAGAGATCGAAGCGCTGTTTGCGCCGCTGCCCGGGAAGCGCGGGCGGTAGGCCAGAATCGTCTGCTGCCGGTACCGGCCTCTTCGCGGGCGTGCCCGCTCCCACAGGGATATCAGTGCCCTCAAGGGCGGTGCCGTACCTGTGGGAGCGGGTTCACCCGCGAAGAGGCCAGCACAGGTACAACACCAATATCAAACCAGCGCCGCACCTGTGGGAGCGGGCGCGCCCGCGAAGAGGCCGGCGCGGTCAATCGACCAACTGCGCCTCCCGCAACGCCCCCAACGCCTCCAGCCACCGTGGCTGCTGGCGATAATCCGTCCGCGCAAACCCTTGCCCGCGCATCCGGGCAATCCGTGGCGACGGCTTGACCTTCATCCGCTGCGCCGCACTCAACGCCAGCTCCGCCGCCGCCCGGTCATTGCACACCAGGCCCATGTCACAGCCAGCGCTCAACGCCGCCTCGATGCGGCTGGCCGCGTCCCCGACCACATGCGCGCCGGCCATCGACAAATCGTCACTGAAAATAACCCCGTCGAAACCCAGCTCGCCACGCAGGATGTCCTGCAACCAGCGCCGCGAGAAGCCAGCCGGCTGGTTATCGACCTGCGGGTAGATGACATGCGCCGGCATCACCGCCGCCAGCTGCCCGCTCAGGCGGCTGAACGGCACCAGGTCGGCCTGGCGCAGCTGCTCGAGGCTGCGCTCATCGGTGGGGATGGCCACATGCGAGTCCGCTTCGGCCCAGCCATGCCCCGGGAAGTGCTTGCCACAGGCCGCCATGCCCGCCGCATTCATGCCACGGATGAACGCGCCAGCCAGTTGCGTGGCGCGCAACGGGTCACCCTCGAAGGCACGGCTGCCAACCACGGCGCTGCGCTGGTGGTCCAGGTCGAGTACCGGGGCAAAGCTGAGGTCCAGGCCAACTGCCAGCACCTCGGTCGCCATCAACCAACCACACTGCTCGGCCAGGTACTCGGCGTTGTCATTGTCGGCCAGCGCACGCATGGCCGGCAGGCGCACAAAGCCCTGGCGCAAGCGCTGCACGCGGCCGCCCTCCTGGTCCACCGCCAGGATCAGGTCGGGGCGGATGGCGCGGATCGATGCGCACAGCTCACGCACCTGGCGCGGGCTGTCGATGTTGCGGGCAAAGATGATCAGGCCGGCCACTTCAGGCTGGCGCAGCAGGTGACGGTCTTCGGCGGTCAGCCATTTACCGGCGATATCCACCATCAGGGAGCCTTGCAGGCTGACAGTCATGGGTAATCCTTCATTGAAGACTGAGAGAAGCCCACTGGGGGCAGGCGGCCTGCTCGATGCGTACCGGGCAATGTGCCGGCACCTGCTCGAACAGGCTTAGCAAATCGGTGTTGCGCAGGCGTATGCAACCATGGGACAGCGCTACGCCCATGGGTTCCGTATCCGGAGTGCCGTGCAAGTAGATATAACGGCGAAAGGTGTCAACAGCGCCCAGGCGGTTGATACCCGGCTCACAGCCACTGAGCCAGAGGATGCGGGTAAGGATCCAGTCCCGGCCGGGATATTGCGCATGCAAGGCTGGCGACCACACCTCGCCGGTCCAGCGCCGCCCGGCCAATACCGCATTCAGCGGCAGGCCCGCACCGACCTTCGCCCGCACCTGGTGCAAGCCACACGGCGTGCAACCCGAGCCGTTGCGCTCGCCGGCACCGTTGCGCGCCGTGGAAACCGGCAGGCGCACGCGCAGCTGGCCATGGGCAAAGCCATAAAGGCGCTGGTCGGCGAGGGAAATGTGCAGGAAGTCGAGGTCAGGCATGAGCGCTAGCTTAGCCGAAGCGCCCCGCCCCGCCCAGCCTTCAGGCCTTGGCGGTGGTGGCGCTTGCGCTGGTCTTGATGCGCGGGCGCAGCTGCGCGGTGGCCATGGCGTCGTCGGTAACACCGCTATCGGCTCGCATGCCTGCAGCCAGGAACGGCACCATCAGGCGCATCACCTGCTCGATCGAGGTGTTGATGCCGAAATCGGTCTCGGCAATTGCCCGCAGGGCCTTGATGCCAGACATGCTGAAGGCGGCAGCACCGAGCATGAAGTGCACGCGCCAGAACAGTTCCAGCGGCGGGATGCGCGGCGCGGCCTCGTTGACCAGCAGCATGTAGCGGCGGAACACCTTGCCATACATGTCTTCCAGGTAACGCCGCAGGTGGCCCTGGCTCTGGCTGAAGGCCAGGCCCAGCAGGCGCATGAAGATCGACAGGTCGTTGTTGCTGCGCGGCTGCACAGCCAACGCCTGCTCTACCAGCATTTCCAGCAGCTCTTCGAGGCTGGGCTTTTGCTCCGGCTTGGCCTGGCGCCGCTCCAGCTCACGTTCGAGGCTGGCGCAGAACGGCCCGAGGAAGCGCGAGAACACCGCCTGGATCAGGGCCTTCTTGGAGCCGAAGTGATAGTTGACCGCCGCCAGGTTGACCCCGGCCTTGCTGGTAATCAGCCGCAACGAGGTTTCTGCGAACCCCCTTTCCGCGAACAGCTGCTCGGCAGCATCGAGAATGCGTTCAACGGTTTCCGATTGGGCCATGACTACTCCGACTACTCCGCCAGACAAACAGGTGTTTGAAACATACGTTTCAGCCCTGCTTCTGTCAAGGCTCGGTGACCGGTCGGTCGCCATTTAAAAGCGCCAGGCGGGCTGCTGCAAGCGCCATTCCTGCTGTTTATTGCAGGTTTTGGCTTGCAGCGCATCCAGTACTGTATATAATTCCAGTCACTGTACAAAAAGACAGAGCGCTCATCATGTTGAAACTGACGCCACGCCAAGCCGAAATTCTCGCGTTCATCAAGCGCTGCCTGGAAGACAACGGCTTTCCGCCGACGCGCGCCGAGATCGCTCAGGAGCTGGGCTTCAAGTCGCCCAACGCCGCCGAGGAACACCTCAAGGCCCTCGCCCGCAAGGGGGCGATCGAGATGACCCCGGGCGCCTCCCGTGGCATTCGCATCCCCGGCCTGGAAGCCAAGGCCGAAGAAAGCGGCCTGCCCATCATCGGCCGGGTTGCCGCCGGTGCACCGATCCTTGCCGAACAGCACATCGAGCAATCCTGCAACATCAACCCCGACTTCTTCCACCCCCAGGCCGACTACCTGCTGCGCGTACACGGCATGAGCATGAAGGACGTCGGCATCTTCGATGGCGACCTGCTGGCAGTACATACCTGTCGCGAAGCCCGCAACGGCCAGATCGTCGTGGCCCGTATCGGCGATGAAGTCACCGTCAAGCGCTTCAAACGCGAAGGCAGCAAAGTCTGGCTGCTTGCCGAGAACCCCGAATTCGCCCCTATCGAAGTTGACCTGAAAGAACAGGAGCTGGTGATCGAGGGCTTGAGCGTCGGCGTCATTCGCCGCTGATCCAGGAGGCGTCATGCAGCAGTTCATTCACGCACCCGAGCAAGCCCAGTTGCCATTGTTCGAAGCATTCCTCGCCCAGCCCGTACTGCCTGGCCTGAAAGTCAGCGAAGTGGCGCGCAAGAGCAACCAGCCCGAGCTGTTCAGCGAACTGTCGCTACGCGGAGCCCCCGGGCACTGCCAAAGCCTGCTGGCACCGGTGCTGCGCGAACTGAGCGAAGAGGACGAGACCCGCTGGCTGACCCTGATCGCCCCGCCGTCGAGCCTGACCCAGGCCTGGCTGCGCGATGCCGGGCTCAACCGTGAACGTATCCTGCTGCTGCAACCTCGCGGCAATCAAAGCCCGCTTCAACTGGCCTGCGAAGCCTTGCGCCTGGGCCTCAGCCACACCGTGGTCAGCTGGCTGGGCAACGTCAACGCCACTGCACGCCAGCAATTGCTGCGCGCTGCCAGTGCCGGAAACGCACAAAGCCTGAACATCCGCCTCGGCTGATGTTCAGGCTTCGCCTGTCACTGCATAAAGCCTGATGCCCCTGCTGCACCTCAGTGCAGCACGCGTGGCCCTTCGTCATGCTCAAGCTCGCCATCCATCAGGCGACCGGCCATCTGTACACCCACACTGAGCATGGCCTTGGCCACCTCCACATGCTGGCCCTGCAGGAACGCCTTGGCGTCTTCCGAGAAATCCAGGGTTACCAGAGAGCCCTCATCCTCGGCGCGACGCAGTTCGATGCGGCCATCAGGCAACTCGACAATTTCCAGAAACGACGTAGACATAAATGGCAGTTCTCCGCGAAAGGCCGGCATTGTACCAGCCGTAGCTGCTATCAGCACTCACTCAACGCGTCACGGAAACGTCTCACCAGGCCCTTGAGGTTGTTGCGCCAGCTTTCCAGTTCGGCACGCGACAACGCCGGATGCTCGGGCTCATCGAGATTGACGGCCTGGATCAGTGGCTGGGTGACGTCGGTTTTCGGCGCTTTTTTCGCGACCGGTGGTCGGAACAAATCGGCATAAGCACCGAGCATTTGCGCCAACCAGGTTTCGCGCTGGCGGGCCAGCTCCAGCAGTTCGGCCACTTCCGGAATAGCGATGCCGTTCAGGGCGTCGTCAGCCAGTGCTTGCTCAACCGTTGCAACCACAGGCAGGCGGTAGAAGCCACCAATTTCATGACACAGGCCCAGCAGTGCGCCGTACAGGTGGAACAGCGCCGACTCGCGTTCGGCCTGGACCAGGCCTTGGGCATTCATGGCCTGGCTTTGTTCGGCCTTGGCCATGGATTCCAGGGCGAGGCCGGCAAAGAACAGTTTCTGGTTGGTGCGGGTGTAAAGTTCCTGGGCCATTTCTGTGCCCTCCCATGAGGCTGCAAGGCGGATAGCTGCATCATAAATGATTGGGGCCGCTTTGCGCCCCTTCGCGGGCTTGCCCGCTCCCACAGGAATTGCATCAAGCCCAAGGCCTGCGCTGTACCTGTAGGAGCGGGCAAGCCCGCGAAGGGGCGCGAAGCGGCCCCAATTACAGCACTGACAGATCAACGCTTGTCTTCAACCTTCCACGCATTGCCGTCGTAGAACGCCTTCCAGCCGGTCGGCTTGCCATCAACCTCGGACTGCACGTACTGCTCCTTGGTCTTGCGGCTGTAACGGATCACCGCCGGGCGGCCATCCGGGTCTTTCTGCGGCGCATCGCACAGGAAGTGGTACTTCGGGTCGATCTCATGCTTGTGCGGCACGATCTCCAGCACCAGCGGCGCACGGGTTTCGCGGTTCTTGGGGAACTGGCTGGCGGCCAGGAACAACCCCGAAGCGCCATCACGCAGCACGTAGGTATCGTCGACCTTCTCGCACTTGAGCTCCGGCATGTCCACCTTGTCCATCTTCGGTGGCGCCGCCTCGCCGCTCTTGAGCAGCTTGCGGGTGTTCTTGCACGCCGGGTTGGTGCAACCGAAGAACTTGCCGAAGCGGCCAGTCTTCAACTGCATCTCGCTGCCGCACTTGTCGCACTCCAGGCTCGGCCCTTCGTAGCCCTTGATGCGGTAGTTGCCTTCCTCGATCTCGTAGCCGGTGCAATCCGGGTTGTTACCGCAGATGTGCAGCTTGTGCTTCTCGTCCAGCAGGTAGGCATCCATCGCCGTGGCGCAGATAGGGCAGCGGTGCTTGCCCAGCAGCACGCGGGATTCCGATTCACCCTCGTCGTCGGCGGCAATCTCGTCGCCCGGCACCAGGTTGACGGTGGCCTTGCAGCGCTCTTTTGGCGGCAGGCTATAGCCCGAGCAGCCGAGGAACACGCCGGTAGAGGCGGTGCGGATCATCATCGGCCGGCCACATTCCTTGCACGGAATGTTGGTCATGGTCGGTTGGTTGGCGCGCATGCCGTCTTCGCTGGACTCGGCGGTCTGCAGCTTTTTGCTGAAGTCGCCGTAGAATTCGTCGAGCACGTTCTTCCAGTCACGCTCGCCCTGGGCCACGTCGTCGAGGTTCTCTTCCATGTCGGCGGTAAAGCCGTAGTCCATCAGGTTGGAGAAGCTCTCGGACAGGCGCTCGGTGACGATATCGCCCATCTTCTCGGAATAGAAGCGGCGGTTGTGCAGGGTCACATAGCCTCTGTCCTGAATGGTCGAGATGATCGCCGCATAGGTCGACGGGCGGCCGATGCCGCGCTTTTCCATTTCCTTGACCAGGCTGGCTTCGGTGAAGCGCGCCGGTGGCTTGGTGAAGTGCTGGCTCGGGTCGATCTGGATCAGCTTCAGCGCTTCGCCCTGGACCATTTCCGGCAACACGTCGTCTTCGCCCGGCTTGCTCTGCTGCGGCAGCACACGGGTGTAACCGTCGAACTTGAGGATGCGGCCCTTGGCACGCAGCTCGAAATCGCCCGCAGCCACGGTGACGCTGGTGGACAGGTACTGCGCTGGCGGCATCTGGCAGGCCAGGAACTGGCGCCAGATCAGCTCGTACAGGCGCTCGGCGTCGCGCTCCATGCCACTGAGCTTGGTCGGGTGGGTATTCACGTCAGAAGGACGAATCGCTTCGTGCGCCTCCTGGGCGCCCTCCTTGCTGCCGTACACCAGCGGTGCCTCGGGAAGGTACTGCTTGCCGAACTCACGCTCGATGTAGCTGCGTGCCATGTCCAGGGCGTCGGCCGACAGGTTGGTCGAGTCGGTACGCATGTAGGTGATGTAACCCGCTTCGTACAAACGCTGAGCCATCATCATGGTTTTCTTCACACCGAAGCCCAGGCGGTTGCTGGCCGCCTGCTGCAGGGTGGAGGTAATGAACGGTGCCGACGGCTTGCTGCTGGTCGGGCGATCTTCGCGCTTGACCACGCTATAGCTGGAAGCCTTGAGCTTCTCCAGCGCTGCCATGGCCTGCGCTTCGTTCAACGGCTTGAAGGCCTCACCCTTTTCGCGCGCCACTTCGAACCGCACCTTGGCGTTCTTGGCGGTGCCGAGGTCGGCGTGGATTTCCCAGTACTCTTCCGGGATGAATGCACGGATTTCACGTTCGCGCTCCACTACCAGCTTCACCGCTACCGACTGTACACGGCCGGCGGACAGGCCACGGGCAATCTTGGCCCACAGCAGCGGCGAAACCATGTAGCCGACCACGCGGTCGAGGAAGCGTCGTGCCTGCTGGGCGTTGACCCGGTCGATATCCAGCTCGCCTGGCTGCGAGAAGGCATCCTGGATGGCCTTCTTGGTAATTTCGTTGAACACCACGCGCTTGTAGCGGGTGTCGTCGCCGCCGATGGCCTCGCGCAGGTGCCAGGCAATGGCCTCCCCTTCGCGGTCCAAGTCGGTTGCGAGATAGATGGTGTCGGCATCCTTGGCCAGGCGGCGCAGTTCTTCGATCACCTTTTCCTTGCCAGGCAGGATCTCGTACTTGGCCTTCCAGCCATGATCGGGGTCGACGCCCATGCGTGCCACCAGCTGGCGGCGGGCCTTTTCCTTCGGCGACAGGGCCGGAGCCTCACCCGCGGCCTTGCCACGCTTGGCGGCCGGCTCTTTGCTGGCGCTGGCCGAACCGCTGGTGGGGAGGTCTCGGATATGGCCGATACTCGACTTCACCACGTACTGGTTGCCCAGGTACTTGTTGATGGTCTTGGCCTTGGCCGGGGATTCCACAATGACCAGCGATTTGCCCATGGATCGGAGTATTCCTGAATCTGAAGATAAAAAACGCGTCAGGTGCCAGACGCGGCACCGCTATATATAGTGGCAAAAGTGTGAGGTCAAGTTCGGACTATCACTCGTGCGACTTGCCCAGCAACCCGGGCAGCCCCTCTTCGGCCTTGACCAAAGCAAAGCGTGGCACCTGCTCGCCGTCAACCTCGACGGACTCCTGGAACATGGAAAGTGGCCGTACCCAGAAGCTGTAATCACCATACAGGCATTGGTAGAACACCATCCACTCTTCGCTCTCGGAATGCCGTGCAACACTGAAGACACGGTACTCAGGCCCTTTGTAATGCCGGTATACGCCTGGTTGTATCTGCATGTTGCCCACCCTCTTGAATAAAACCTGTAAAAAACAAAACCGGGGCGCAAGGCCCCGGTCGCTGTCCCGCTACGCGATCAGACGCGTTCGAAGACAGTGGTGATACCTTGGCCGAGGCCGACGCACATGGTCGCCACCCCCAGGGTGCCGCCATTCTGCTTCATGACGTTGAGCAGGGTGCCGGAAATCCGGGCCCCGGAGCAACCGAACGGGTGGCCCAAGGCAATAGCGCCGCCGTGCAGGTTAACCTTCTCATCCATCTTGTCGAGCACTTTCAAGTCCTTCAGCACTGGCAAGGCCTGTGCGGCAAAGGCTTCGTTGAGCTCGATGAAGTCGATGTCGGCCATGGTCAGGCCGGCACGCTTGAGGGCTTTCTGGGTCGACGGCACCGGGCCATAGCCCATGATCGCCGGGTCGACACCGGCCACCGCCATGGAGCGGATGACCGCCAATGGCTGGATCCCCAGGTCCATGGCGCGCTGGCCGGACATGACGATCATGCACGACGCACCGTCGGTGATCTGCGACGAAGTACCGGCAGTGACGGTACCGCCTTTCGGGTTGAACGCCGGCTTCAGCGACGCCAGGCCTTCGAGGGTGGTTTCCGGGCGAATGGTTTCGTCGAAATCGAACACTTTCAGGAAACCGTTCTCGTCATAGCCCTGCATCGGGATGATTTCGTCCTTGAACTTGCCTTCGACCGTGGCCTTGTGGGCCAGCTGGTGCGAACGCAGGCCGAACAGGTCCTGCTGCTCACGGGTGATGCCGTGCATCTTGCCGAGCATTTCCGCGGTCAGGCCCATCATCCCGGAAGCCTTGGCGGCATGCAAGGACAGGTGCGGGTTGGGGTCGACGCCATGCATCATGCTGACGTGGCCCATGTGCTCCACGCCGCCGACCACGAACACATCACCGTTGCCGGTCATGATCGCCTGAGCGGCGGTGTGCAGCGCGCTCATCGACGAGCCGCACAGGCGGCTGACGGTCTGCGCTGCGGAGGTATGCGGGATCTGGGTCATCAACGAGGCCATGCGGGCGATGTTCCAGCCCTGCTCGAGGGTCTGGTTGACGCAGCCCCAGATCACATCCTCGACCTCTTTCGGGTCGACCTTGTCGTTGCGCTCCAGCAGCTTGCTGATCAGGTGCGCCGACATGTCTTCGGCGCGGGTATTGCGGTGCATGCCACCCTTGGAGCGGCCCATCGGCGTGCGACCGAAGTCGACAATCACCACGTCTCTTGGATTCAGGCTCATATCAAATCTCTCGCTCTAGCTCGTTGACCGCTCAGTTGAAGAAGCGCTGGCCGTTCTTGGCCATTTCACGCAGCTTGGCGGTCGGGTGGTACAGCGGCCCCAGGTCGGCGTACTGATCGGCCAGGGCAACGAATTCAGCCACACCGATCGAGTCGATGTAGCGCAGCGCACCACCGCGGAAGGGAGGGAAACCAATGCCGTAGACCAGGCCCATGTCGGCTTCGGCGGCAGTTTCGACAATGCCGTCTTCCAGGCAGCGCACGGTCTCCAGGCACAGCGGGACCATCATCCAGTTGATGATGTCTTCGTCGGTGACTTCACGCTGTTCGAAGACGATCGGCTTGAGCACGTCGAGCACGCTGGCGTCGGCGACCTTCTTCGGCTTGCCGCGCTTGTCGGTTTCGTAGGCGTAGAAGCCCTTGCCGTTCTTCTGGCCCAGGCGGTTGGCCTCGTACAGTGCGTCAACGGCCGAGCGGCGCTCGTCCTTCATGCGGTCCGGGAAGCCTTCGGCCATCACATCGCGGCCGTGGTGGCCGGTGTCGATGCCGACCACGTCCATCAGGTACGCCGGGCCCATCGGCCAGCCGAACTTTTCCATGACCTTGTCGATACGCACGAAGTCGACACCGGCGCTGACCAGCTTGGCAAAGCCGCCGAAGTACGGGAACAGCACGCGGTTGACCAAAAAGCCCGGGCAGTCGTTGACCACGATCGGGTTCTTGCCCATTTTCTTGGCGTAGGCCACGGTGGTGGCGACCGCCACTTCACTGGACTTCTCGCCACGGATGACTTCCACCAGCGGCATCATGTGCACCGGGTTGAAGAAGTGCATGCCGACGAAGTTTTCCGGGCGCTTGAGCGCCTTGGCCAGCAGGTTGATGGAGATGGTCGAGGTGTTGGAAGCGAGGATCGCATCGTCCTTCACCTGGCCTTCCACTTCGGCCAGCACGGCCTGCTTGACTTTCGGGTTCTCGACCACGGCCTCGACGACGATGTCGACATTGGCGAAATCGCCATAGGACAGGGTCGGGCGAATGGCGTTGAGTGCCTCGGCCATCTTGGCCGGGGTCAGGCGGCCCTTCTCGACGCGGTTGCCGAGCAGCTTGGAGGCCTCGTTCAGGCCCAGCTGGATGGCTTCCTCGCGGATGTCCTTCATCAGGATCGGGGTGCCCTTGACCGCCGACTGGTAGGCGATGCCGCCACCCATGATGCCGGCGCCAAGCACGGCGGCCTGCTTCACGTCGTGGGCGATTTCGTCATGCGCCTTGGCCTTGCGCTTGAGTTCCTGATCGTTGAGGAACAGGCCGATCAGGCTTTCGGCAACCGAAGTCCTGGCCAGCTTGGCGAAGCCTGCGGCCTCGACTTCCAGGGCCTTGTCACGGCCGAAGTTGGCGGCCTTCTGAATGGTCTTGATGGCTTCGACCGGGGCCGGGTAGTTCGGGCCGGCCTGGCCGGCGACGAAGCCCTTGGCGGTCTCGAAGGCCATCATCTGCTCGATGGCGTTGAGCTTGAGCTTTTCCAGCTTGGGCTGGCGCTTGGCCTTGTAGTCCAGCTCGCCACTGATGGCGCGCTTGACCAGGTCAAGGGCACCGGCCATCAGCAGTTCCGGCGCGACCACGGCATCGACGGCACCCACCTTCAGGGCGTCTTCGGCACGGTTTTCCTTGCCGGCGGCAATCCACTCGATGGCATTGTCCGAACCGATCAGGCGCGGCAGGCGCACGGTACCGCCGAAGCCCGGGTAGATACCCAGCTTGACTTCCGGCAGGCCGATCTTGGCGCTGCTGGACATGACCCGGTAGTCGGCGGCCAGGCACATTTCCAGGCCGCCGCCCAGGGCGATGCCGTTGATGGCGGCGACGGTCGGCACTTCGAGGTCTTCGAAGGCGTTGAAGATGCGGTTGGCTTCCAGGTTGCCGGCGACCAGTTCGGCCTCGGGCAGCTTGAAGTTGTCGACGAACTCGGTGATGTCGGCGCCGACGATGAACACGTCCTTGCCACTGCTGACGATCACGCCCTTGACCGAGGCGTCGGCCTGGATGGCATCGACGGCCTGGCGCAGCTCGTTCAGGGTCAGGCGGTTGAACTTGTTGACGGACTCACCCTTGAGGTCGAACTTGAGCTCGACGATGCCACTTTCAAGAGCCTTAACCGTGATGGCTTTACCTTCGTAAATCATCAACTGATCTCCACGATATGGAAGCTGAACTGTACACGCCGATCGCTGCAGCAAAAGCAGGTTTAGCTGCCCTGCCCCAGGCACACCCGTCAGCGCGCTAGTCGGAAGTATGGCTTGGCGTCATGACATACAAACGCTCAATTCATACGCCCGTTTGATTTGGGTGTGCACACATTCTCCGAAAAGATCGGCGTTGTCAAATGCTCGCAAGCAAGGTGAAAACACGACTTTCCGGTCATTTTGTAGCGTCCAGGTACTAAACATGCTGACGGTGATTGCTGACTATTCATGTCGGCGATTGACCATCAACCGCAGGAAAATGCTTAAGCTTTTGCCTTGCGCGGCGACTTCGAACGGCTACACTGGCACTTGCTTGAATGCATACCCGGCCTGCCTGGCCTTTTCTGCGCAGCAGAACGCAAAGCGGCGACTTGGCACCCCACCCCTTCAGGGTTCTGCCAAGCCGCCGCTTTGTCGTTCATAGCTATTGAAACCTCCGCATTCCCTGTGGGAGCGGGCGTGCCCGCGAAGAATTCAACGCGGTGGCTGGCACCGGCTGCGCCGGTGTTCGCGGGCATGCCCGCTCCCACAATGACCGTGCCAGACAGGTATCAGGCGAGTGCTTCGAGGACGTAGGCAACATCCTGCAATACACCCGTATCGCCCCGCTCGGTCCAGTAAAGCGCGATCATCCGGGCATCGGCCTCGACCTTGTAGACACTTGCCGGCAAGCGCGCCAGGGGCTCCATGAAGCGCGGGTCCTCGCAGGGTTCACGCCACTGGTTCAACCACACCCCCGGGGTGATCTGCCAGAAACTGAAGCTATCCTCATGCCCGCGACGACGTGCCCGATGGTATTGCGGGCACGGGCTTGGCGGCTCCTTTTCCAGCCAGTGCGGCCACTGCTGCGGCGCCAGCTGCATGGCCAGGCCCATGCGCCGCGCCTCCAGGCGCAGCTTCATCTGCTCGCTCTGCTTGCGCGAGGTGCGCAGCCAGGAAAGCGGGCTGAGAATCAGCGCAAGGATTGACACCACCAGCAATACCGTCATATCAGTAGTTCCCATAAAACGTTGCAAATGAGCTGGTTAGCCATTTTTCACGGAAGACCCGCCCGAAAGCGACCATACTTCTTCTATCGCGATTGTCAGGAGTTCCGCTCATGCAATACGAACATTTGTTGGTCGCCGTCGACCTGACCGAAGAATGCGACCCGGTGATCAAACGTGCCATGGCGCTCGCCGCGCCGTCGAATGCCAAGGTTTCGCTGGTACACATCGTCGAGCCGATGGCCATGGCGTTCGGCGGTGACGTGCCGATGGACCTGTCGCAGCTGCAACAGCAGCAGTTCGACCAGGCCAAGGAGCGCATGGAGCGCCTGTTCAACAAATACCCGGACATCCACCGCGGCGACTCGCACCTGACCTATGGCCAGCCGCGCCAGGAAATCCACCAGCTGGCCAAGGACCAGAAGTGCGACCTGATCGTGGTCGGCAGCCATGGCCGTCACGGCCTGGCGTTGCTGCTGGGCTCCACGGCCAATGACGTGCTGCATGGCGCGCCGTGCGATGTACTGGCGGTGCGGTTGCAGAAGAAGGAATGATTCAACCTGGCCGGCCTCTTCGCGGGTGAACCCGCTCCCACAGGGACCGCGCCGCTGCTGAATGCGGTGCAGTACCTGTGGGAGCGGGTTCACCCGCGAAGAGGCCGGATCAGGCTAACGCCAATCAGCCTTCCAGCTCGGCCCAGCGCTCTACCAATACATCCAGCTCGCCCTGCAGCTTCTCGATTTTCGCCAGCACCGCCGAGGTTTCCGCAATCGGCCGCTGATAGAAGCCCGCCGCATTCACTTCTTCCTGGGCCTCGGCCATGCGCTGCTCCAACTCGTCAATCTGCCCCGGCAGCATTTCCAGCTCACGCTGCAGCTTGTAGCTGAGCTTCTTCTTCGAACCATCGGCCACCGCTGCAACAGGCGCAGGCGCTGGCTTGGCCTCGACCTTTTCAACCACCGCGCTGTTGAGCTCGGACTTGCCGCCCTTGCTCTCGGTCACGCCCAGCAGCTTCGGCGAGCCACCCTGGCGAATCCAGTCCTCGTAACCACCGACGTACTCACGCACCTTGCCCTCGCCTTCGAACACCAGGGTACTGGTGACGACGTTGTCGAGGAAGGCCCGGTCGTGGCTGACCATCAGCACGGTGCCCTTGTAGTTGGACAGCACCTCCTCGAGCAGTTCGAGGGTTTCCACGTCCAGGTCGTTGGTCGGTTCGTCAAGCACCAGCAGGTTGGCCGGTTTGCTGAACAGCTTGGCCAGCAACAGCCGTGCACGCTCGCCACCCGACAGCGCCTTGACCGGCGTGCGGGCACGCTGAGGGCTGAACAGGAAGTCGCCCAGGTAGCTCAACACGTGGCGGTTCTGGCCGTCGATCTCGATGAAATCGCGGCCTTCGGCCAGGTTGTCGATAACGGTCTTTTCCAGGTCGAGCTGGTGGCGCATCTGGTCGAAATAGGCCACCTCCAGCTTGGTGCCGCGCTCGACCTTGCCTGCGGTCGGCTCCAGGTCGCCGAGCATCAGCTTGAGCAGGGTGGTCTTGCCAGTACCGTTGGCGCCCAGCAGGCCGATGCGGTCCTCACGTTGCAGGACCATGGAGAAGTCCTTGACCAGTACAGGCCCTTCGGGGTGATGGAAGCTGACATTCTCCAGCACCATCACCTGCTTGCCGGACTTTTCCGCCGCCTCGATCTGGATGTTGGCCTTGCCCTGGCGCTCGCGGCGTTCGCTGCGCTCCACGCGCAGGGCCTTCAGCGCGCGCACGCGCCCTTCGTTGCGGGTACGGCGGGCCTTGATGCCCTGGCGGATCCACACTTCTTCCTGGGCCAGGCGCTTGTCGAACAGCGCGTTGGCGGTTTCCTCGGCGGCCAGCGCGGCCTCCTTGTGCACCAGGAAGCTGGCATAGTCGCCGTTCCAGTCGATCAGGCCGCCGCGGTCCAGTTCGAGGATGCGGGTGGCCAGGTTCTGCAGGAAGGAACGGTCGTGGGTGATGAACAGCACCGCGCCGTTGAAGCCGCGCAGGGCCTCTTCGAGCCAGGCGATGGCACCTATGTCCAGGTGGTTGGTCGGCTCGTCGAGCAGCAGCAGGTCGGGCTCCGACACCAGCGCCTGGGCCAGCAGCACGCGGCGGCGCCAGCCACCGGACAGCTCGGCCAGGGTCTTGTCGGCCGGCAGCTGCAGGCGGCTGAGGGTGCTTTCCACCACCTGCTGCAGGCGCCAGCCGTCACGGGCTTCCAGCTCGTGCTGGACGTGCATGAGTTTTTCCAGGTCTTCATCGCCCTGGATGTTCAGGCTCAGGTGGTGGAACTGCGCCAGCAACTCGCCCACGCCGTCCAGGCCTGCGGCCACCACATCGAACACCGTGCGCTCGTCGGCCACCGGCAGCTCCTGTGGCAGCTCGCCGATCTTCAGGCCCGGGGCACGCCAGATTTCACCGTCGTCGCCCTTCTGCTCGCCCTTGACCAGGCGCAGCATGCTCGACTTGCCGGTGCCGTTGCGGCCGATGATGCACACCCGCTCGCCACGAGCGATCTGCCAGGACACGTTGTCCAGCAGCGGCATGGCGCCGAATGCGAGGGACACATCGCTGAATTTGAGCAGGGTCATGTTGGTCTCCATAAATCGGGCGCGCATTCTACCTGACTTGGCCCCCGACGGCATCCGCCTGGCCACCCGGCGAGGGTATTGCGACATCTGGTCGAACTTAATATCCCGATACAAGCACAGTGCTTTCACCCGCCGCCGGCAAACAGCTAAGCTAAGGCAATAGCTTCCAACAGTGCTGGCTCCGCCGTCACTTTCCCATGGTTCAACTGCCCGGACGTATCATGCGCAGCCGCCTGTTACATATTGCTTCCTGCCTGCTGCTTACCGCCGCCACCTGCGCGGCGCAGGCCGCCGACCTTACCCTGCAACGCCAGTACTATGACGAAGCCAAGCGCGCGCTGGCCAAAGGCGACAAAGGCCCGTACCTGCGCTATGCCCAGGCCCTCAGCGACTACCCGCTGACGCCCTACCTGGCCTACGACGAGCTCACCGCCCGCCTGAAAACCGCCAGCAACCAGGAAATCGAAGGCTTCCTCGCCAAGCATGGCGACCTGCCCCAGGCCAACTGGATGAAACTGCGCTGGTTGCGCTGGCTGGCCGAGCGCGGCGAATGGAACACTTTCGTCAAGTACTACGACCCCAAGCTCAACTTCACCGAACTGGACTGCCTCAACGGCCAGTACCAGCTCAGCCACGGCCTGCGCGCCGAGGGCTACGCCACGGCCGACAAACTGTGGAACGTCGGCAAGTCGCAGCCGGCCACCTGCGACACGCTGTTCGGCATGTGGGCGGCCGAAGGCCAGCTGACCGAGGCCAAGCGCTGGCAACGCACCAAACTGGCGGCCCAGGCACGCAACTACAGCCTGGCCAACAACCTGGTCAACACCCTGACTACGCTCGGCCCGCAGGGGCGCCTGCTGGTCGATGTGGCGCAGAAGCCCGAGCTGCTCAACCAGCCGTCGCGTTTCACCCCGGTCAACGAAGCCATGTCCGACGTGGTCAGCCTCGGCCTGCGCCGCCTGGCCCGGCAGGACCCGGAGCGGGCCATGGCGCTGCTCGACGACTACGCCCAGCGCATGCACTTTTCCCGTGACGAGAAGGTGGCCATCGCCCGCGAAATCGGCCTGACCCTGGCGCGCCGCTACGACCCGCGCGCGCTCGACCTGATGACCCGCTACGACCCCGAGCTGCGTGACAACACCGTCAGCGAATGGCGCCTGCGCCTTCTGCTGCGCCTGGGCCGCTGGGAAGACGCCTACGAGCTGACCCGCCGCCTGCCCCAGGACCTGGCCAGCAGCAGCCGCTGGAAGTACTGGCAGGCGCGCAGCCTGGAGCTGGCGCAGCCGAACAACCCGCAGATCCCGCTGCTGTACAAGACCGTGGCGCGTGAGCGTGACTTTTACGGCTTCCTCGCCGCCGACCGGGCACAGACGCCTTACCAGTTGAACAACAAGCCGCTGGTACTCAGCCCGCAGCTGGTCAACAAGGTACGCAACACCCCGGGCATCCGCCGTGCCCTGGAGTTCCACGCCCGTGGCCAGATCGTCGAAGGCCGCCGCGAGTGGTACCACGTCAGCCGCCACTTCAGCCGCGACGAAATGGTCGCCCAGGCGCGCCTGGGCTACGACCTGCGCTGGTACTTCCCGGCCATTCGCACCATCAGCCAGGCGCAGTACTGGGACGACCTGGACATCCGCTTCCCGATGGCCCACCGCGACACCCTGGTGCGCGAGGCCAAGGTCCGCGGCCTGCATTCGAGCTGGGTATTTGCCATCACTCGTCAGGAAAGTGCCTTCATGGAAGATGCCCGTTCGCCGGTGGGCGCCAGCGGCCTGATGCAGCTGATGCCGGCCACGGCCAAGGAAACCGCCCGCAAGTTCAGCATTCCGCTGGCGTCACCGGCGCAGGTGCTCAACCCGGACAAGAACATCCAGCTGGGCGCTGCCTACCTGAGCCAGGTGCACAGCCAGTTCAACGGCAACCGGGTGCTGGCTTCAGCGGCCTACAACGCGGGGCCGGGGCGTGTGCGCCAGTGGCTGAAAGGCGCCAAGCACCTGAGCTTCGATGTGTGGGTGGAGTCGATCCCGTTCGACGAAACGCGCCAGTACGTGCAGAACGTGCTGTCGTATTCGGTGATCTACGGGCAGAAACTGAACTCGCCGCAGCCGCTGGTGGATTGGCATGAGCGGTACTTCGATGACATGTGATTGTTGCTGAGCCTGTGCCGGCCTCTTCGCGGGCTTGCCCGCTCCCACAGGTATTGCACCACTCCTGAATGCGGTGCAGTACCTGTGGGAGCGGGTTTACCCGCGAAGAGGCCGGCACAGGCAACACAGCTACTCCAGAATTTCGACCTGCATCCCTGCCTCCAGCCACCCACTACCATCCACCGCCAGGTTCTGCCCGAACAGCACATCCCCCTCCTTCTCGCGGAAAGTCCTGAGCGTGGCCATCGGCTCGCGATCCTCACTGCGCTCGCCGGTAGCCGGGTCGATGGTGGTAAAGATGCAGCGCACGCTGGGCTTGAGCACGCGAAACTCCAGGCTGCCGATACGAATCCGCTTCCAGCCATCCTCGGCAAACGGTTCCGCGCCCCGCACCACCAGGTTGGGCCGGAAGCGCAGCATCTCCATGGGCCGGCCGATACGCCGGTTGAGCTCGTCCAGCGAACCCTGGCCGATCAGCAACAAGGGGAAACCGTCCGGGAACGCCGCCCGGTCACTGTTGAAGCCATAGCCATTGGGCAGATAACGCGCGCGCTGCTCCGGGCAATGCACCAGGCGCACGGCCTTGCCCAACAGCTCGCTCAGCCAGGCCGCCGCCGCATCGCCCGCATCCGGCACGCGCAGGGTATCGCGCCAGATGGTCACGCCGCGCAGGGCGTCATCGGCAGGTGGCACAGGCACCCGCAACGGTGCCTGCCCAGGTGTTTCCAGCAGCAACTGGCCGTGATCATCATCGCTCGCCTTGATCAGGCCAAGCCGTGGCCAGGCGCGCTGGGTCAGGAAGCGTCCGTTTTCTTCCTCCACCACCATCCAGCGCCGGTCGCCCTGCAACCCTAGCAAACCCACCGGTGAAGCCTGCAGGCTTTGCGCCTGCCCCGACTTCACCGGGTACCGATACAGCTCACTGAGAAACATCCCTGCCGCCTCGCGCCATGCCAAAACGCCAAGCTTATACCCGGCAGGGGCCGGGATCACGCAGTGGCAATATCCAGCAACAGGCGTTGCTTGACCACGTCGACCAGGCGATCAGGCTGGAATTTGGAAAGGAAGTTGTCGCAGCCCACCTTCTTTACCATCGACTCGTTGAAACTGCCGGACAGCGAGGTATGCAGCACCACGTAAAGCTGGCGCAAACGGGCATCACCACGGATCTCGGTGGTCAGCCGGTAGCCGTCCATTTCCGGCATCTCGGCATCGGTGAACACCATCAGTAGTTTCTCGCACACATCTTCGCCTGCGTCGGCCCAGCCCTTGAGCATGCGCAAAGCCTTCAAGCCATCACTGGCCACGTGCAGCTTCACGCCCAGCTGGGACAGCGTGTCGCGCAATTGCGCCAGAGCCACGCTGGAGTCGTCCACCAGCAGTACTTCGCGGCCGCGGGCCCGGGCCAGCACCGGGTCGGCGAGCTTGTCGCCGGAAACCCGCGCGTTGTACGGCACGATCTCGGCCAGCACCTTCTCCACGTCGATCACTTCCACCAGCTTGTCATCGACCTTGGTGATGGCGGTCAGGTAATGCTGGCGTCCGGCGCTGGACGGCGGCGGCATGATCGCCTCCCAGTTCATGTTGACGATGCGGTCGACACCGCCGACCAGGAAGGCCTGCACAGAGCGGTTGTATTCAGTGACGATGATGGTGCTGTCCGGCCCCGGCTGCAGCGGGCGCATGCCGATCGCCTGGGAAAGGTCGATCACCGGCAGGGTCTGGCCGCGCAGGTTGACCACCCCGCAGACGAAAGCGTGGCGCTGGGGCATCAGGGTCAGCTTGGGCAGCTGCAGCACTTCCTGCACCTTGAACACGTTGATCGCGAACAGCTGGCGGCCAGCCAGGCGAAACATCAGGATTTCCAGGCGGTTCTCACCCACCAGTTGCGTGCGTTGGTCTACCGTGTCGAGAATGCCAGCCATTGGAAAACCCCCAGCCTTGAGTCGGAAAAAGTGAAATCATCCACCCTGTATCGGCGGCTTCACGCACACCTTGACCCTTGCGGGAAAATGCCGTGAAGGCAATTGATATCACTTTACCATCATGCTTTACTGCGAGCAGCTTGGGCTGAGCCAGCGGGACTGCAAAAGTTCCCCACCTGAGCCGAGCATCAGGGAAACCCTTAGCCACAATCGGGTGCAACCTGATGTTCGCGATATCCTTTAGCCATTAATGTGACGCCATTCTCATTGCATGAATGGAGTCAGGCTTTTGCTAGCTATCGTTTTGGCGTGCCCGCCACCTGCGCCTGCCCCACGCGCGGGAGCATCATGATGGACAGCGCCTTATCGTTCGATGACGCCCTGCAGGGGTTTCTGCTGGATGCCCAGGTGCTGCTGACCCAGGCCCAGGAATGCCTGCAGCACCTGGAACTGATCGATAACGACCCGGATGCCTGCCACTGCCTGGACAATACCCTCGGCAACCTCGCTCGACAGGCCACACACCTGGGCCTGCGCGAAGTTGCCCATTACACCACCGCCCTGCAGCAGTTGCTGGCCCCGGCCTGCCATGGTGGTTGCCTGCAGCGCGAAGCCCTGCCCGCAGTAGGGGCCTGCCTGACCCTGCTGGCCTGGCAACTGGAACTGGTCGATCCGTGTACCGGGCGGCTTAACCTGGACATTGGCGAGCAACTGGTGCTGCTGGGTGAACTGGCCAAGGTCGTGCGGCAACCTTTTACACGAGCCTGCATACCCTGCGACGACCAAGGCAACGTATGCATCCACCCGCACACCGAGATGGCCGACGGCACGCAGCCAGGCCGCTCATCTCCCAGATATTGACCCGACGCGAAGTGCAACCAGGCACGTTGCGCGATCAAGCCGGGTGGCACTTTGCTACCCGCCAGCGCCCGTCTGGCAGGCGTTTCAAAGCGCTACCCGACCGCGACCGATGCAGTGCAAAGTGGTAATATGCGCCCCCACAAACGCTTGCAACCTGCAGCAAGGTCGCAAGGTCTCGTGTACGAAAAAAACAATCGAAAGTACTGCACCAAAGCCTCTGACAAGGATTGTGCAAGGCCTCCATCAGCAATACTTCAGTGGCTTCCCTACTTATGTTCCCACGCTTGAAGACTCCTTTGCGTTGCGGCTCCCGCACTCCCCTGCTGCGCTGGGCGACGGTCGGGCTGTGCGTGGCCTCGCTGGTCGCCAACCTGTTGCTGTACCTGGCCGACCAGTCGATCCCGGCCAGCCTGCTGGTGCTGCAGTTGGCCGCCACGCTGGGCGCCGCCGTGCAGCTGGGCCTGCGCGCCAGGTCGATCAGCCTGCGCCCGGCGGAACTGGCCGAGCGCATGCTCAAGGTCCAGGAAGACGAGCGCCAGCACCTGAGCCGGGAACTGCACGACGACATCGGCCAGCTGCTCACCGCCGCCAAGCTGCAGCTGCAGTGGCTGCAAAGGCGCATGCCCGATGAGCTGCAAGGCCACTGCGACGCCCTGCGCAGCACGCTGGATGACACCTTGGGTAACGTGCGCGATGTCTCCGCCCTGCTCAACCCGCGGCAGTTGGCCAGCCTTGGCCTGGAAGCCAGCCTGCGGGCACACCTGATGCGCACCCTGGGCAACAGCGGAGTGAACTGGAGCCTGGCGTGCAACCAGCGCCTGGGCGGCATCGACGAGGCCGTGGCCATGGCGGTGTTCCGCATTACCCAGGAAGCCGTGACCAACATGCTGCGCCATGCACAGGCACACAACCTGGTCGTCCGTCTGCAGCGCACCCCCGAGGGCTTGGCGTTGTCGATCCACGACGATGGCCGTGGTTTCGTACCCGCCAGGCAACCGGCCGAAGCCGGCCAGCGCGGCTTGGCCGGCATGCAGGAGCGGGTAACCGCGTTGCAGGGCAGCCTCGACATCACCAGCCAGCTCGGCCTGGGCACGCGCATCGAGGCGGTGTTCCCATGGCCACCGCGCACCCAGCAACGCGCCAGGAGTACTGCCACCCATGACCTGTAGACTGCTGCTGGTGGACGACCACTCGCTGATCCGTGCCGGGGTGCGCGCACTGGTCTGCGACATCCCTGGCTATGATGTAATCGGTGAAGCCGACGATGGCAGCCAGTTGCTCGAACAGGTACGCAAACTGGCGCCGGACATCGTCTTGCTGGACATCTCCATGCGTTCGACCAGCGGCCTGGATGCTCTCACCCAACTGCGCGCCAGCGGCAGCACCTGCAAGGTGCTGATCCTGTCGATGCACACCGACCCGGACCTGATCATGCGGGCCCTGGAAAGCGGCGCCCACGGCTACCTGCTCAAGGACACCAGCGCCACCGAACTGGAGCAGGCCCTGGCCGCGGTGCGCAACGGCGAGCGCTACCTCAGCCCAGCCATCGCCCATACGGTCATCAACCAGGCGCTGCAGCGCGCCAGGCAGGGCAAGCAACCCGCTGGCGAGCGGCATAACCTCACGGCGCGACAGCTGGAGATCCTGCGCCTGATCGTGCGCGGCAAGGCCACCCGGGAAATCGCCACCGGCCTGGGCCTGTCGATCAAGACCGTGGAAACCCACCGCTCGCAAATCATGAAACGCCTGCAGATCCATGACGTGGCCGGCCTGGTGCTGTTCGCCGTGCGCGAGAAAATCATCAGCCTGGACGACTGAGCAACGGCGACCCGGCCGGCAGGTGCAGGCGCAGTGCAGCGGGCCTGGCCTGGAAGCGCAACGTGTCTGCCTGCGCCGGCTCACCATCGAGGTTGATGTCCAGCCCCTGCGAGCACTTGATCTCGACCCAGGGCAACCGGGCCCGGACGAACAGCCCGTTACCGGCCAACAGGTCACGCAGCGCCCCGACCATCTCCTGTGGTGCCGGCAGGATGGCGATGTCGAGCAAGCCATCGTCCACCAGCGCCTCAGGGCACAGCACCTGCCCGCCCCCGGCCTGGCGGCCGTTGCCGATCCCCAGCGCCAGCAGGTCACCCTGCCAGTGGAAGTCCGGCCCTTGCAGCGCCACCGAGGCCGCCTGCAGTTCGCTGAAGCGCGACAACCCGGTGAACAGGTAGGCGGCGGCGCCCAGCACTTTCTTCAGGTCTTCGGAGGTGTTGGCCGTGACCTGGCTGCCAAAACCGCCCGTGGCCATGTTGAGGAACAACTGGTCGCCGGCCTGGCCCAGGTCTATTGGCTGTGCAGGTATGTTCAGCAAGGCCAGCGCCGTGGCGGGCTCCAGGGGTATGCCGGCAGCCCTGGCAAAATCGTTGGCCGTGCCGAGTGGCAACAACGCCAGGCTGGCCTGGGTACCCGCCAGGCCCATGGCCTCGGCAACATCGCGCAGCGTGCCATCCCCGCCTCCGGCAACGATATGGCCGTAACCGGCAGCCAGCGCTTCGTTGACCAGGCGCTGAGCGTCACCGGCCTCCCAGGTGACCCGCACATCCAGCACCCAGCCGCTATCGCGCAGGCCGTGCACGGCGCTGCGCAAGTCTTCGTTCATGGCCTGCTTGCCGTGCAGGATCAGCATTGCCTTGCGCCCTTGCATATACGCGCCTCCGTGAAGTGATCACCCCAGATCTCGACCCTCTGCAATCCCGGATCGTTGCATGCCCACAGAAAATAATGGGCCAACGCGGTCAATTTTGTGGGAGCGGCCATTGCCGGGGCCGCTCTGCGGCCCTATCGCGACACAAGGCCGCTCCCACAAGTGACCGCGTTGGCCGGCCATTAACCGACAAGCGTTGGCCTGTCTTTTTCCCAAGTGTGGCAATGCACGGCTATGCTCAGCAGATACACCTTTCTTGCCATGGACGCGCCCCGGCAGTGGTTTTTACCACTGCCGCCTAAGGGCGCGTCTTGCTATCCGCAACCTTTAGCGAGGATTCCGGGTCATGCGCATTCTCTGGACACTGCCGTACCTGCCCTGGCCGACCACCAGCGGCAGCAAGACCCGGCAATACCACCTGATACGCGCACTGGCACAACGGGGCCACCGGATTACCCTGCTGGTGCAATCGAAGAACCCCCTCGGCGATGCTGCCCGCGAGGCCCTGGAACCCTTGCTCGAACGCCTGATCGTGCTGCCCCGTCGGCCCCTGCACAGCCCGCTGAACCTGCTGGCCTCGCCGATCCTGGACTACCCCATGCGGGCAATCATCAATGGCCTGGCCCCTCGCCTGCGGCACCGCTTCGAGCAATTGCTGGACGAGCCCTGGGACGTGATCCAGATCGAACACAGCTACAGCTTCCAGCCGTTCGAGAAGGCCCTGCAGGCACGCGGACTGCCGTACATGCTCTGCGAGCACACCCTGGAATCGGTGATGGGTGGCGCCAGCCACGATCGCCTGCCGCTGTGGTTGCGCCCGCTCAACGCCTTCGACCGCTGGCGCTATCGACGCTGGGAACAGCGGGTATTGCGCCAGCCCACCGAACTGGTGGCGGTCAGCGCCCACGATGCCGAGCTGATCGCGCAAATCAGCGGGCGCCCGGTGAACGTGGTGGTCAATGGCGTGGACTGTGATTTCTACCAGCACGTGCAACCTGCGCTGCACAGCCAGCGCCTGCTGTTCGTAGGCAACTTCGAGTGTGGCGCCAACCTGGAGGCCATCGAATGGGCGCTGGAAGACATCATGCCGCAGGTGTGGATGAGCAATCCGGCGGTGCGCCTGGCGATTGCCGGGCATGCCATGCCGGCCAGCTGGAAACTGCACTGGAACGACCCGCGTATCGAATGGTTCGGCTACCGCCCCGACCTGCGTGAACTGCAGCGGCGTTCGGCACTGTTCTTCGCACCGCTGCGCTATGCCGGTGGTTCCAAGGTGAAAATCCTCGAAGCGATGGCCGCCGGCTTGCCAGTGATCACCACCGGCAAAGGCGTTTCAGGCCTGGCCGCGAACAACGGCGAGCACTACCTGGGCAGTGAGGATGGCGACCAGTTGGCCCTGCTGATCACCCAGTTGCTCAACCAGCCCTGGCGCATGAGCCAGTTGAGCGATGCCGGGCGCCAGTTCGCCCGCCAGCGCCACGACTGGAGCGTGGCCGCCCAGCAACTGGAGAACGTGCACATGCGCCTGGCCCAGGCGGCACCAGCCGAGGCCGCGCCGCTGGCCAGTGCCTGGCTGGGCCGCTCAGCCAAGTAGCTCGCTGAAGGGAATGAACGGCACGCTGTCACCCTGCTTCGGCGTACTGCCTTCGCGCACTTCCACCAGCCCCTCGGCCCAGGCCGCGCTGCGCAGCACGCCAGAGCTCTGGTTCTTGTAGATGCGCACCTGGCCCTGTTCGATGCGGGCGCGCAGGTACTCGCGGCGCGTGCCGGGCTTGGGCCAGTCAAAACCGGCCGGCATGTCGAAACGCAGCGGCGTGACATCGGCCACGCCCTGGCGCCGCAACAGGTAGGGCCGGGTCAGCAGGCCGAAGGTGACCAGGGTCGAGGCCGGGTTGCCCGGCAGGCCGATTACCGGCACGCCCTGGAAGTGGCCGAAGGTCAGCGGCTTGCCGGGCTTGATCGCCAGCTTCCACAAGGCCAGCTCGCCGGCTTCGCGCAGGGCGGCGCCGAGGTAGTCGGCTTCCCCCACCGAGACACCGCCGGTGGACAGGATCAGGTCGACATCACCCAGCTCGGCCAGGCAGGTGCGGGTGCGTGCCAGGTCATCCGGCAGGATGCCCGCATCGACCACATCGCAGCCCAGCCGCTGCAACCAGCTGACCAGCAGCCGGCGGTTGCTGTTGTAGATCTGCCCCGGCCCCAGCGGCAGGCCGGGCTCGACCAGTTCATCACCGGTGGACAGCACCGCCACCCGCACCTTGCGCACCACATCCAGGCGGCCGTGGCCCAAGGTCGCAGCCAGGCCCAGCTCGATCGGCCCCAGCCGGGTGCCAGCGCTCATCACCTGTTCGCCCTTGCGGGTTTCCTGGCCCTGGGGACGAATGTTCTGCCCGGCTTTCAACGGCTCGAGAAAGCGTACCCGGCCATCCTCTGCCACTTCGGTGTTTTCCTGCATCTCGACGCAGTCGGCACCTTCGGGCAGCGGTGCCCCGGTGAAGATGCGTGCGCAGGTGCCCGCTTGCAGCGGCTGCGGCGCATGGCCGGCGAAAATCCGCTGGCTGACCGGCAGTGGTTCGCCCTGCCAGTCAGCCAGGCGCAGGGCGTAACCGTCCATGGCGCTGTTCGGCCAAGGCGGCAGGTCGAGCGAGGCCACCAGGTCAGCGGCCAGCACACGGCCCTCGGCCTCGGCCAGTGGCAGGTTCTCGGTGTCGCGGATCGGAGCCGCTTCAGCCAATGCCAGCAGTTGCTCCAGGGCCTGTTCCACCGGCATCAGCGGCCGGGCCTGGCTGACCTCAGCCACGGCTGTCACAGGCTGCTGCCTGCTTCAGGTGCGGCACGAAGTTGCAAGGGCGATGGCGGGCATCCAGCTGCTCGGCGAGGATACCGTCCCAACCAGTGCGCACCGCATTGGTCGAGCCTGGCAGGCAGCACACCAAGGTACCGTTAGCCAGCCCGGCCAAGGCGCGCGACTGCACAGTGGAGGTGCCAATGTCGGCCACGGAAATCTGCCGGAACAGCTCACCAAAGCCTTCTACCTGCTTGTCCAACAAGCAGGCCACAGCCTCGGGCGTGCTGTCGCGGCCGGTAAAGCCGGTGCCGCCGGTGATCAGCACCACCTGCACGCTGTCATCGGCAATCCAGGTGGCAACCTGGGCGCGAATCTTGTACAGGTCGTCTTTCAGCAGCACGCGCTCGGCAAGGCGATGGCCGGCCGCGCTCAGGCGGTCGACGAACAGCTGGCCGGAGGTATCGGTGTCGAAGGTGCGGGTGTCGCTGACGGTGAGCACGGCGATGTTCAGCGGCACGAAGGGGGTATCTGCCTTGGCTTTCATGGGGGTCCGTCACAAGAAGATGGGATGGCCGCAGTTATAACACAGCACGCGCCCATCACAGCGTGACGCCCGTGGCCCTTGCCTTCGATCAATGCCCCGGGTTTGCCGCTATGCTGCACTGTAGACGGAACTTGCGTGGACGCCCTGCGTCTTAATGTCATCTAGCACCATCGCACTGGAGAAACACGATGATTCAACGGACCCTACCCGCCTTCCTGCTCGTCTTGGGCCTGGGCGCCCTCGCTGGCTGCGCATCGCCAACCGTCATTACCCTGAATGACGGTCGCGAAATCCAGGCCACCGACACACCGAAGTACGATGAAGACTCGGGCTTCTACGAATTCGAGCAACTGGACGGCAAGCGCACGCGCTTGAACAAGGACCAGATCCGCACCGTCAAAGAGCTCTGATCGCACCCTGTTTTTTGCAAAGGCCCTTTCAACAACAAGGGCTTGCGTGCAAAAAAAGGATGCAGTAGGATTTCCTTCATCGGAGTGTAGCGCAGCCAGGTAGCGCGTCTCGTTCGGGACGAGAAGGCCGCAGGTTCGAATCCTGTCTCTCCGACCAAATCCTTATCAAAAAGCCCGCCTTGTGCGGGCTTTTTGTTATGCCCTGGAAGGTGTCCCAGCCCCAGCGCGGCCCCTCTTGTGGGAGCGGCCCTGGGCCGCTCCCACATGTGTCAGTGCGCCACCTCAGCCTCCACCGGCACATACAGCAACTGCAGGCGCTCGCTGCTCCACTCACGGGTCTGGTTGGTCAGCGCCAGGTTGTTGTTCAGCTTCTGCCCATAGCTCGGCACGATTTCCTTGAGCCTGGCCTGCCAGGCTGGCGACTGGATACGGTCCTTGAAGGTCTTTTCCAGCACGGTCAGCATGATCGGCGCCGCGGTCGAGGCACCCGGCGAAGCGCCCAGCAACGCAGCGATGCTGCCGTCCTGCGCCGCCACCACTTCAGTACCGAACTGCAGCACACCGCCCAGTACCGGGTCCTTCTTGATCACCTGCACCCGCTGGCCGGCCTGCAGCAGCTTCCAGTCCTCGTTCTTGGCGTTGGGGAAATACTCGCGCAGGGCGTTCATGCGGTCATCGAAACTGAGCATCAACTGCCCCATCAGGTAGGTGCTGAGGTCGATGTTGTCGATGCCGGCATTGACCATTGGCAGCACGTTGTGGCTGTTCAGCGAGGCGAACATGTCCAGCAGCGAGCCATGCTTGAGGTACTTGGTGGAGAAGGTGGCGAACGGGCCGAACAGCAGCACCTGCTTGCCATCGATCATCCGCGTGTCCAGGTGCGGTACCGACATCGGCGGCGCGCCGACCGAGGCCTTGCCGTACAGCTTGGCCTGGTGGCGGGCGACCAGGTCGGGGTTGTCGGTCATCAGGAACTGGCCACCAACCGGGAAGCCGGCATAGCCTTCGGCTTCGGGGATCCCCGACTTCTGCAGCAGCTTCAGCGCGCCACCACCGGCACCAATGAACACGAAGCGGGCGTTGACGGCCTTTTCCTTGCCACCGTTGGCCAGGTCGGCCACCCGCACCTGCCAGGTGCCGTCGTCGTTGCGTACGATGTCGCGCACTTCATGACGCAGGTTCAGCGACACGTTGGGGTTGCGGGTCATCGCGGCGAACAGCTGGCGAGTGATTTCGCCAAAGTTCACGTCGGTGCCGATGGCCATGCGCGTGGCGGCGACCTTCTGCCCCGGGTCACGGCCTTCCATCACCAGGGGTGCCCACTTACGGATCTGCTCGTGGTCTTCGGAGATTTCCATGCCGCGGAACAGCGAACTGTGCTGCAGGGCGTCGACGCGCTTGTGCAGGAAGGCGACATTGTCGTCACCCCAGACAAAGCTCATGTGCGGCACGTTGTTGATGAACGACTTCGGGTTGCTCAGCACGCCCTGCTCGACCTGGTAGGCCCAGAACTGCTTGGATACCTCGAACTGCTCGTTGACCCCCACAGCCTTGCTGATATCGATGCTGCCGTCCTTGCCGACGCTGGTGTAGTTCAGCTCGCAGAACGCAGAGTGACCGGTACCGGCATTGTTCCAGGCGTTGGAGCTTTCTTCGGCCACCTGGTCCAGGCGTTCGTAGACGTCGACCTTCCAGGAGGGCTCCAGCTCGGTGAGGTAGGTGCCCAGGCTGGCACTCATGATGCCACCGCCGATCAGCAGCACGTCGACAGTCTTTTCCGGTTCCGCGGGTTTGGAGCAGCCGATGACGCCCAGGCAGAGGAACGTCAGCAGGAATTTCTTCATTGATGTTATCCAGTTGTTGTGTACACGCGCGCCGCCTTGAGCAGGGAATGTGCCAACTGGGTATCGAGCAATGAATACGGGGGCTCGCGACGGGGAGCGTGGCGACAATCCGCCACAGGGCATAGGATGAAGCAGTGAAAGTGGCGGGTTTCCCCAGCAACCAGCCCGGCGCAGCTTCTTTGTGGGAGCGGCCTTTCGCGACACAAGGCCACCCCCACAAGGACTGCGTCAGGCAGTGAGACGGGAGGTGACTTCGCCCAGTTGCCCCGACAACCCATGCAGGCGCTGCCCCGCCTGCTCGGTATGCTGTACGGCCTCCTGGTTGGCCGTGGCGATGCGGGTGATTTCGATCAGGTTGCGCGAGATGTCCTCGGCCACGCTGGTCTGCTCTTCGGCCGCCGTGGCGATCTGCCGGTTCATGTCGCGGATTGCCTCCACCGCCAGGGTGATGCGCTGCAGCATCTGCCCGGCCTGCTGCACCTGTTCGGCACCCTCCTCGCTGCGCTGCTGGCCGCTTTCGATGGCCTTGACCGCTTCCACCGCCCCCGACTGCACTGCTTCGATGATCTGGTGGATCTCGGCAATCGAAGCCGCCGTGCGCTGGGCCAGGCTGCGCACCTCATCGGCGACTACCGCAAAACCACGCCCGGCCTCGCCGGCACGGGCCGCTTCAATGGCCGCGTTGAGCGCCAGCAGGTTAGTCTGCTCGGCAATGCCACGGATCACTTCGAGGACTTTGCCAATGCGCGTGCTGTCATGCTCCAGGTCGCGAATCACCGCCGCCGTACCGGCAATTTCGCGGTTGACCACGCCGATGATATCGATGGTCTGCTGCATCACCTGCTCACCCGCCTGGGCACTGTGGTCGGCGTCGTCCGCCGCGCGGGCGGCCTCGGCGGCGTGGCGCGCGACTTCCTGGGCGGTGGCAGACATCTCATGCATGGCCGTGGCCACCTGGTCGGTGCGCTGGAACTGGTCATGGGTGCCACGGGCCATGTCGCCGGCGATGCTGCGCAACCGGCCGCTGGCGCCTTCCAGTTCCTGGGCGTTGTCCTGCAGCCGGCCGACCGTGTCGGCGAGGAAGTCGCGCAGGGTGTTGGCGGCCCGCGCCAGGCGGCCCAGTTCGTCCTCACGGCGGCTTTCTACCCGGGCGGCAAAGCGGCCCTGGCTAAGCTGCGCGACATACTCGATCAATTGACGAATCGGCTCGATCAGGCTGCGGTTGACCAGCCACAGGCTGAGCAGCCCCACCAACACCGCCGAGGCCAACATCACCAGCAAGCCCAGCCATACCGTGCGCTCCGCACCGGCACTGAGGCTGGCGGCTTGCTGATGGGCATCGGCACGCAGTTGCTCGACCAGTTCGCTCATCTGTTCACTGGCGGCGCGGTCCACGCCCTTGACCGCCTGGTCGCCGGCAACCGGGTCACCGCCCGCCGCCAGGAATGCCTGGCGCCCCTGTGCATAGGCCAGGCCTAGCTGCCGGTGGCTGTCACGCAGTTGCTGCAACGGCGCCTTGAGCCTGGCGTCGCTGCTATCGATCAATTGCCCGAGCAGTTGCTGCACCTGCTGCTCGCGAGCCTGGAACTGCTGCCAGTACTTGTCCATGTCAGTCGGCTGGCGCCCGCGCAACAGCACGTTCTTCCATTCCTGCACCTGGATCTTGAACTGCAGGTTGGCTTCGTCGATCAATTGCGAGGCCCGCAGCGGCCCGTCGACCAGCTCGGCGTAGCCGCGCACGCTGGACGAGAGGAACTGGAAGCACACCAGGGCGATCAGCAACATCGCCACCAGACTGCCGCCGAGCAGGGAGAGAATTTGCACTCTGAGGGATTTACGCAACATCTTGGATCTCGGAAAGCAGGAGGAAGACCGGGGGGCCGCGCAAGCTGGCAATGGGGTGCAACGCAGCCCGGTTACTGGCAGGCCAAAAAAAGGCTGCCATCAAGCAATGGCAGCCAGGTCGAGCACTTACGCAACAGTTGAGCTAGATACTCTCAGGCAAATACTACAGAAATGTTACAAGGCCACTACAAGCTACCCCGTAGTGAACTGCAAGGCCGCCAGCCGCGCATACAACGGGCTCTCTTCGATCAACTGGCGATGGGTCCCCACCGCCACCAGACGGCCCTTGTCGATGACCGCGATACGGTCGGCATGCTGTACCGTAGCCAGCCGATGGGCGATCACCAGGGTAGTGCGCCCGGCCATCAGGCGGGGCAACGCCTGCTGGATCAGGTGTTCGCTTTGCGCGTCGAGGGCGCTGGTGGCTTCGTCCAGCAACAGGATCGGTGCATCGACCAGCAACGCACGGGCGATGGCCAGGCGTTGCCGCTGCCCGCCGGACAGGCCGATGCCGCCCTCGCCCAGCGGTGTCTGGTAGCCCTGCGGCAGTTGCCGGATGAATGCGTCGGCATGGGCACCACGGGCCGCTGCCTCGACCTCGGCCAGGGTCGCCTCGGGCCGGCCATAGCGGATGTTGGCCTCGACCGTGCCGCGAAACAGCGAAGGGTTTTGTGCCACCAGGGCGAACTGCTGGCGCAGTTGAGCGGGGTCGAGTTCGGTAATCGCCCGGCCATCGAGCAGGATGCGCCCTTGCTGGGGGTCGTAGAAGCGCAACAACAAATCGAACAAGGTCGACTTGCCCGCCCCCGATGGCCCAACCAGCGCCACGGTCTGCCCCGGCTCGATGGCCAGGCTCAGGCCATCGACAGCCGCCACCGAGGGCCGTGACGGATAAGCGAACACCAACTGCTGCAACTCGATACGCCCACTGGCCCGCTGCTGCGGCAGCACCTGCGCCACGGCGGGCGGCAGGATTGCACTGCGCGCCGCCAACAGTTCGGCAATGCGCTCGGCCGCGCCCGCCGCCCGCTGCAGCTCGCCGATCACCTCGCTGAGGGTACCGAAGGCACTGCCGACGATCAGGCTGTAGAACACGAAGGCGGCCAGTTCGCCCGCAGAAATGCGCCCGGCGATCACGTCCATGCCGCCAACCCACAACATCACCCCCACCGCTCCCAGCACCAGCACGATCACCAGGGTGATAAGCCAGGCACGCTGGGCAATCCGCTGCCGGGCCACGGCAAACGCCGCTTCGACCGTGCCGGCGAACAGCTCGCGGTCGTGCGCCTGATGGTTGTAGGCCTGCACGGTCTTGATCTGCCCGAGGGCCTCGGCCACATAGCTGCCCACATCGGCCACCCGGTCCTGGCTCTGCCGCGACAGGCTACGTACCCGGCGGCCGAACAGCAGGATCGGCGCCAGCACCAGCGGCAGCGCTACCACCACGATGCTGGTGAGCTTGGGGTTGGTGATGAACAGCAAAGCCACGCCACCGATGACCATCAGCGCGTTGCGCAGGAACATCGACAGCGATGAACCGATTACCGATTGCAGCAAGGTGGTATCAGCGGTCAGCCGCGACTGGATCTCGGAGCTGCGATTGTCTTCGAAAAACCCAGGGTGCAAGCCGATCAGGTGGTCGAACACGGCCCGACGGATATCGGCCACGCAGCGCTCGCCGATCCACGACACCAGGTAGAAGCGGCTGAAGGTACCCACCGCCAGGGCCAGCACCAGCAGCAGGAACAGCCCGATGGTCTGGTTGAGCTGATGCGCGGAGCGGGTCATGAAGCCCTGGTCCACCAGCAGGCGGATGCCCTGGCCCATGGACAAGGTGATGGCGGCGGTGACAACCAGTGCCAGCAAGGCCAGCAGCACCTGGCGACGGTACGGGCGAACGAACTGCCAACCCAGGCGCAAGGCGCGGCGTTGACGCGAAGAAACCGATTCGGGCATGGCGCGGACCACTATGGTGGGGAATCCGCAGCCTACCACTCATCCAGGCCTGGGGAACCCTTGCAAGGTTGCTATAGCCTATCGGTCTAACCAGGCTATGGAGCTTTATGGCCGTTTCTGCTGGACTGTGGCTGCCGTGATCCTGCAGGCACTGTCACAGGCCGGTCACGGCACAGGGTTACCCTGCGCTTGAACCTGATGAGGAGACAATACATGAGCTTGCAGCATGGCAGCGACAACCAGAAGCCCCGGACCACCCCGCAACCGCAGGTGTGCGGTTCGATCATCGACGCCCAGGGGCGCGAAGTACCGATCACCGAGCAGATGATCCAGCAGGCCTGCAAGGCCCTGGAAGAAAGCCGGGTAGAGCGCGTACGCAAAGGTTGATCGGCGAATTTCTTGCAACCCGGCGCTTGCGCCGGGTTTTTATTTGCCTGAATCCTGTGCTGGCCCTTTCGCGGGTAAACCCGCTCCCACAGGGACCACACCAGCCTTGAGATCAGCGGGGCACCTGTGGGAGCGGGTTTACCCGCGAAGAGGCCGGTACTGCGCTCAACATACCGTCAGACCAGCACCCCACCCAAGGCACTGACCAGCTGCGCCAACTGCGGCGACTCCCCACGCAAGCGCACCCCTAGCCCCTCGATCTCGCGCCGTGGCGGGTACTGCTTGCGCAACTGGTCGAATGCTGCACGCTGTTGCTGCGGGTCGTCGCTGAGGCTGCGGCGGAAATCGGCATCGTCGCGGCGTGGGTCGTACACCGCGCGGCACAGGGTGGCCATGGCCCAGGCCGGGTCGGTGCTGGCATCCAGTTCGATCTGCGCAAGCGGCGGCCGAGGCAGCAGGTCGGCCAGTTGCACCTGTTCATCCACACCGAGGAAGCGGCACAGCGCCTGGTAGATCTGCGCCGTACCACGCTGGCGACCGTCGAGGCTGTAGCCGGCAATGTGCGGCGAAGCCAGCGTGCACAGGTCGGCCAGTTGCAAGTCGACCTGCGGCTCACCCTCCCACACATCCAGCACCGCATGCACGTCTTCGCGGTCCAGCAGCAGTTCGCGCAGGGCCGCGTTATCCACCACCGGGCCACGGCTGGCGTTGACCAGCCACGCACCCGGGCGCAACTGGGCCAGCTGCGCCTGGCCCAGCAGGTGCCAGGTCGGGTGCTCGCCGCCACGCTGCAAGGGGGTGTGCAGGCTTATAACATCGCACTGTTGCAGGATGGTCTCGAGGCTGACGTAGTCGCCGCCCTCGGCGGCCTGGCGCAGCGGGTCGCATACCAGTACCTTCCAGCCCAGGCCGTGCAGCACCCGCACCAGGCGGCCACCCACTTCACCCGCGCCCACCACGCCATACACGCGCTCGGGCAGTGCCACGCCATCCAGCTCGGCCAAGGTCAGCAGGCTGCCCAGCACGTAATCGACCACGCCGCGGGCATTGCAGCCCGGCGCGCTACTCCAGCGGATACCGGCCTCGGCAAAGTAGTTCAGGTCGAGGTGGTCGGTGCCGATGGTGCAGGTACCGACAAAGCGCACACGGCTGCCTTCGAGCAACTGGCGGTCTACCTTGGTCACCGAGCGCACCAGCAGGATGTCGGCGTCCTTGACGCTGGCGGCATCGAGGCTTCGGCCCGGGTAACGGCGGATTTCGCCGAAACCCTGGAAGAAGGCATCGAGCAGCGGGATGTTCTCGTCGGCAACTATCAGCATGGCGCTCTCCTGTCTGGGGAACGCAGTGTAGGCGCAACGCCGGGCGTGTTCCAGAGCGCTTCAGTCGGCTTTCTTGCGGATCCAGTACAGGAAGGTACCGGCGTCCTCCTGCTGCTGCAGCAGTTCGTGGCCGAGGAAGTTGCAGAACTTGGGGATGTCGCGGCGGGTCGAGGGGTCGGTGGCGATGACCTTGAGCAGGCCGCCAGCGGCCAGGTCACGCACGTGCTGGTGCAGCATCATCACCGGTTCCGGGCAGTTCAGGCCAGTGGCGTCGAGGATGGCGTCGGGGGTGAAATCGGTCATGGGGGGCTCCGCAAATGATCGTCATTGTCGCGCATCGCGCGACGTGGTCCAAGCACCGCCTGCGAACACGCTGAGCCAGCTCTTGATCTTGATCTTGATCTTGATCTTCGCGACTTCAGGAGGCCGAGCAGAGGGCTTGCGGAGGGAGGTGACGGGCATCCATGCCCGTCACCTCCCTCCGCAGTCCCTTCGCTCGGCCTCCTGAAGTCGCAATCTGCGGCGCCTGAACTATCGCGCGCTTAGAAGCAAAAGCCGAAGCAAGAGCAAAGCGATTCGCTGTGCTCAGCGCGGTTTCAAGTCCATCCGGCGCAGATGGCAGGTCACTTCCTCACGGTCGTGGTACAGCTGCTTGCAGGCAATCGACACCTTGATCTTGCGCGCCTTGAACGTCGCCTCCATGCGGTCGAGCAGCCGGCGTACTTCGGCGTAGCGCTGCTTCATCGGCAGCTTCAGGTTGACCACCGCCTCACGGCACAGCCCCTCACCCAGCCAGGTCTCGATCAGCGAAGTGGTACGCGCCGGCTTCTCGACGATGTCGCACACCATCCAGTCCACCGGCTGCTTCGGTTGCCAGGTGAAACCATCGGCCATCAGGTGCTGGACCAGCCCTGTGTCCATCAGGCTTTCGGCCATCGGCCCATTGTCGATGGCAGTCACCAGCATGCCCCGGCGCACCAGTTGGTAGGTCCAGCCACCCGGCGAAGCCCCCAGGTCGACACCGGTCATGTCATCGCCCAGGCGCTGTTCCCACTGCTCGCGCGGAATGAACTGGTGCCAGGCTTCTTCCAGCTTGAGGGTCGAGCGGCTGGGTGCCTCGCGGGGGAATTTCAAACGCGGGATGCCCATGGGCCACAGCGCGCTGTTGGTAGCAGGGGCAACGCCAGCGAACACCCGGCGGCCGCTGATGAAGGTGAGCAGCAGGCGTGGGCGGCTGGCATCGTCGACCAGGCGGCCGGCCTTTTCCAGGACCTTGCGCAGCGGCACCTCGAACTTGCGGCAGAAGGTGGACAGTTCCTTGCCTTCGTTGCTGTCCAGCACCTCCAGCCACAGGCTGCCGAACACCGGAAAGTCGGCCAGGTGCGCCAGCAACACACTGATACGGTCGCTTTCCGGCAGTTCGACATAACCGCCACGGGCCCACTGCCGCGGAAAAATCAGCTGGTTGAAGCGCAGTTCCCCCATCAAGCGCTCGGCACCGCCCTCCTCGCTACAGACAAACTCGGCACTGGCACTTTGCGGCTTGCCTTTGGCATAGCCGGCAACGCCCAGGCGGGCGGCATGTTCGCTGATTTCGGCGCACACCTCACCCTCGAAACCGGGCCGGCAATGCATGAACAGGGTATTCATCTCTCACTCCACTACGGCTGGCGCACCACAGGCGCTGGCAGGGCGGCGATGATAAAGGAAGATCGGAACCTGCGACACGCCCCGCCGGTCCAGAAAAGGGTCAGGTGACGCAAAGCGGTCTAACCTGACCTTTCAGCCAGGTCCGTGCCGTGCGGATCGACACAGAGCGGTGCCACCGGCAGATCTTGCCAGGCACCGGCGCAGAAGGAGTTGGCAATGCCCTCGCTCGATAGCCTGAATACCCTCAAATCCCTCAAGGTCGGCGACCAGACCTACCATTACTTCAGCCTCACCGAGGCCGCCCGCCAGCTGGGCGACCTGCAGCGTCTGCCCATGTCGCTGAAGGTGCTGCTGGAAAACCTGCTGCGCTGGGAGGACGGCAAGACCGTCACCGGCGACGACCTGCGCGCCCTCGCCCAATGGCTGGGCGAGCGGCGCTCCGACCGCGAGATCCAGTACCGCCCCGCGCGGGTACTTATGCAGGACTTCACCGGTGTGCCGGCCGTGGTCGACCTGGCCGCCATGCGCGCAGCCATGGCCAAGGCCGGTGGTGACCCGCAGCGGATCAACCCGCTGTCACCGGTGGACCTGGTAATCGACCATTCGGTGATGGTCGACCACTACGGCACGCCGCAGGCCTTCAGCGAGAACGTCGATATCGAAATGCAGCGCAACGGCGAGCGCTACGCCTTCCTGCGCTGGGGGCAGAGCGCCTTCACCAACTTCCGCGTGGTACCGCCGGGCACCGGTATCTGCCACCAGGTCAACCTGGAATACCTGGGCCGCACCGTCTGGACCCGTGAAGCCGATGGTCGCACCTACGCCTTCCCCGACACCCTGGTCGGCACCGATTCGCACACCACCATGATCAACGGCCTGGGTGTGCTCGGCTGGGGCGTGGGCGGCATCGAAGCGGAGGCGGCCATGCTCGGCCAGCCAGTGTCGATGCTGATCCCCGAAGTGATCGGCTTCAAGCTGACCGGCAAGCTGCGTGAAGGCATCACCGCCACCGACCTGGTGCTGACGGTGACGCAGATGCTGCGCAAGAAGGGCGTGGTGGGCAAGTTCGTCGAATTCTATGGTGATGGCCTGGCCGAGCTGCCCTTGGCCGACCGTGCGACCATCGCCAACATGGCCCCGGAATACGGCGCCACCTGCGGCTTCTTCCCGGTCGACCAGGTGACCCTGGACTACCTGCGCCTGTCAGGGCGCCCCGAGGCGACCGTGCAACTGGTCGAGCAGTACTGCAAAGCCCAGGGCCTGTGGCGGCTGCCGGGCCAGGAGCCACTGTTCAGCGACAGCCTGGCGCTGGACATGCAGGAGGTCGAGGCCAGCCTGGCCGGGCCCAAGCGACCGCAGGACCGGGTGGCCCTTGGCCAGGTCAGCCAGGCCTTCGACCACTTCATCGAACTGCAACCCAAACCGCTGGCCAAAGAGGTCAGCCGCCTGGAAAGCGAAGGTGGCGGCGGCGTGGCGGTAGGCAACGCCGACCAGGCCGGGGAAATCGAATACAGCCATCAGGGCCAGACCCAGATCCTGCGCGATGGCGCCGTGGTGATCGCCGCGATCACCTCGTGCACCAACACCTCCAACCCCAGCGTGATGATGGCCGCCGGGCTGGTGGCGAAAAAGGCCCTGGAAAAAGGCCTGAAGCGCAAACCCTGGGTCAAGAGCTCGCTGGCGCCAGGCTCCAAGGTGGTGACCGACTACTTCAAGGCCGCCGGGCTCAGCCCTTACCTCGACCAACTGGGGTTCGACCTGGTCGGCTATGGCTGCACCACCTGCATCGGCAACTCCGGCCCGCTGGATGACGCGATCGAAAAAGCCATTGGCAGCGCCGACCTCACCGTGGCCTCGGTGTTGTCGGGCAACCGCAACTTCGAAGGCCGCGTGCACCCGCTGGTCAAGACCAACTGGCTGGCCTCGCCGCCGCTGGTGGTGGCCTATGCCCTGGCCGGCAGCGTGCGCCTGGACCTGACCCGCGATCCGCTGGGCACCGGCAAGGACGGCCAGCCGGTGTACCTGCGCGACATCTGGCCCAGCCAGCAGGAAATCGCCGCCGCCGTAGCCAAGGTCGACACGGAAATGTTCCACAGGGAATACGCCGAAGTGTTCGCCGGCGATGCACAGTGGCAGGCCATCCAGGTACCGCAGGCGGCCACCTACGTATGGCAAGCCGACTCCACTTATATCCAGCACCCACCATTCTTCGACGACATCGGCGGGCCACCCCCGCAGATCACCGACATCCAGGGTGCGCGGATCCTGGCGCTGCTGGGTGACTCGGTGACCACCGACCACATTTCCCCGGCCGGCAACATCAAGGCCGACAGCCCGGCCGGGCGCTACCTGCGTGAGCAGGGCGTGGAGCCACGCGACTTCAACTCCTACGGCTCGCGGCGTGGCAACCATGAAGTGATGATGCGCGGCACCTTCGCCAACATCCGCATCCGCAACGAAATGCTGGCGGGCGAAGAAGGCGGCAATACCCTGCACGTGCCCAGTGGCGAGAAGCTGTCGATCTACGACGCGGCCATGCGCTATCAGCAGGAAGGCACCCCGCTGGTGGTGATCGCCGGCCAGGAATACGGCACCGGTTCGAGCCGCGACTGGGCGGCCAAGGGCACCAACCTGCTGGGGGTCAAGGCGGTGCTGGCGGAAAGCTTCGAGCGCATTCACCGATCCAACCTGGTTGGCATGGGTGTGCTGCCACTGCAGTTCAAGGCCGGGCACAACCGCAAGCAACTGGGGCTGACCGGCAAGGAGCGGATCGATGTGCTGGGCTTGCACGGCGCGCAGATCCGCCCGGGCATGAGCCTGCCCTTGCGTATCACCCGCGCAGATGGGCAGCAGGAACAGATCGAGGTGCTGTGCCGGATCGATACCGTGAACGAGGTGGAGTACTTCAAGGCGGGGGGTATATTGCATTATGTGTTGCGACAGCTGATTGCGAGCTGAGGCGGGTATGCTTGGGTCCGCTGCCGGCGATGGACCGCGCAGCGGACCCGACATTGTTCAATCAGAAGGACCACTTGTGTCTCGCTTCCACCTGATCGCACTTTTACTCCTGGCGCTCGGCTACACCCTCGCCCTGAGGCACGGCAACCTCGGCATCGCCACCCTGCCCACCTTTCTCGCCCTGCTCGCCAGCGCTCTGCTCGCTCGCCGTCCCCAGCGCTGGCAAAAAGCCCTGGGCCACACCTTGTTCATCCTGCTGGCCATCGCCCTGGCCCTGCACTGGCTGCCCGGTTTCAACGCGGCCAAGGTCATCGACGGCGTCATCTTCAGCCCCGGCGCCCTACCCTTCACGATGTACCTGAACCTGGACAAACCGCTGATCGGCGCGTGGCTGCTGCTGGCCTGCCCTTGGCTGATCCTGTGGCGCAGCCAGGGCCTGGTGACCAGTCTGCTGTACGTCCTGCCCCTGACCCTGCTTGCCTGCCTGGGTGGTGCCTGGGCACTTGGCATGCTGGCCTGGGCCCCGAAATGGCCCGACCAGGCCTGGCTCTGGCTGCTGAACAACCTGCTGCTGGTAAGCCTGACCGAAGAACTGCTGTTCCGCGGTTACATCCAGGCCGGCCTGCAACGGTTGTTGCGCCACCAAGGGCTGGCATTGTTCGCCGCCGCCTTGCTGTTCGGCCTGGCCCACCTGGGGGCCGGCTGGCAATGGGTGTACCTGGCCACCCTTGCCGGTATCGGCTACGGCCTGGCGTACCGCTGGGGCGGTTTGGCGGCCGCGGTGCTCTGCCATTTCGGCCTGAACCTGGTGCACTTCACCCTCTTCAGTTATCCGATGCTAGCTCTTGGCTAGCCAATCGGTCACCATTCGACTTATCCGTCATTAAACAGCAGTAAAAACGCAATAATGACGCTAACTTGCTTGAACGTGCTCGCGGAATAACCCATAGCAACTGATGGCTTATTGCCGCGGATCAAGCACATTAAATATTCATTCAATAAAACCAGCGGCTTGCCGATACCTGTCGAAAGCCCTGCGGACTATCAACCCATGCGTAACAACCAGCCGATTACCCAGAGAGAACGGACTTTCCCTGCCCAGCAGCGGTTGATCTCCACCACCAATGCCAAAGGTGTGATCACTTACTGCAACGATGCCTTCATCGAGATCAGTGGTTTCACCCGCGAGGAGCTGACCGGTGCGCCGCACAATCTGGTACGCCACCCCGACGTGCCGTCTGCCGTGTTCGCCCACATGTGGCAAACCCTCAAGCAAGGGCAGCCGTGGATGGGCATCGTCAAGAACCGCTGCAAGTCCGGCGACCACTACTGGGTCAACGCCTATGTCACGCCGATCTTCGACAACAATCAGGTCGTCGGCTTCGAGTCGGTGCGGGTCAAGCCCACCGCCGAACAGATCCGCCGTGCCGAGGCGCTGTACCAGCGCATCAACCAGGGCAAGCCGCCGGTACCGCGCCGGGACAAATGGCTGCCGATACTGCAGGACTGGCTGCCGTTCATCCTGATCAGCCAGGTGGGCTTCCTGATCGGCAACTGGCTGGGCCATTCCTGGGGCTTCGCCCTGGCCGCCGGGCTTTCCGTACCGCTGGGCCTGCTGGGCCTGGGCTGGCAGCAGCGCGGCCTCAAGCGCCTGCTGCGCCTGGCCGAACAGACCACCTCCGACCCGCTGATCGCGCAGATGTACACCGACAGCCGTGGCGTGCAGGCGCGCCTGGAAATGGCCATGCTCAGCCAGGACGCGCGCATGAAGACCTGCCTGACCCGCCTGCAGGACAGCGCCGAACACCTCAGCGAACAGGCGCGCCAGTCCGATGTCCTGGCACACAAGAGCTCTTCGGGCCTGGAACGCCAGCGGGTGGAGACCGAGCAGGTCGCCGCTGCGGTCAACCAGATGGCCGCCACCACCCAGGAAGTGGCCAACCACGTGCAGCGCACTGCCGATGCCACCCAGGAAGCCAACCGCCTGACCAGCCAGGGCCGGCAGATTGCCGGTGAAACCCGCGAGGCCATCGAACGCCTGTCGGCAGCCGTAGGCGAGACCGGCCAGACAGTGACGCAACTGGCCAAGGACAGCGACGAGATTGGTGGCGTGGTCGATGTGATCAAGGGCATCGCCGACCAGACCAACCTGCTGGCGCTGAACGCAGCCATCGAAGCGGCACGAGCCGGTGAAATGGGCCGTGGCTTTGCCGTGGTGGCTGACGAAGTACGCCAGCTGGCCCAGCGCACCGCCGAGTCCACCGGGCAGATCCACGGCCTGATCGCCAAGCTGCAACAAACCGCCAGCAATGCCGTGCTGACCATGGAAACCGGCCATCGCCAGGCGCAGGAAGGCGTTGACCGTGTGATGCAGGCCGACGAGGCCCTGGTTGGCATCAGCGAAGCGGTGGCCAACATCACCGACATGGCCACACAGATTGCCGCCGCAACCGAGGAGCAGACTGCAGTGGCTGACGAGATCAGCCGCAACATCAGCACCATTGCCGAACTGGCCGACCAGACCGCCGAACAGGCGCAGCACTCGGCACTGCTCAGCGAAGAGCTGACCAGCACGGCGGGTACCCAGTACTCGCTGGTGGAGCGGTTCAACCGCTAGGGCAGCTTCCAAGGGTACGGCATGCACTTTTTACGTGCGCCGTACTTGTGGGAGTAAATGTCTTGCTCAAGATCTAAAAGATTGCGTGGTCACTGTGGGAGCGGGTTCACCCGCGAACACCGGCGAAGCCGGTGCCATCTACCGCGCAGGCTTCTTCGCGGGTGAACCCGCTCCCACAGGGGACCGCGCAAGCTTTCAGAGTGCATTTACAGCAGTTGTTCCTGCGATGAGCGCGTGAGCATTACCAGTCCAGCTGCAAGCGGCTCTCGAAGTAGCGCTCTTCCCCACTCAGCGGGTCTGCAAAACGCAGGCTCTGCGCCAGCAGTTTCAGCGGCCGCTGGTAGTCGTCCTCGTCGTTGAGCAGTTGCGGATAGAACGGGTCATTGCTGATCCCCGCCCCCAATGCCGCCATGTGCACGCGCAACTGATGGGTCTTGCCGGTCACCGGCGACAGCCCGTAACGCCACAGCTCGCCATTCTTCTCCAGCACTTCGGCCAGGGTTTCGCTGTTGGCCTCCCCCTCTACCTCATGCATGCGGAAAAACGGCTCGCCATGCACCAGACGGCTTTTGTGCACCAACGGAAATGCATGCTGCGGCATGGCCGCGGCAATGGCCTGGTAGCGCTTGTCGATGCGTCGTTCGGGGAACAGCCGCTGGTAGGCACTGCGGCTCTGCGGGTTGGCGGAAAACAGCACAAGCCCGGCGGTATGCCGGTCGATACGGTGCAACGGCACCAGGTGCGGGTTGCCCAGCCGGCGGATCAGGCGGCGCAGCAAGGTCTGCTCGACGTATTCACCGGTCGGCGTCACTGGCAGGAAATGCGGTTTGTCGGCCACCACCAGGTGCTCATCCACATGCAGCACCACCTCCTGCACCGGGATCGGCCGCTCGTTCGGCACTTCGCGGAAATAGTGCAGACGCATGCCGCGCTTGTACGGCAGCCCGGCCGACACCGCCCGCCCCTCGGCATCCAGCACCCGACCACGGGCAAAGCGGTCGAGCCATTGGGCCCGATCAATGGCCTTGAAATGGTCACACAGGCAGTCGAGCACGGTCGCCCAGTTACCGGGTGGCAGGCACACCGTGCTGGCTTGCTGGCGGGCGGGGTCGAAAGGCGTGGTCATGGCAGGGCTCGAAACGTTCACGGCCGCGCATTATCCCCCAAGCCCACGCCCTCAACCAGCCTGGACCATCGCCTCGCTGCGCTCCTTGAGCCAGCGCAGCACCTGCACGGGCTCCCAGCGGCCCGGGTCGTAGAGGGCATACAGCAACCCCTGGTAACCCACCACATCCAGCCCGCGGTGGTAGCCGGCACGCTGGAACAAGGCCTCGATCTCGGCGAAACAGGTATTGAAGTGGACCTTGCCAAACGGCGTGCGGTCGTCGGTCACCAGGCCTTCGAGACGCAGTTCCAGAACGGCGTCGGCCACCCGCTCGACGGGCATGCGGTTGACGCTGTACTTGAGTTGCTCGACATTGAGCATGGCTTCACCCTGATACTGTACTTATATACAGCATACGAACATCCCCTTGCTGGCGTCAATGCGCTTCATCGCAGCCCCGGCAGGTAGCCGCTACCTTTGCGAATGGTCAGCACCTGCCGCCGCGGCGTGTCGCGCGTTACCGACAGGTGCACCCACCTGTCGAATTCCAGGATGAGTTGATCGAAGGGCACGGCACTTTCGCTGATCCGCCGCACGGTTTCCCGCGGGCTGAGTTTTATCACCGTGAAGTCTGCTGCCAACCCCTGGATATGCTGGCTATTCGCGGCACCGCCAATCGCCCGGTTTAGCTGCTCACTGCGGTAACCGCTGCTGACGATGACTGGGGCATTGAACAGTGCGCGCACCTGTTCCAGCGCACAGCACAGCAGTTGCAGGTTGGCCCTGGCCTCAGGAGGTGGTGAGTTGTCGAATCCGTCCCTGGCAGCGAGTTGAGAAACGATCATTTCATCAAGCGTGAAATGCGGGGTGATCAACATGGCGAGGCTCCCGATGACTGAATGTGGCACCGGATCATCAGCTCACATTCATCACCTTGGAGCAGGGTTGCAGCTCCTCTGGAGCCATTACTGCGCGAGAAACGCCACCACCTGTTCGGCATCGAACGGCCAGTGCAGTTCGCCGCCGTTGTCACAGCGGCGCAGCACGGGAATGATCAGGCCATAGCGCTCGAACAGGGCTTCGTTCTCGGCAATGTCGACCAGCTCCACCAGCAGGCCATGATCGACGAAGGGCATCAGCACCGCCTCGGCCACTTCACACAGGTGGCAGCCGAGGGTACCGAACAGTTGGCATTCAGGCAGCATGGGGCAAGTCCGGTTTGGCAGGTAGAAAGCCTATTCTAGGTCTGTCCTGCCCACCGTGCACCTGACCTGGCTCAATCCTGGCTGGTCGCGCCGATCCGGTGTAGCGACAGGTCTGCGCCCTGGAACTCCTGCTCATGGCTCAAGCGCAGGCCATGCAGCGCGCGGATCGTACCGTAGACGGCGAAACCACCGGCCAATGCCACCAGCACGCCCATCAGGCTGCCCAGCAACTGGCTGACCAGACTGACGCCGCCCATGCCGCCCAGGGCCTCCTGGCCGAACACGCCGCAGGCAATGCCCCCCCATACGCCGCACAGGCCATGCAACGGCCACACGCCCAGCACATCGTCGATCTTCCAGCGGTTCTGTGCCGCAGTGAAGGTCCAGACAAACAGCGCGCCCGCCACCAGACCGGTAGCCAGCGCACCGATCGGGTGCATCAGGTCGGAGCCGGCACACACTGCCACCAGCCCGGCCAGCGGCCCGTTATGCAGGAAGCCCGGGTCGTTACGCCCGGCCAGCAAGGCCGACAGGGTGCCACCGACCATGGCCATCAGCGAGTTGATCGCCACCAGGCCGCTGACGCCCTGCAGGGTCTGGGCACTCATGACGTTGAAGCCAAACCAGCCGATGATCAGGATCCACGACCCCAATGCCAGGAAGGGAATGCTCGACGGCGCAAACGCCACCAGCCGACCATCACGGTAGCGCCCACGGCGAGCGCCCAGCAGCAGCACCGCCGCCAGCGCCAGCCAGCCGCCCATGGCATGCACCACCACCGAACCGGCAAAGTCATGGAACGGCGCGCCGAAGCGTGCCTGCAACCAGGCCTGTACGCCCAGGTTGCCGTTCCACACCACACCCTCGAAGAACGGGTAAATGAACGCCACGATCAACGCCGTGGCACACAGTTGCGGCACAAAGCGCGCCCGCTCGGCGATGCCCCCGGAGATGATTGCCGGAATCGCCGCGGCGAAGGTCAGCAGGAAGAAGCACTTGACCAGCGCATAGCCATGGTCGGCCGCCAGCGCTGCCGCTGGCTGGAAGAAGTTGACCCCGTAGGCGATCCAGTAGCCGATGAGGAAGTACACCAAAGCCGAGATGGCGAAGTCGCTGAGGATCTTCGACAAGGCGTTGACCTGGTTCTTGTAGCGTACCGTGCCAACTTCGAGAAACGCGAAGCCGGCATGCATGGCCAGCACCAGAATGGCACCCATGAGAATGAACAGGGTGTTGGAACCGTGGACCAGGGAGTCCATCGCGCTGTGCATGTTTTCCATGAAATAGGCAGACCTGCTGAAAAAGGCACCAGGACAGTTCAAGAACCTGCATCCCTGCACCGAATCGGTGCCAGCCCCCTGCCCTGTTTAGGTGAGCCGGGCGGAGCCTGCGTGGTTTTTTCTTGGGTTTGTCGTGGATTGGGTTAAGGTTTATCGGTATCCGCTGCGCTGGCGCCCTTAATCGGCGCAATACCCGACCGGGGCGCCCCGCAACGTGGCAAAGCACTTAGCAAGGCCCATACCAGCGCCGGCACTTGAACCTTCGGCGCGTGCTATTACTCGAACTACCAACACTCATCGACAGGGAGACACCCATGGCCAGCAAATCGGCAAAGACTGCACAAGAGATATTGATGGCTGACTTCCAGGCACTGGTCCGCGACACCGAGAAACTGCTGGCCGACACCGCCAACCTGGCCGGCGACCAGGCGGACGAGTTGCGTGAACAGATCCACGACCGCCTGGCCCAGGCCCGCGAAACCCTGCAACTGACCCAGGACTCGGTGCGGGAGCGCGGCCAGGCAGCGTTGGGCAGCGCCGAGCAGTACGTACAGGAAAAACCGTGGCAGGCGATCGGCATTGCCGCTGGCGTCGGCCTGTTGATCGGCCTGCTGGCCAACCGGCGCTAAGGGGTCCCCATGGAGAATGACGCCAACGGCGCCAGCGCCTCGGGCAAGCGCCTGGGCGCGGCTGCGCTGGGGCTGTTGCACAGCCATATCGAACTGTTCGGCATCGAGTTGCAGGAGCAGAAGGGCCGCACCTTGAGCCTGCTGCTGTTCGCCGGCCTGGCCCTGGTTTTTGCCCTGCTGCTGCTGACGGCGCTGTCCGGGCTGTTGCTGGTGCTGCTGTGGGACAGCTATCGCCTGGCCGGCATCATCGGCTTGTGCGTGTTCTACGGCATCGCCGCGCTGTACTGCGGGTTGCGCCTGAAGGCAGCAGTGTTCGACGAGTCGTCGCCCTTTGGCGCCACCCTCGAGGAACTCGCCAAGGACCGGGAGCGCCTGTTGCCATGAGCCTGCCAGAACTGCCAAACACCCGTAACCCGCGCGAACTGCGCAAGGCGCTGTTGCGCCTGCGCATGGAAATGCACCGCCAGGAAATCCGCCACGAATCCGCGCAGCTGCTGGAGCCACTGCGCCGCGTGCGCGGCATGGGCAGCTCGCTGCACGACGGGCTGGGCATCAAGCATGCACCGCTGTGGGGGATTGGCGCCGTGGTGGCGCTGGGCTTCCTCACCGGCAAGGGCGTGCGCAGCGGCAACCTGACGCGGCTGGTGCGCCTGGGCTCCAGCCTGCTGCCACTGCTGCGCCTGTACCTGCAAGGCAGCCGCCGCCCCTGAGCGTTTTCCGTCGACTGCACCGGCCCTATCGCCGGCAAGCCGGCGCCCACCTCGACCGCATCGGCCTCAAGCCATGCTCAATCCGTGTGGGCGCTGGCTTGCCGGCGATAGGGCCATTGCAGGCTTACCCCTTGCGCTGCCCTTCCGGACACCGGAAGCTATACCCCTCGATCCACAGGAGACCGCGCCTTGGACTGGCACACCCTGCTCACCCGCGAACGCCTGGGCAAAGCCCTGTACAGCGCCGATGAACTCGGGCGCAGCCCCTTCCACAAAGACCACGACCGCATCATCTTCTCCGGTGCCTTCCGCCGCCTAGGGCGCAAGACCCAGGTGCACCCGGTTTCCAGCAACGACCATATCCACACCCGCCTGACCCACTCGCTGGAAGTCAGCTGCGTCGGCCGCTCACTGGGCATGCGCGTCGGCGAAACCCTGCGCGACAGCCTGCCGGACTGGTGCGCCCCCAGCGACCTGGGGATGATCGTGCAGTCGGCCTGCCTGGCCCATGACATCGGCAACCCACCGTTCGGCCACTCTGGCGAAGACGCCATCCGCCACTGGTTTCAGCAGGCCGCCGGGCGTGGCTGGCTGGACGACATGAGCGACGACGAGCGCGCCGACTTCCTCAACTTCGAAGGCAACGCCCAGGGCTTTCGCGTACTCACCCAGCTGGAGTACCACCAGTTCGACGGCGGTACCCGGCTGACCTATGCCACCCTCGGCACCTACCTGAAGTACCCGTGGAGCGCGCGCCACGCCGACGCCCTGGGCTACAAGAAGCACAAGTTCGGCAGTTACCAGAGCGAACTGCGACTGCTCGAGCAGATCGCCCGCAAGCTCGGACTGCCGCAACTGGAACACCAGCGCTGGGCGCGCCACCCGCTGGTCTATCTGATGGAAGCCGCAGATGACATCTGCTACGCGCTGATCGACCTGGAAGACGGCCTGGAAATGGAGCTGCTGCAATATGCCGAAGTCGAAGCGCTGCTGCTCGACCTGGTCGGTGATGACCTGCCGGAAACCTACCGCCAGCTTGGCCCTGGCGACTCACGGCGACGCAAGCTGGCAATCCTGCGTGGCAAGGCCATCGAGCACCTGACCAACGCTGCCGCCCATGCCTTCGTCGAGCAGCAGCAGGCCTTGCTGGCCGGGCAACTGGCGGGCGACCTGGTCGAACACATGCACGGCCCGGCCAAGCGCTGCGTGCTGCAGGCCAAGGACATGGCACGCAACAAGATCTTCCAGGACAAGCGCAAGACCCTGCACGAGATCGGCGCCTACACCACCCTGGAGATTCTGCTCAACACCTTCTGTGGTGCCGCCCTCGAACAGCACGGTGGACGCACGCCCTCGTTCAAGAGCCGCCGCGTACTGGACCTGATCGGCAACAATGCCCCCGACCCGCACGGTTCGCTGCACAGTGCCTTCCTGCGCATGATCGACTTCATCGCCGGAATGACCGACAGCTATGCCAGCGAAATGGCCCGGGAAATGACCGGGCGCTCCAGCCCGACCTGAGCCTGCCGGTGCCGCCCCGGGCATCGCTCGGAGCTGCACCGTGTAGTGTGGGAAACCTCCTACATATACTGGCGGCAAGTTAAACAGCACGAATAAAAATCAATGAAAAGTTACCAATCACGCTTTGACATCGAGTTAAACGCGCCTGTTTCGTAGCCCGTTTTGTTTTATCTTGTAAGCCATTTCCCATATAGAGCTAATAGCCCTTCCTCGCATGCCCGATGACTTCCAACTGCGATAAGGTTCCGCCTGTCACCCTCAGTCGCCCGTAGGGAAGTTGAACATGCATTCCATATTTATTGTCGACGACCATCCCGTCATTCGCCTGGCCGTCCGTATGTTGCTGGAAAACCAGAATTACAAGGTTGTCGGCGAGTCGGACAACGGCGTGGACGCCATGCAGATGATTCGCGAAACCGCTCCCGACCTGGTCATCCTCGACATCAGCATCCCCAAGCTAGACGGGCTGGAGGTGCTTGCCCGCTTCCAGGCCATGGCCCTGCCCCTGAAGGTGCTGGTACTGACTGCACAGTCTCCCGCATTGTTTGCCGTGCGCTGCATGCACTCGGGTGCTGCGGGCTACGTGTGCAAGCAGGAAGACCTGAGCGAGCTGCTCAGTGCAATCAAGGCCGTGCTGGCCGGTTACAACTACTTCCCCAGCCAGGCAATAAAGCATAACCAGGCGGTAGATGCCGACCTGCAACTTTTCCGTCAGGTGAATGACCGCGAACTGATGGTGCTGCAACTCTTCGCCCAAGGCCGCAGCAACAAGGAAATTGCCAAGGGCATGTTCCTCAGCAGCAAGACCGTCAGTACCTACAAGAAGCGTCTGATGCACAAACTTAAGGTCAATACACTGGTCGACCTGATCGAAATGGCCAAACGCAACGCGCTGGTCTGAGGGTCGTCATGGCGCGCCTTATCGTTCGCCTGCTGCTCACCCTGCTCCTGTTCAGCGGCATGGCGCAGGCTACCCATCACGAGGCCTCGTCCTATGCCCTGCTGGCACGGTCATCGGCCAGGCCGGCACCGCCTGCGCTCACGGACGAACAACGACAATGGCTCGAAAGCCGTCAGGAACTGGTGCTGGGTACCTCGGCACCGGACTACCCGCCGTTCGACATCACCAGTGGCGGCCGCGACTACCAGGGCCTTACCGCCGAGTACGCGAGCCTGATCGGCAAGGCCCTGCAGTTGCCCGTGCGGGTGCTGCGCTTTTCCAGCCGGCAGGCGGCGGTGGAGGCGCTGCGGCACGGTGATATCGACCTGCTTGGCAGCGCCAACGGCTACGAAGCGGCCAGCGATGGCCTGGCGCTGTCGCACCCCTATGCCATCGACCAACCGGTACTGGTAACGCGGGAGGACGAAAGCCGGGCACTGGACATGGGCCTGGACGGCATGCGCCTGGGCATGCTCTACCATTACCTGCCCCGGCAGGAGGTGAAAAGCGCCTACCCCAAGGCCGAGCTGCTGGCCTTCGGCTCGTCCAGCCAGGCCCTGAATGCCGTGGCGTTCGGCCAGGCCGACGTGTTCATCGGCGATACCATTTCCACCCACTACCAGCTCAATCGCAGCCACCTGCCGCGCCTGCGCATGGCCAGTTTCGGCAAGCACGAAGCCATCGGCTTCGGGTTTGCCCTGCGCCAGCAGGACAGGCTGCTGATGGAATTGGTGAACGCGACCCTGGACAGCCAGACCCCAGCCATACGCGCCAGTATATTCAAGCGCTGGAGCGCCGGTAGCGACCTGCTGCTGACCGACCGCAGGCTGCAACTGACCGACGCAGAAGAACAATGGCTGCAGGACCACCCGGTGATGCGCGTGGCGATCGACGACACCGCTGCACCGGTCTCCTATTTCGATGGCTCGGGGCATTTTCGCGGTATCACCGCCGACCTGCTCGAACTCATTCGCCTGCGCACCGGCTTGCGTTTCGAAGTGCAGCGCGCCAGCGGCCTCGCCGACATGATTGCCCGCCTAAAGGATGGCCGCGCCGATGTGATCGCTGCATTGGCCAACGGCGGGGTAAGCGAAGACGACCTGCAAATCAGCCGGCCCTACCTGGAAAGCGCCTATGTACTGGTCAGCCGCAAGGACAAAAAGCCCTTCACCTCGCTCGAGCAACTGCAGGGGCATCGCATCGCCATTACCCGCTACAGTGCCATGGACGCCATGCTGTCGCGGCACTATCCACAAATCGGCTGGGTCGAGACCGAAAGCGCGTTCTATTCCATGGCGTTGCTCAACAGCGGTGCCGTCGATGCGGTGATCACCACCTTGATCGACGCCAACCACGCCCTGGCCGGCAACCCCGAACTGGTCATCCGGGCCACCGTCGGCAGCGAACCTGCCAACTTCGCCATGGCCACCAGTGCCTCGTCCCGGGCGCTGGTGTCGATCCTCGACAAGGCGCTGCTGAGCATCTCGCCGGAAGAACTGGGGGTAATCAACAACCGCTGGCGCGGCTTCAGCCTGCACGAGGATGGCAACGACCAGGGTTATCGCCGGCTGGCGATACAGGTGGTACTGGGCACCGCCGTGCTGTTGCTGCTGGCCTTGCTGTGGAACGCTCGCCTGCGCCTGCAGATTCGCCAGCGGCAACGCGCCGAACGGGCGCTGAACGACCAGTTGGCGTTCATGCGCGCCCTGCTCAACGGCACGCCCCACCCCATGTACGTGCGTGACCGCGAGGGCTGCCTGCAAAGCTGCAACTACAGCTACCTGGAAGCCGTGCAGGCCCGCTCCGACGAGGTCATCGGCAAACAACTGGAGGGCAGCCTGTTCGCCGATTGCGAGCAGACCCGGCAGATCCACGCCGATTACCTGAAGGTGATGGCCGAAGGCTCGCCACTGATCATGGACCGGCCGCTACGGATCAAGGGCCGCGAGATGACCATCTACCACTGGATTCTGCCGTATCGCGACTCACTGGGTGAGGTGCAGGGCATCATCGGTGGCTGGATCGACATAAGCGATCGCCGCCATCTGGTCATGGAGCTGCGCCAGGCCAAGCAGCAGGCCGACGATGCCAACCGCGCAAAAAGCACGTTCCTGGCTACCATCAGCCACGAAATCCGCACCCCGATGAATGCAGTCATCGGCATGCTCGAGCTGGCAGTCAAACGTGCCGACCAAGGCCGGGTAGACCGCGGCGCGCTGGAGCTGGCCTACCATTCGGCCAAGGACCTGCTGGGCCTGATCGGCGATATCCTCGACATCGTGCGCATCGAGTCCGGGCACTTGTCCCTCGCCCCGGAGGCCGTCGACCTGGCGGCCCTGGTCGAATCGGTAGGGCGCATTTTCGAGGGCCAGGCGCGGCAGAAAGGCCTGGCCCTGGAGGTGATGATCGCGCCGGCCGCACGCTGCCATGCGCTGCTCGACCCCCTGCGTTTCAAACAGGTACTGTGCAACCTGGTGAGCAACGCTATCAAGTTCACCGAGCACGGCCAGGTGCGCATCTGCGTCAACGTGGTGGAGGACGGCACCAGTACCCCCGCAGTGCTGGAGCTGGAAGTGCGCGACAGTGGCATCGGCATCCACCCCGACGACCTGCAACGCCTGTTCAACCCGTTCATCCAGGCCAACCCGCATAGCCAAGGCGCCCGCGCGGGTACCGGCCTGGGCCTGGCCATCTGTCGCAACCTGTGCGAAATGATGGGCGGCAGCCTGACCATCAAGAGCCTGGAAGATGTCGGCACCCAGGTGCGCCTGAAGATGCCGCTGCAGCGGGTTGATGCCGCAGCGCAGCCGGCCCCGCTGATCGAGAACCTCGACGTGCCCGACCCACGGCTGAACGTGCTGGTGGTCGACGACCACCCGGCCAACCTGCAACTGATGGCACAGCAGCTTGGCTACCTGGGCCTGGAGCACACCAGCGCCCGCGACGGTCGCGAAGGCCTGGCTACCTGGCGGGCGGGCGATTTCGATGTGCTGGTGCTCGACTGCAACATGCCGCACATGAACGGCTATCAGCTGGCCACCGCCGTGCGCACCGAAGAACGCCATGGCAAGCGGCCGCGCTGCACCATTCTTGGCTACACCGCCAACGCGCAGCCGGAGGTACGCCGCAAGTGCCTGAGCGCCGGCATGGACGACTGCCTGCTCAAGCCTATCAGCTTGGCCACGCTCAGCCAGCGCCTGGCCGGCATCCACCCGCGCCGTCAGCAAAAACGGCGGCGCAAGCTGTACCACCTGGACGGCCTTGCCGCAGTGGTCGGGCATGACCCGATCGACCGCCAGCGCTTCCTGCAGGCCTTGCAACAGAGCCTGCAGGCCGATCTGGCCACTTTGATGGCACTGCATCCGCAGCACGACAGCGCTGCCATTGCCGAACAGGCGCACAAGGTGCTCAGCGCCGCGCGGATGCTGGAAGCACCCGAGCTGATAACGGCCTGCGAAGCCCTGGAGGCCAGCGGCTTGCCCACCGCCCAGCTACGCCTTCGGCGCCAGGCACTGGCGCGGCATATGTGCCGGGTAGAACGCGCCCTGGCCAAGGAACTGGCCACAGGTACCTGCACACAGGCAGGCAGCCAGGCGTGTTAACTGGTAGACTGCGCGGCGTTATTACCTAAGAGGATTGTTTCATGGCCACAAACCGCTCCCGTCGCCTACGCAAGAAGCTGTGTGTCGACGAGTTTCAGGAATTGGGCTTCGAGCTGAACCTGGAGTTCAAGGAAGATCTGGACGACCAGGCAATCGATGCTTTCCTCGACGCGTTCCTGGCAGAAGCCATGGATGCCAATGGCCTGGACTATGTAGGCGGTGACGATTTCGGCCTGGTGTGCTCGGTCAAACGCGGCTCGGTCAGCGAAGAACAGCGTGCAGCCGTTGAAGCCTGGCTCAAAGGCCGCAGCGAACTGACCAAGATCGAAGTCAGCCCGCTGCTGGACGCCTGGTATCCGGAAAAGCCGATCAACAAGGCCGAGTAGTTCCGGCCCGGCTCGATCGCTGAAAAGGCCACCCCTACGGGTGGCCTTTTTTATTGGCGTGCTTTTCCGTCGAACGTGGCGCATCGTCGCTGCGCTTGGGGCATAATGCGTATTCTTTCATCCTGGGGCCATCATCCCTTACAGCCCCAATGCCCTTTTCCCTCGCCGTAGGGTATTTATTCATTATGATCAAAACGCTTCGTCCCCTCGTTCTTGCCGGCCTGTTGTTGCCACTCGCCCTGCCCAGCCAGGCCGCCGCCGTCAATACCACGCTGCCTGTCAAAGTGCAGCAGGCCCTCAAGGCCAACAAGCTGCAGGATTCGGCCCTGTCGCTGGTGATGCTGCCACTGGACGGCCCCGGCACACCGACCGTGTTCAATGCCGATGTCTCGGTGAACCCGGCCTCGACCATGAAACTGGTCACTACCTACGCCGCCCTCGAACTGCTCGGCCCGACCTTCCAGTGGAAAACCGAGTTCTACACCGACGGTACCCTGAGCAACGGTGTACTCAACGGTAACCTGTACCTCAAAGGTGGCGGCGACCCCAAACTGAACATGGAAAAACTGTGGTTGCTGATGCGTGACCTGCGCGCCAATGGCGTGCGCACCATCACCGGCGACCTGGTGCTGGACCGCAGCCACTTCGTGCAGCCCAACCTGCCGCAGTTCAACGACGATGGCGGCGATGAGAACAAGCCGTTCCTGGTCAAGCCCGACTCGCTGCTGGTCAACCTCAAGGCCCTGCGCTTCGTGGCTCGCAACGATGGCGGCAAGGTCACCATCGCGGTCGAACCGCCGATTGCCAGCATCCGCATCGACAACCAGGTCAAGGCCGTGGCCTCCAAACAATGCTCGGGAGATGTGCGCTACAACCCGGTGCAACAGGCCGATGGCATCAGCGTAACGGTCAGCGGCCAGCTGGGTGACGGCTGCAACTCGCAGACCTACCTGTCGCTGCTCGACCACCCGACCTACGCCGCCGGTGCCGTGCGCGCGATCTGGAACGAACTGGGTGGCAGCATCCAGGGTGGCGACCGCTTCGAGAACGTTCCCAAGGGCGCACGCCTGTTGGCCCGCGCCTTCTCGCCAGACCTGGTGGAAGTGATCCGCGACATCAACAAGTACAGCAACAACACCATGGCCCAGCAGCTGTTCCTGAGCCTTGGCGCGCAGTTCCGCACCGATGCCGATGGTGACGACGCCCGCGCCGCCCAGCGCGTGGTGCGCCAGTGGCTGGCGAAGAAAGGCATTACCGCACCGCACCTGGTGATGGAAAACGGCTCCGGCCTGTCGCGCGCCGAACGGGTCAGCACCCGGGAAATGGCCGCCATGCTGCAGGCCGCCTGGAAAAGCCCCTATGCTGCCGAGTTCATGAGCTCGATGCCGCTGGTGGGCATGGACGGCACCATGCGCAAGCGCCTGAAGCGCACCGCCATGACCGGTGAAGGGCACATCAAGACCGGCACGCTGAATACCGTGCGGGCGATTGCCGGCTTCAGCCGTGACAGCAACGGCCATACCTGGGCGGTGGCGGCGATCCTCAACGACCCGAAACCATGGGGCGCCTCGCAGGTACTCGACCAGGTGCTGCTGGACCTTTACCGCCAGCCGAAACTGGCCGGCAGCACGGCAGCCAACTGATCGCCAGCCAGTACCGGCCTCTTCGCGGCTAAAGCCGCTCCCACAGGTACATCACAGGTCTTGAACCCTGCGCTGTACCTGTGGGAGCAGCTTTAGCCGCGAAAGGGCCGGTACCGACAACCGCGAACGCTCAGGCCAACTCCCCCTCCACCCGGTCCCGCCCGCCCTGCTTGGCCGCATACACCCCTGCATCAGCCCGCAACAACAAGGCATCGGCCCCTTCCCCCGGTCGCCAGCCGGCCACACCAAAACTCGCGGTCACCTTACCCACGCCTTCCACTGGAACATCGCGCACCCCTTGCCACAGTTCCAGCGCCAGCAGCCGCGCCTGCTCGGCATCGCTACCCGGGCACAACACCATGAATTCCTCGCCACCCAGCCGGCAGAACACATCGGTACGCCGTAGACGCTGGCCGATACGCAGGCACAGGCTGCGCAGCACGTGGTCGCCGGCGGCGTGGCCGAAGCGGTCGTTGATGCGCTTGAAGTGATCGATGTCAAGCATGATCACCGCCAGCGCCAGGCCGTCGCGCTGGGCCCGCTCCAGTTCGTACTTGAGCCGCTCCTGGAAATAGCGGCGGTTATGGATACCGGTCAGCGAGTCGGTCACCGACAGCGCACGCAACTCTTCCTCCACGCCCTTGAGGTCGGAGATGTCCGTCAGGTAGCCGTGCCACAAGGTGCAGCCCTGCTCGCCCACTTCCGGCGTCGCCTCGCCACGCACCCAGCGCAACCCGGCACGCGGCAGGCAGACACGGTATTCTTCGCGCCAGGGCGACAGGTGTTCTGCCGAGTAACGCACCGACCGGCGCACACGCTCCAGGTCATCCGGGTGGATGCGCTCGAACACCACCGTGGCATCCTCGCGCAACTGCTGCAGGTCGACTTCATAGATGTCGTACAGGCCCATGCTGGCGTACGGAAAGCAGGAATGGCCGTTGCCATCCAGGCGGTACTGGTAGATGCCCCCCGGTACCTCGGCACTGAGCTTCTCCAGAAGGCGGTCACGCGCCGCCAGCGCCTCATGCACCCGACGCCGTTCAGTGACATCGATGCAGATCGCCAGGTAGCCAATCCACAATCCGTGTTCATCGAGCATGGCGGTGACCAGCATGTTGGCCACCAGTTGGCTGCCGTCGGCGCGCACCAAGGTCCACTCCCCCGGCTCGGCGCCATGCTCCTGCACCGTTTCGGCAAACATGGCCTGGCCGCCTGCAATCGGCCGGCCGTAACGCAGGCTCAATGCATGGGCACGCCGGCTCAACTCCTCGGGCAGCACCAGGTCCTCCAGGCGCAGCTGGCCGATCGCCTCGCTGGCCGGGTAGCCGAGCATGCGCTCGGCGCCGGCGTTGAAGGTGCTGACCACACCCTTGAGGTTGGTGGCGATGATCGCCACCTGGGTTGCAGCATCCAGCACGCTGCGCAGCTGGTTGTGGGTGCCACGCAGGGACTGCTCGCTGACCCGCAGTTCGGCGGTGCGCTGCTCGACCAGGGCCAGAGCGCGCTGGCGCTGACTGAACAGGCTGTAGAGCAAGACGCTGAGCAGCAGGCTCAACAAGCCGCCAAGCAGGCTCACCGCCAACACCGCAGAGGAACGGTTGGCCTGCACGAAGGCCAGGCTCGGCCGGATGCTCAGTTGGAAGTGGCGGTCAGCCAAGTGCAACAGTTGGTTGCTGGCCAGCTCCAAGGGTGCGAGCGGGTTCTGCGAATCGAACATCACTTCGGGGCCATTCCGCCCGGTGGGGTCGACGATGCGTACGACCAGGTTGTCGTCTGTCGCCACCGGGCGCCCGTCACTGGCAAGCTCACGCATGCTCAGCAAGGCCATTACATAGCCCACTGCCGAGCCGCGGGGGTTGGCATCGGAAAACACTGGCGCCACCATCAGCAGGCCACGCGCATCCGAGCTGGTATCGAACATGGCCAGCGGCTCGGACACCGCCATGCTGCCCGGCCCCAGCGCCCGCGCCAAAGCCGCCAGGGGCACCTCCTGGCCGGCGAGGTCCAGCCCATAGGGCAGCCCGGGCAATTCACCCGACTGGCTATAGAGTACCGGGAAGTAATGGTCGCGCTGGGGGGATGGGCGCCACTGGCCTTGCTCATCCTGGTCGCGGATCACATAGCCCGGGCCGGAATGCGCACTGGCCTGGCGCTCGAACTCGTCGCGTTGCGCGGCTTCGACACGCGGCGCCCAGGCGTAGGCCAGGGTCCGCTGCAGCAATGGGCGGGCGTAGCCGTCGAACTCGTGTGGAGTGATTGCGTTGGAAAAGCTGAAAAACCGCCGCAGCCCATCCAGGCGCTGCTGCTGTTCGTCAAACCGCTCGGCGATTAGGCTGAAACGCTCGCTGGCCAGCAACTCGAAGCGCTGACGCAGCTGCTGCTTGTAGAAGGTTTGCGCGGCAAGGGCCAGTACGCTCGTCAACAGGCCGCCCGCAACCAGGGCGACCAACGCCGCCCCCCAGGCGGGCACGGCCTCTGTGCACAGGCCAAGCAACCGCGCACGCACGCCACCCTTTGACATACACCCATCTCGTCACGTCAGCGTCCTGCGGATTATCTTGCCCTGCCCTCAGTTATAGCTATTGGCCATTAGCCGCGCAATGTACCTCGTCGCCTCACCGAAGCTGCAAACGCCAGGCCCGATGGATGCGGTTATTGCGGGCGAAGTCGGGGTCCAGCGTCTGGGCCGTGATTTCCTCCACCGCGTAACGTGCCATCAGGTGCTCGTCCAGCTGGAACTTGCGGAAGTTGTTGGAGAAGTACAGCACGCCACCGGGCGCCAGTCGGGCCATGGCCAGGTCCAGCAGTTGCACGTGGTCACGCTGCACGTCGAACACGCCTTCCATGCGCTTGGAGTTGGAGAAGGTCGGCGGGTCGATGAAGATCAGGTCGTAGCTGTCGCGGTTGCCTTCCAGCCAGGCCATCACATCGCCCTGCTCCAGGCGGTTGCGCTCGGAGAAGCCATTGAGCGCCAGGTTTCGCCGCGCCCAGTCCAGGTAGGTTTTCGACAGGTCGACGCTGGTGGTGCTGCGCGCGCCACCCTTGGCTGCATGCACGGTGGCCGTGGCGGTGTAGCAGAACAGGTTGAGGAAGCGCTTGCCAGCGGCTTCGCGCTGGATGCGCATGCGCATCGGGCGATGGTCGAGGAACAGGCCGGTATCGAGGTAGTCGGTGAGGTTGACCAGCAGCTTGACGCCACCTTCGCTCACTTCCTGGAAGCGGCCCTCGGTAGCCTGGCGCTCGTACTGGCGCGTGCCGCTCTGCCGCTCGCGACGCTTGAGCACCACACGCTGCGGCGCAATGCCCAGGGCCTGCGGGATCGCTGCCAGCGCGTCGAGCAGGCGCGCCTGGGCCTTGTCCGGGTCGACCGAACGTGGCGCGGCGTATTCCTGTACGTGCACCCAGTCCTGGTACAGGTCGACCGCCAGGGCATACTCGGGCATGTCGGCATCGTACAGGCGGTAGCAATCGACCTGCTCGCGGCGAGCCCACTTGCCCAGTTGCCTGAGGTTTTTCTGCAGGCGGTTGGCGAACATCTGCGCCCCTTCCGACAGGCGCGCCGGCTCGCTGGCCAGCGCTGCCTGCTGGCGGATTTCCGCGCCTTCAGGCTGCGCCTCGCGGCGCTCGCCGGTGACGAACTGGTCAGGCTGCACCTTGAACAGCAGCAGCTTGCACGGCAAGGCGCCGTTCCAGAATGCATACTGCTTGTGGCTGCGAATACCCATGCGCTTGCCCAGCTGCGGCGCGCCGGTGAACACCGCCGCCTCCCAGCCCATGCAGGCCTGGCGCAGGCGCTCGCCGAGGTTCTGGTAGAGGTACAGCAGGCTGGCTTCATCACCCAGGCGCTCGCCATAGGGCGGGTTGCTGATGACCAGGCCTTTCTGGTTCTGGTCCGGGCGCGGCTCGAAGGTGCTGACCTCGCCCTGGTAGATCTTCACCCAGTCGCCCAGGCCGGCACGCTCGACGTTGTTGCGGCCTGGCTGGATCAGCCGCGGGTCGGCCTCGTAGCCACGGATCCACAGCGGTGGCTTGGCCAGGCCGGCCTGTGCCCGCGCCTGCGCTTCGTCATGCACCTTGCGCCACAACGCCGGCACATGGCCGAGCCAGGCACTGAAGCCCCAGCGTTCACGCTTGAGGTTGGGCGCGATATCGGCAGCGATCATCGCCGCTTCGACCAGGAAGGTACCCACACCGCACATCGGGTCGGCCAGTGCGCCACCTTCAGCGGCAATGCGCGGCCAGCCGGCGCGGATCAGTACTGCCGCCGCCAGGTTTTCCTTCAGCGGCGCGGCGCCTTGCTGCAGGCGGTAACCACGCTGGTGCAGGCTGTGCCCGGAGAGGTCGAGGGACAGAATGGCTTCGCCACGGTCCAGGCGCAGGTGCACGCGCACATCAGGGTCGATCTTTTCCACCGATGGGCGCAGGCCTTCGCGGTTGCGCAGCTTGTCGACAATCGCATCCTTGACCTTCAGCGCACCGAAGTGGGTGTTGTCGATGCCCGAACCATGACCGCTGAACTCCACCGCCAGGGTGCCGTCGGCTGCCAGGTGATCGGCCCAGTCGACCGCATGCACACCGTCGTAGAGGTCGTCGGCGTTCTTCATGGAGAAGCGCTTGAGTACCAGCAGCACTCGGTTGGCCAAGCGTGACCACAGGCACAGGCGGTACGCGGTTTCCATGTCGGCGGCGCCGCGAATGGCCGAGGTGTGCTCACGCACGTCGTCCAGGCCGAGGCCCCGGGCCTCTTCGGCAAGCAGGCCTTCAAGGCCTTTGGGGCAAGTGAGGTAAAGTTCGAAACGGTCCGACATGAGTAATCCAGCGCCTTGGGCTATTTGACTGACGGGGCAACGCATCACCCCGCGATGTTTGCCCGCACACCTTTCCAGCAGGCGTGCGGGTGGCCTTTCCCGGCACGCGAGTGCGCGATGAAAGGCCGGGCCGCCTGACCGATCTGCGCTTGGCCCAGTGGCAAAGACAGCTTAGATCATCAGGCAGTACGAAAAATTCTGGCGATACCGGGGCCGATGTGACCCTTCGTCGCATTTCAAATTATTTCTGTCATCTGCAAGCACCGCTGGCGAAATGACGTCAATGATCGGCAAACCCCGATCATAGCGGGCTCAACGCTAAACAAGGTTGAGTCGCATTTATTTACTTATCCCCTCACCCTTGGAAAGGTTACGTGCTTATGACAAATCGATCATTCACACCGTGACTCGCATTCGATAGAACTGGTCTCAGGCCACTTCGCAACGAGGTGGCACTTTCAGCTCGCCACGCCGGCAGCGAGCGCACACCGGCAGAAAGACTCTGCCCGGCCTCGGAGAGGCCGACGGGACATTACAGTCAACAAGTGAGGGCAACACCCTATGAGAAGACTTAAGCGTGATCCGTTGGAAAGAGCATATTCACGTGGCTACCAATACGGGGTCACCGGCAAATCCCGCGAACTTTGCCCCTTCAATCTTCCTTCTGTTCGCCAAGCCTGGATCAACGGCTGGCGCGAAGGTCGCGGTGATAACTGGGACGGAATGACTGGCACCGCTGGCATCCATAGACTCAACGAAAATCACGCCGTTGGCTGAACGAGGACACTGAATTCGATTCACCATGCACGCCCTATCCGGGCGGCGGGCGAAGGCCCAGGGGCCCCTTGATGGGGCCCTTTTTTATGCCTTGGCAAATGTTATCAAATGCACCGGCCCTTTCGCGGGTAAACCCGCTCCCACAGATGCCCTGCTGCCTTCAAGCGCTGTGCAATACCAGTAGGAGCGGGTTTACCCGCGCATTGGCCTGTCAGGTTACCTGGACATTGCTGCGATAGCGTCCACCGCCTCGCGAATCAACGCCGGCCCCTTGTAAATGAAGCCGGAGTATATCTGCACCAGGCTCGCCCCGGCAGCGATTTTCTCGGCGGCATGGCGGCCTTCGGTAATGCCACCCGCGGCAATGATCGGCAGCTTGCCGCCCAGCTCACCCGCCAGCACCTTGACGATATGGGTGCTCTTCTCCAGCACCGGCGCGCCCGACAGGCCGCCCGCCTCGCCACCGTACGGCAGCCCTTCGACACCTTCACGCCCCAGCGTGGTGTTGGTGGCGATCACCGCATCCATGCCCGATTCCATCAGTGCGGCGGCCACCAGGGCGGTTTCTTCATCGCTCATGTCCGGGGCAATCTTGATTGCCAGCGGCACGCGCTTGCCATGCGTGCCGGCCAGCTGCTCGCGGCGCTCGGCCAGGGCATCGAGCAACTGCTTGAGCGAATCGCCGAACTGCAGGCTGCGCAGGCCCGGGGTGTTTGGCGAACTGACGTTGACCGTGATGTAGCTGGCGGCGGTGTACACCTTGTCCAGGCAGATCAGGTAGTCATCGACGGCACGCTCCACCGGAGTGTCGAAATTCTTGCCGATGTTGATGCCCAGCACGCCGTTGTAACGCGCAGCCCGCACCCGGCCAAGCAGGTGATCAACGCCCAGGTTGTTGAAGCCCATGCGGTTGATGATGGCCGTAGCCTCCGGCAGGCGGAACAGCCGTGGCTTGGGGTTGCCCGGCTGCGGGCGCGGGGTGACGGTGCCGATTTCGACGAAGCCGAAGCCCAGCTGGGCGAAACCGTCGATGGCCGCGCCGTTCTTGTCCAGGCCGGCCGCCAGGCCCACCGGGTTGGCGAAGTTCAAGCCCATGACCGTAACCGGCAAAGCCGCCGGCTGCTTGCACAGCATGCCGTTGAGGCCGAGACGGCCACCGGCGCCGATCAGGTCCAGGGACAGGTCGTGGGAGGTTTCCGGGGAAAGCTTGAACAGCAGCTGGCGGGCCAGGGTATACATGGGCGGGCAAGGCTCGGGGTGAGTGAGGGGGCGATTATAGCCAGCGTGGGGCTGGCATGACAGCAAATCGTGGGGCTGCTGCGCAGCCCATCGCCGGCAAGCCGGCTCCCACAGGGACAACACAAGGGCTGAAACCTGCGCTGTACCTGCGGGAGCTGGCTTACCGGCGATGAAGCCAGATGGCACATCGGTTGCACCGAAGAAGCCCACAGCCTTATCAGTACGGGCGAGGAACCTTGTGAACACTGTACCCCGAGCAACGCCCCTGGCCTGGGTCAACGGCAGCGACGCGCCGGAAAAGCCCAGCCTGAACATCGGCTACATGGCCCTGACCGACTGCGCCTCGGTGGTAGTCGCCGCCACCCAGGGCTTCGCCCAGCAGCACGGCCTTACCCTCAACCTCAAGCGCCAGGGTTCCTGGGCCGGGCTGCGCGACAAGCTGGTCAGCGGCGAGCTGGATGCCGCGCACTGCCTGTATGGCCTGGTCTACGCCGTGCACCTGGGCATCGGCGGTGTACCGGCCAGTGCCATGGCCGTGCTCATGGGGCTGAACCAGAACGCCCAGGCCATCAACCTGTCCCCGGCCCTGCAACGCAAAGGCGTGACCAACCCTGAAGCATTGGCGCGCCTGGTGCACCAGCATGGCGCACGCCTCACCTTCGCCCAGACCTTCCCCACCGGCACCCACGCCATGTGGCTGTATTACTGGCTGGCCAGCCAGGGCATCCACCCACTGCGCGATGTCGACAGCGTGGTGGTGCCGCCGGCGCAAATGGCCGCGCATATCCAGGCCGGGCGCATCGACGGCTTCTGCGTGGGCGAACCCTGGGCCGCCGATGCAGTGGCCACGGGCCAAGGCTTCACCCTGGCCACCAGCCAGTCGATCTGGCCGGACCACCCGGAAAAGGTCCTGGCCTGCGCCCGCACCTTCACCGAACAATACCCCAACAGCGCCCGCGCGCTGATCAAGGCGGTCCTCGCGGCCAGCCGCTTCATTGAGCAAAGCCCGGAAAACCGCCGCAGCACTGCGCAACTGCTCAGCGGCAGCGCCTACCTGGACACCCCGCTGGCGAGTATCGAACCGCGCCTGCTCGGCAGCTATCACGATGGCCTGGGCAACCACTGGCAAGATCCGCACGCCCTGCGCCTGCACGACCACGGCCGGGCCAACCTGCCGTACCTGTCCGACGGCATGTGGTTCATGACCCAGTTCCGCCGCTGGGGCCTGCTGCGCGAAGACCCCGACTATCTCGGCGTGGCACGCCAGGTCCAGCAGTTGGCACTCTATGGCGAGGCAGCGCAAAGCCTGGGCGTGGCCTGCCCCGAGCAGCCGATGCGCAGCAGCCTGTTGATCGACGGCAACCGCTGGGACGGCAGCGACCCCTACGGTTATGCCCGCAGTTTCAGCCTGCATGCCCTGGGCGACCTGCCCGATGCCCGTGTCGGCGCGTGAGGGGGACCACCATGTTGCGCATCCTGCTGATCGACGACACCCGGAGCAAACTCGGCCGCCTCAAGGCGGCATTGAGCGAGGCCGGCTTCGAGGTCATCGAAGCGCCAGACCTGACCATCGACCTGCCCGCCTGCGTCGAAACGGTGCGCCCGGACGTAGTGCTGATCGATACCGATTCACCAGACCGCGATGTGATGGAACAGGTGGTGCTGGTCAGCCGTGACCAGCCGCGGCCCATCGTGCTGTTCACCGACGAGCACGACCCCGGGGTGATGCGCCAGGCGATCCAGGCGGGGGTCAGCGCCTACATTGTCGAAGGCATCCATGCCGCGCGGCTGCAGCCGATCCTGGACGTGGCCATGGCGCGTTTCGAAAGTGACCAGGCGCTGAAGGCGCAGCTGCTTGCTCGCGACCAGCAACTGGCCGAGCGCAAGCGCATCGAGCAGGCCAAGGGTTTGCTGATGAAGATGAAGGACTGCAACGAAGAGCAGGCCTACACCCTGATGCGCCGCCAGGCCATGAGCCGGCAGCAGAAGCTGATCCAGGTGGCCGAGCAGATCATTGCCATGCACGAGATGCTGGGGTGACGGGACTGGCATGAGACTTTCACAGGCAACAAAAATGTCATGCCAGCCTCTGCCAACAGTTGCCCCATGTCTTGAGTTGGCCCATCTCTTGCTGAACAAATATCACCGGTAGCCAACGGCGGTTGCCCCACTTAATCCCCGACAAAGACGTCGCTCTCCCCTCCACCCCCGTGGAGTGGGTAGCGGCGTCTTTTTCGTTCCGCTGCATTGCCGAGTGAGGTGTTCGATGAGTACCAGCTTCTGGAAATCCGGGCATGTGCCCACGCTGTTCGCCGCGTTCCTGTACTTCGACCTCAGCTTCATGGTCTGGTACCTGCTTGGCCCACTGGCAGTGCAAATTGCCGCCGATCTGCAACTGAGCGCACAACAACGGGGCCTGATGGTGGCCACGCCGATCCTGGCCGGGGCGGTGCTGCGCTTCGCCATGGGTGTGCTGGTCGACCGCCTGTCGCCCAAGACCGCCGGGTTGATCGGCCAGGTGGTAGTCATCGTCGCCCTCGCCGCTGCCTGGCACCTGGGCGTGCATAGCTATGAACAAGCGCTGCTGCTGGGCGTGTTTCTCGGCTTTGCCGGCGCTTCGTTCGCCGTGTCACTGCCGCTGGCCTCGCAGTGGTACCCGCCACAGCACCAAGGCAAAGCCATGGGCATTGCCGGTGCCGGCAACTCCGGCACGGTGTTCGCCGCCCTGCTGGCCCCGGCGCTGGCCGCAGGCTTTGGCTGGAACAATGTGTTCGGCTTTGCGCTGATCCCGCTGTCGCTGGCCCTGGTGGTATTCGCCCTGCTGGCACGCAATGCTCCGCAGCGGCCCAAGCCAAAAGCCATGGCCGACTACCTCAAGGCCCTGGGCGACCGTGACAGCTGGTGGTTCATGTTCTTCTACAGCGTCACCTTCGGTGGCTTCATCGGCCTGGCCAGCGCCCTGCCCGGCTATTTCAGCGACCAATATGGCCTGAGCCCGGTCACCGCCGGCTACTACACCGCCGCCTGCGTGTTCGCCGGCAGCCTGATGCGCCCACTCGGCGGCGCCTTGGCCGACCGCTTCGGCGGCATCCGCACCCTGCTGGGCATGTACAGCGTGGCAGCCATCTGCATCGCGGCGGTCGGCTTCAACCTGCCCAGCGCTGCAGCCGCACTGGCGCTGTTCATCAGCGCCATGCTCGGCCTGGGCGCCGGCAATGGCGCGGTGTTCCAGCTGGTGCCGCAACGCTTCCGCCAGGAGATCGGGGTGATGACCGGGCTGATCGGCATGGCCGGCGGCATCGGAGGCTTCCTGCTGGCGGCCGGGCTTGGCACCATCAAGCAGCACACCGGCGACTACCAACTGGGGCTGTGGCTGTTCGCCAGCCTGGGCTTGCTGGCCTGGTTCGGCCTGCACGGCGTGAAACAGCGCTGGCGCACCACCTGGGGCTCGGCTGCGGTTACCGCGGCGCGGGTCTGAGGCACAGCCATGAGCCTGCAACTGAGCTTTGCCCAGGCCAGCGCCACCGGGCCACGCGAGGAAAACCAGGACGCCCTGCGCCTGGTTACCCCGGCGCCGGAGCTGGCCGCCAGCAAGGGCTACCTGTTCGCCCTCGCCGACGGCGTCAGCCAATGTGCCGATGGCGGCCTGGCAGCCCGGGCCAGCCTGCAGGCGCTGGCCCTGGACTACTACGCTACCCCCGCAACCTGGAGCGTGCCCCAGGCTCTCGACCGCCTGCTGCTGGCGCAGAACCGCTGGCTGCGTGCCCAAGGTAACGGCCAGCCATTGCTGACCACCCTCAGCGCGCTGGTGCTGCGTGGCCGGCGCTTTACCCTGGCACACGTAGGCGACTGCCGCGTGTATCGCTGGCACGCCGGGCGCCTGCAGTGCCTGAGTAAAGACCATGTGTGGGACCAGCCCGGCATGCAGCATGTGCTCAAGCGCGCGCTGGGCCTGGACCAGCAGCTGCTGGTGGATTATCTGGAAGGCGAGCTGCAGCCAGGCGAGCGTTTTCTGTTGCTGAGTGATGGCGTATGGGCCAGCCTGGGCGACCAGCACATCCAGGCGGTGCTGCGCGAGCAACCCGACCTGCAACTGGCCGTCGACACCCTGGTCGCCAGCGCGCACTTCAACGGCAGCCAGGACAACGCCAGCGCCTTGCTGGTGCAGGTCGAGCAACTGGGCACAGCCAACCTGGGTGACACCCTGGCGCAGTTGCAGCAATGGCCGGTGCCCGGCCCGCTGCGTGAGGGCCAGGCCATCGATGGCTGGCAAGCCGAAAAGCTGCTTTCGCACAGCCGCCAGTCACTGCTGTACCGGGTGCGCGATGGCCAGGGCCAAGCCTGGCTGCTGAAGACCCTGCCCGCCGCACGCGAGCAGGAGCCCGGCGCAGCACAAGGGCTGTTGCTGGAAGAGTGGTTCCTGCGCCGGGTCGCTGGCCGGCACTTCCCCGAACTGCACGCAGCCAGCCAGCGCCAGCACCTGTACTACGTGATGCGCGAATACCCCGGCCAGAGTCTGGCGGCGCTGCTGGCCGAACACGGCCCGCTGCCCATGCCGCAGTGGCTGGAGCTGGCCCGGCAACTGCTGCAGGCGGTCGGCGTACTGCACCGGCGCAACCTGCTGCACCGCGACATCAAGCCAGAGAACCTGCACCTGGGCAGCGATGGCCAGCTGCGCCTGCTGGACTTCGGCCTGGCTTACTGCCCGGGCCTGTCCGAAGACCCGCAGCATGAGTTGCCGGGCACACCGTCATACATTGCCCCGGAAGCGTTCGACGGCCTGCCGCCCAGTCCACGCCAGGACCTGTATGCCGTGGGCGTAACGCTCTATCACCTGCTGACCGGCCACTATCCGTACGGCGAGGTGGAGGCCTTCCAGCGGCCGCGCTTCGGTCAGCCGGTCAACGCCGCACGCTACCGCCCCGACCTGCCGGAGTGGCTGCAGCACAACCTGCAGCAGGCGCTGGCAGCCGACCCGGCGCAACGCTTCGAAACCGCCGAACACTGGTTGCTGCTGCTCGAACGTGGCGACCGCCAGGAACTGCCCAGCCGGCCACGGCCATTGCTGGAGCGCGAGCCGTTGAAGGTCTGGCGCACCCTGGCCCTGCTGTCCTTGCTGTTCAACCTGATATTGCTGCTCACCCTGCTAAAGGGCTGAACGCGCCTTGCCGATGAGGAAACCCTGATGAATGCAAAAGTCTGGCTGGTTGGTGCTGGCCCTGGTGACCCCGAACTGCTCACCCTCAAGGCTGTACGCGCCTTGCAGCAAGCCGCCGTGGTGATGATCGACGACCTGGTCAACCCGGCGGTGCTGGAGCATTGCCCGCAGGCCCGGGTGATTGCCGTGGGCAAGCGCGGCGGCTGCCGCTCTACGCCGCAGGCGTTCATCCAGCGCCTGATGCTGCGCCATGCGCGGCAAGGGCGCTGCGTGGTACGGCTCAAGGGCGGCGACCCGTGCATCTTCGGCCGTGGCGGTGAAGAGGCGCTGTGGCTGCAGGGACATGGCATCGAGGTGGAAGTGGTCAACGGCATCACCGCCGGCCTGGCCGGCGCCACGCAATGCGGGATTTCCCTGACCTCACGGGGTGTGAGCCGAGGCGTGACGCTGGTCACGGCACATACCCAGGACGACAGCGAGCTGAACTGGGCGGCCTTGGCCCAGGGCGGGACGACGCTGGTGGTGTACATGGGCGTGGCCAGGCTGGAGCAGGTACGCCAAGGGTTGCTGGACGGCGGCATGGCACCGGGGATGCCGGTGGCGATGATCGAGAATGCATCGTTGCCACAGCAGCGGGAGTGCAGGAGCGATGTGCGGGGGATGGTGGAGGATGCGCGGAGGTTTGGCTTGCGTAGCCCGGCGATATTGGTGATTGGGGAGGTGGTTGGGGAACAGGTGGTTCAGGAATTGGTGGCAATTGCAGGATGATACAGTGCCTGTAAAGGCCCCTTCGCGGGCTTGCCCGCTCCCACAGGTTCGTCGTATCCCGCAGGCTATGCGCAATCTCTGTGGGAGCGGGCAAGCCCGCGAAAGGGCCGACACACACCCCACAAATCCCAGGCAAAGAAAAACCCGGCCGAGGCCGGGTTTTTCATCAAGCTTCAAACCAATTACTTGGCCTGGGCTTCTACCTGAGCTTCAACGCGACGGTTGATAGCGCGGCCTTCTTCGGTGGCGTTGTCGGCAACCGGACGGGTTTCGCCGTAGCCAACCGAGTCAACACGGCTGGATTCTACGCCGTACTGCTGGGTCAGGACCTGCTTGACAGCGTTGGCACGACGCTCGGACAGCTTCTGGTTGTAAGCGTCTGGGCCGACGGAGTCAGTGTGACCTTCCACGGTGGTGGTGGTCTGTGGGTACTGCTTCATGAAGTCAGCCAGGTTCTTGATGTCGCCGTAGCTGTTTGGCTTGACGACCGACTTGTCGAAGTCGAACTTGACGTCCAGCTCAACGCGAACGACTTCGGCAACAGCCGGGCAGCCATCGGCGTCAACGGTAACGTTGGCCGGGGTGTCAGGGCACTTGTCGACGTTGTCGCAAACGCCGTCGTTGTCGGAGTCGGAGCACACTTCGGCAACTGGAGCCGGAGCGACTTCAGCTTGCTTCGGGCTACCGCCGAAGTTCAGACCAACACCAACGGTCGGACCCCACTCGGTGTTGCCGTTGTCGATGTTGTACATGGCTTCTACGCCGGCACGGGCGAAGAACATGTCGGTGATGTACCACTTGGCGCCAGCGCCAACGTTGGCGAAGGTGGAGTGGTCGCGGCCGCTACGAGTGGCCTGACCCAGGCTCTCGTGAGCGAAACCGGCGGAAACGTACGGACGCAGAGCGTCGCCCACGGTACCGAAGTGGTAGGTGGCGTCGAGCTTGGTCTTGGAACCTTTGATGTCTTTGTTGAAGACTTCACCACGAGCGTTGTGGGTCTCGTTGTAGCCGAGGTCCAGGGAAACGTCGTCGGTCAGGAAGTAGCCCAGGCGAACACCAGGATTGGTGCCGTCGTTCTTGAAGTTACGTTCGCTGTCGTAGTACTGCTTGGTAACGTTGCCTTCGATTTCTACAGCGCCTTGGCCTTGAGCCAGAACGCCGAAAGAAGTAGCAGCGACGAGCGAGCCAATGGCCAAGCCCAAGGTGTTTTTCAATTTCATCCGTTAAATCCCCATCTGGTGATAGTTAAGCAGTCCCACCACAAACAAGGGGGACAACTCGACGGCTAGTCTAGCAGAACTCGCCGGTTCGTTAGAGATATTTGCAGGCCACTAAGTTTCATCGAGGCCGGCAAATTTCTCCCGAAGCTTGTCTAGCGCGCGCTTGTAGCGCATTTTCGTGGCGCTCAGGCCCATGTGCATGATGTCGGCGATTTCCTGAAATTCCAGCTCTGCGACAAAACGCAGCACCAGGATTTCCCGGTCAATCGGGTTCACATGCACCAGCCATTTGTCCAGCCCGCCTTTTTCTTCCGGCTTCGGAGCCTTGTCTTCGGACGCCTCTTCCACAGGGTCCAGACTCAAGGCATCCATCAACCGACGTTTACGGCGCTCCTTGCGGTACTGGGTAATGCATTCGTTGTAGGTGATGCTGTAGAGCCAGGTCTTGAACTTGGACTTACCCTCGAAGTTCTTCAGCCCGTACAGCACTTTCAACATGACTTCCTGACAGACATCGTCCGCGTCACGGTCGTTCCCCAGATAACGCGCACAGACGTTGAACAGGGTCCGTTGGTAGCGCCGCATGAGCTCCTCATAGGCGCGGGTAACGTGGTACAGCTCCTCATGCGAACGCGCCACCAACTCTTCGTCGGTGAGCTCGCGGGGGTCATAACGCATGGGCGGCGAATGAACTTTATTCAAAACGGATCTGGCCGACAGTCAGGTCAATGTCGCCGCGCGACCCCGTGGGTCGATTTTCGCGGCGGCATACATTAACAGCTTTGTGCGGTTAGCGGCTATTGACTCGCTGTTCAAGCAGCTCGCGGTTGGACAGCGACACCAGTTCGCCATCATCGGTCAGCAGTGTCGTCTTCACCGTACCGATCTCCTCGATATGCCCTTCGACCTCTCCAATCCGCACCTGCTGGCCCACCTGGTACAGCTCGCGCACGTAGATGCCGGCCAGAATCTGCCCGGCGATTTCGCGGCTGCCAAGGCCCATTGCCAGTGCAACGGCCAGACCAACGGTAATCAGCCCGATCACGATCACATGGTTCAGCAGGTCGGTTTTTACCTCCAGCTGGCTGATGGCCACCGAGATGCTGATGATGATCACCAGGCCCTGGGTGATACGCCCCAGGCCCGCCGAGTATTCCAGGCCGATGCCTTCGGCAGCGCCGCGCACCAGGCCGTTGGCCACCTGGGCCAGCAGCACGCCGGCCAGCAGCACCAGGGCTGCGCCGAACACCTTCGGCAGGTACAGGGCGAGCATGTCGAGGGTTGCCGAAACCCGCTCCAGGCCCAGCGATTCAGCGGCCGAGACCAGGAAGATGAGCAGCACGAACCAGTAGACGATCTTGCCGATCAGGGTCGAGATCGGTACCTGGATACCGACCCGGCCGAGCATCTTGGTCAGGCCGGTGCCGGCCATCAGGCGGTCCAGGCCGAACTTGGCCAGCAGTTTGGACAGCAGCGTGTCGAGCAGCTTGGCCACCACGAAACCGAGCAGCACCACGACCAGCGCGCCGAACAGGTTGGGGATGAAGTTCGCTACCTTGGTCCAAAGGGCAGTCATGGCGGTGACCAGGCTCTGGGTCCAGAGATCGAGTTCCATATTCAATCGGCCTTATCTGCTTTGCTGCCGTTGGCAGCGTTGCGGGAAGAGTGTCGACGCACCGGCGCCACATGCGCCGCGCCATTGTTCACGGCGATCAGCAGCGCCTGGCTCCAGCGGCCAAGCAGGCTGAACAGATCACCTGCGCCAACCTGGCGGTTGGCGGTTTTCAGCACGCGACCCAGGCAAGCGGCGTCGTCCCGGTCATCCCGGTCATTGCCGGAGGGTGACGCCTTGAGCAGGTCGCGCAGGGATTCTTCAAACGGATCGTGCATGGGCACCTCGCGCAGTGTCAGTCAGAGACGAGATGGCCGGGCGATGGGTCACACATCGCATTGGGACGAGTGTTTCAAAATGAATGCGTGCCCGCGAAGAGGCCAGAACAGGCAGAACATTTCTAGACCCACCGCAACCGCCGGAACAGCCACCACTGCCCCACCGCCAGCCCCAGCACGATGATGCAGGCAAACAGGAAGCCATAGGGGTTTTCCGCCCCCGGGATGCCCCCGACATTGATGCCCAGCAGCCCGGTGATGAAGCTCATGGGCAGGAAGATGCAGGTGATGATGCCGAAGCGGTACATGGTGCGGTTCATCCGCTCGCTGCGCCGGCGATCCTGGCTTTCCAGCACCAGTGCGGCCCGCTCGCGGGTCAGCTCCAGCTCTTCGAGGTAGCGGATCAGGCTATTGTTCAGCTCGTTCCAGTAATCGGCGTCGGCATCGACGAACCAGCTCCATTTGCTACGCGACAGCTGGGCGTAGATCTCCCGCTGAGGAGCAAGGAAACGCCGCAGACCGGCGGCACGCCGGCGGATCTGCTGCAGGCAGCCGTTCTCCGGAGTGTACCGTTCGTCGGATTCAACCTTTTCTTCCTCCAGGTCGACCAGTTCGGACAGGTCGCTTACCAGGCCCTGAACCTTTTCGGTCAGCAGTTCGCCCATCAGCAGCAACAGCTCGGAAGCCGATTTCGGGCCCCTGCCCTCTTCAAGCTGCTGGAGAATCTCGTCACTGGCGCGCAACGGCCGCAGGCGCAGCGAGATGACCCGCTGCGCCTCGGCGAAGATGCGCACCGAGACCATGTCCTCGGGCTCTGCACCCGGGTTGAGGTTGACCCCGCGCAGGAACAGCAACAGCTGCTCATCGGCCATGGGCAGCAGGCGCGGCCGGGTGTTTTCTTCCAGCAACAGCTCGCAGGCGAACGCACTCAGGCCGCTGTCGCGCAGCAGCCAGGTGCGGGTTTGCGGATGGCTGCGGTCCCAGTGCAGCCACAGGCTCTGCTCGGGTTGCAGTTGCAAGTCGTCCAGCTCGGTACGGGCAATCGAGCGCGCGCCGCCTTTGCCATCGAGCACCAGGGCGTGTACCAGCCCCCACTGCGCGTTGTCTTCCTCGAACATCAAAGCTCCATCAGCGCGGTCGGCGCATCACGCCGGCATTTTCAACGGGCTTGGCGAGACCAGCACGCCATTGTTGTCTGCATACACGTACTCGCCCGGGCGGAAGGTCACCCCGGCGAAGGTCACTGGCACGTTGAGCTCGCCGATGCCGCGCCTGTCGGTCTTCATCGGGTGGCTGGCCAGGGCCTGCACGCCGACGTTGGTCTGGATCAGCACGTCGACGTCACGCACGCAGCCATAGATCACCAGGCCTTCCCAGCCGTTTCTGGCAGCCTTTTCGGCAAGCATGTCACCGAGCAGTGCTCGACGCAGCGAGCCACCACCATCCACGACCAGGACCTTGCCCTTGCCATCGAGCTCGACCTGCTCCTTGACCCGCGAGTTGTCTTCGAAGCACTTGATGGTGACGATCTGGCCGCCGAACGAATCGCGGCCGCCGAAATTGCTGAACATCGGTTCCAGCACCTGCACCAGGTCAGGGTAGGCGTCACACAGGTCGGGCGTTACGTAATGCTGCATGGGAAGCTCCTGTCAGTCACAACGAAAGCGGGTATCGTCCAAGGCTACACCGTAGAGCCCATTGCAGTCATCCGGGACCAGGCAGTCAGTTGTGTTTTGCCTGTTTCGGCCCTTTCGCGGGCACAGGCTCCACCATCACCGTGGACGCATGCACCGGCACCAGCGGATCCCGCAGCCAACGCTCCACCAACGGCCACACCTGCACCTGCGCGGCCTTGCTCACCAGCATGTCGACATGCCCGA